>CAJUBT010000048.1 GCA_910584815.1 uncultured Christensenella sp. | reverse complement strand
TTTTATTTTACTTGCTTGACTTTTTCCCATTACATTTTGAACATAAAACTTGTAGGTTTGATGATATGCTTTTCCCGCCTTTCCTTATAGGTATAATATGGTCGATATGTAATCCTACACCATCAGGCATAAACTTCCCACAACATTGACAAGTAAAATTATCTCGTATAGAAATTTTTTCCCTTAACGCTGGAGTCATCTGTTTTCGCTGCTCTTTTGAATTATATTCAGATAATGTACATTCAAAATCGATATTAGCAAGAGCATCGTATCGTTGTTGAATTTCATTAAAATTAAAAGAAGTTTGTGCAATTGTAATATTTACTGTATAGGCTGATTTAACATAATTTTGTTGTCTATAGCGAGTTTGTTTTTTCATTAGTTCAAAACGAAAAATATGTTCATCATCAACAACTTTTTCAAATTGTTTGGTACGCAATTTTTTTAATTTGCTTTTATTTATTCGTTCTTGATTATCTATTTGCCATTGTTTTACCTTTTCGCAATGTTGCAAAAATTTATTAAAACCATACATATTTAGATGATTATCAATTAAATCATTAATATTTGGGGTTCGTTTCCCCGTTATATCAAATTTAATAATATGATAAGGATATTTAAATGGTGATTTGAAAATAGAATATATGATAAATGATATTAGTGCAATTAATAATATGCTTATTATAATGTATAAAACAATATATGTTATGTCCATAATAACTCCTAAAATTTTTGCTCAATTAGACTAAAAATATTAAGCCTGATTTACTTTAGTGAACCAAGTGTATTCTAAACCAAATTTTAATACTTAACTAAAAATTTATTGTTTAGAAATATTATTATTTGTGTTTAATATTAGTAATAAATTCTTCTATTTTTGAAAATTCAAATATTAGAATTACTCGATGTTTTTTACTATTCAGAATCCAAAAAAATTATAAGTTCTTTTTCTCTATAACTTATTTTGATAATATAATTAATTTAACTCATATAACTACCTCGTTTTTTTATATATAATAATGTAAGAATTCTTAATACAATATTATTATGGAGAATATTATAGGGAAATCAATTAAAGAAAATAGAATTGAGCAGGGATTATCACAAGAGTCTCTCGCAAAATTAATAGGTGTAACCCATGCTTCAATTAGTTATTGGGAAAATGGAGTTAATATTCCTAATGTTCTTGATATTTGGAAAATTGCAGATGCATTAAATATGTCTATTGATGAACTTATAGGAAGAAACTTCAATTAGAATTTTTAATTTTGAAAAATTGCATACTTTAAATAATCCTACATTTTTAAATATAAACAAGTTTAGTTTTATTAAAAATAATATTTATAAGTAAATAGATATAATAGAATAACAATGTTAGTAACCTGGTAAAAAAATTATTTTTTATCAGGTTTTTATAAAAAAGAAAACCTAAACCGAAGGTTCGATTTAGGTTTTGATTGGCGGAGAGTGCGACTTTCGATCTGTACCTCACTAATATATCATTTTGTATCTTTTATGATACTTTTATATGTGAAGATATATAACGATATTTTACTCAAAAGAATACTTTGCAGTCATTGAAAAAAGGAATACTAAATAAAAATCCACCAGTGTACCTGGTGGTTTTTCATTTAACGGGTAAAACCCT
>CAJUBT010000047.1 GCA_910584815.1 uncultured Christensenella sp. | reverse complement strand
TAACATAGCGTTGAATAAAGCAAGGTAAAATATGCAAAAATAAATTTACAAATAATTTAGTGTTGTTAATTTTAAAAAATATCAATAAAAAACAAAAGTTTAATAAAGTTAAAATTTATATAATTAATATATAACAAATTAATTTTAACAAATTTTTAAAAAAATGTTAAAGTTTTGTTAAGAATTAAGTGGCGACAATTTTTATTTATGTATTTGCTAAATTAAATAACTAAAAAAAGTTGTAAAAAAAATTGTTGTAACAGCATAATATTAAATATATTAAAAAACTACGATACAGGGTAAACTTAGGGCTAAATGTTATTATTTTTTTAAAAAAAAGCAAATTTTTTTTAAAAAGGGTATTGACAAGTTGGTTTTATAGTGGTATTATCTTGGTAGTCAAAAGAAAAAAAACGGGAGAAAAATTTATGTATTCAGCAAATTTCAATATGCTAGTGCTCATTATTCTACCTAACGCATATAACCGCTATATGTGATTTTTTCTTGCGAAAAAATTAGAATGAGAGTTTAAACCACATATAGCAATATATGTGGTTTTTTTGTTAAAGTAAGGAAAATTACAAAATGTTATTGCCTTTAGCAAAAAAATAAAACTAAACAAAAAAAGAAGGATTGTATTATGAAAAACCAAAATTTAAACAGATTAACCGTAACAGAATTAGAATTATTTGATAAACTTGCACAAGCTTATGCCGCAAATGACATTCCAATTTTAATGGCAGACCACTTACCACAGCGTGGCGGAATTTTAAGTGAATTTGTTGCAAGTGGCGGAAAGGCTTATATGGCTGGCGGAAAAGATGGGCAACAATACTTTAAAAATGTTCCTCAATTTACCACCCCTTATGATACTTTTGTTGAAAGAGACACATCTTCCATAGATGCTATAACATCTTTATTTCCAAGAAATATTGTTAGAAACAATTTTGCATTTTTCTGCTACACTCCAATGGCTGATAGGCTTTGGTCTCGTGGAACACAAGCACAAGTTGGTGGCAATTTAATTGCTAATAGCGAACAAAACTTTAGAGAATATTTTGAAGAAAAAACAAATTTGTTAGACATTTTGCATCAAGCTGGATTAGATGCCCACGCTATTCCTTCTAAAGTTGTTAGACACGACAGACCTTTAACTGAAGCTCAAAGCGAATTTTTATATAAATCTTTAGCAGATGAACAAGGCAGAGTTGTTGTTCAAGAATGTGGCGAAGGCAACACCGAAAAAGGTGGCGGGCACAGCACAGAAATAGCAACTAGTTATGAAGAATTTGTTGAAATGGCAACCCGTGAAAGACCTTGCTTTTTAAAAGTTTCTAAGTTTATAACTGGCAGCAATAGTAACCTTTCTTTATGCGTTGGAAACACAGTGCCAAGCGAAACAATGTTAGGTGCTGTTAAAGGCGAACTTTTACCAGAAGAAAGTAGGTTTACCCCAGCTGCTTTAACAAGTTTACAAGAAAGAGCAAAAGACTTAGGCATAAGCAAAGATAACATTATTGTTAATGTTCACCCAGGCACTTTAAAAGTTGTTGGCGACCCAGAATTAACATCTTATGAAACAAATGGTGTTGGCAACCAATTAAACTACAACTTTAAACCAGAAGTTTTAGATGAAATATACAACATTGGGCATAAATTAGGCACCTTTATGGCATTATGCGGAAAGGTTGGAATGTG
>CAJUBT010000046.1 GCA_910584815.1 uncultured Christensenella sp. | reverse complement strand
ACATAATCGCAAGAACTGGATGTTTTTTGATTCCGTAAAGGGCGCGGAGGCAAGCGCAATGTGGTATTCTCTTGCTGTTACGGCTTGCGTTAATGGGCTGAACGTGGAGGAGTATTTTTACAGGTTACTGACTTCGGATAAACCTGTTATGCCGTGGTGAATATTTTAAAGCCGTCCTTTTGATGGACGGCTTTTTATTGATTTAAATACATACAAATTTATATAAATAATTGTATAATTCGACAATGGAAATATATTCTTAGATATGATATAATTAGAAAAATATTATGTTTAGGAGATGTTTTTATGAATAATTTTGATCCAAAAGACAAAAGAATTAACAACGATGGTGACGAAACTAATGTAAAATTAGAAATTAACTCAAACTACTCTAAGGTTGACCATCGTCGTGGGTCGGCAGAACCCAATACAGGGAATATAGTTGATATTGATTCTGATGAGACTATTAAAAATTTAAATTCAAATAATTCGCAAGGAGGAAAATAGTGGAGAAAATAATTGAATCTTTACCGTATTTTATCGTATGCATTGCATTAGGATTTGTGTTTCTTAGAACATTTAGACATATGTGTACGATAGCAAATTCTGATAATCACGAGCATATTATATTAGAATCATTATTTGTTGGGTTTATTTTAAAAAATGGATTTGGTATTTTCCCATATTCTATAAGTCAAGCCGTCGATATTGTAGGTATGGTTATTTCTACATTTATTTTAGCAATAATATTTGCAAAATTATATTCGAGCACTAAGATTGATGGTTTTTTTCGGAAAATTGGAGTTTATAGAACCAGAAATAAATATATTTGGAAAGACATTGAGGATACTAAAAACGCAACAATGATTAAGTCGATTAATCCTGAAACCAAAGAAGCATATATGGGTGTATTAAAATATTATGAAGATTATGAAAGACACCCCCAGATTGTTTTACAAAATTTCCAGTATTGGGAAAATATTGATAGCGAAAAACCTACAAAAGATTTTTCAAAAGACCCACGATGTGTTGTGTTAATTGATACTGAAAAATTTTCGCAAATTCTTGTAGTGTATAACCCAAACAGCGACAAAGTTATAAATAAGGATGAGAAAAAGTCTAAAGAAAAATCTTTTAAGCAATACTTGGTTAAAATTCCAAATATCAAAAATAAAAACACATCAAAAACTAATCTCCAAAATCAAACAAAACAAGAGTAGAGCTTGCAAAATTACTCTACTCTTTTTATTTTATGTTATTGCATATAAACATTTGACGCTTACGTAATTTTTATCGTCCCAATTTTTCTTTTAGCCATTTTGTTGTACCTCCAAATATTTATTATAAAATTGTATATGTCAAAACTTTTCTATAATGTATTTAATAAAAACTATCTATAACCATTTTCAATTATTTTTGACGACACTTTTACGACAAAATATATGTAAAAGTGTTAGTTTTTAAAGAAAATTTAACACTATTTGGAACTTGTCCGTTATAGCAAAAAGTCCGCAAACGCCTTGTTTACGGACTTTTCTTGGCAGGGGCAGAAGGATTTGAACCCTCGGCACGCGGTTTTGGAGACCACTGCTCTACCAACTGAGCTATACCCCTAAAAATATTAAATAAAAATGGTGGGCCATCGGGGACTCGAACCCAGGACCGTCCGGTTATGAGCCGGATGCTCTAACCAACTGAGCTA
>CAJUBT010000045.1 GCA_910584815.1 uncultured Christensenella sp. | reverse complement strand
GTTTAAGGGGCGTGTGGGAGACCTTGTGGGTTCAAGCCCCACCATTCGCACCAAAAAAAACTAAATTGAACCTAGAAATTCTAGGTTCAATTTTTTTATCCAAATATCAACTTTTTTAATTTTCTTCATACGCATCTTTTAATAAACTCTTTGCCATTTCAACATCTTTGTTTGATTTTAATATTATTTGCAAATCACCACAACCCCAATGTCCAATATTCCCAACATCTCTTAACGTTTCAGTTAATTCATAGTTCTTCGGATTTAATTTTAAATTTACTAAAATTTTTGATTGATATATTTCTATAGTTGCAAAATTTTTAATTTTTTTAAATGCTACATATAGTTTTAAAGTATTTTCAGAAACATCATCACCCAGTGAAAGAGCAAAATTTTTAAGTTCATCATATATATCTTTCATTGATTGAGGAGCATTTTCATATTGTTCAATAAAAGTTTTGTCTACTTGTTTTTTGTTGGTAGTAGAACTATCTTTTTCAATTTCAAGTGGAGCAACTGTATTTGTATTTAATAATTCAAATAATAATAAATCATCACTATATTTTTTGTATCGAATGAGAGAAACATTTCTATTTATTTGTTTAATTGCTTCTTCATCATATTTATTAAAATCTCCAGCAATACAAATAACCCTTGGCATTGTCCAATCTATTTTTTCAGATTCTTCGATACCCAACTTCTCAATTACTAATAGTTTAAAATTTGCTTTATGTTCTAATAGCCAATTTAGATAAAATAAACCTTGATTGATTACATTTTCATTTGAATGACATTTATATTCAAAAATTACAGGGCAATAATTTTCATCAATACCAATAGAATCCATACGACCATTATCTATTTTATATTCACTTTTCAAAAACCTTACAGCAAAAAACTCATACATATTTTTCTCAATTATATTTTGCAACTCTCTTTCAATAGTAGTGCTACTTGATTTTAATTCCTTAACTTCACTTCCTATTTTAAAAAGTTTTAACTCTGCCATAAATTTCTCCCATTTAACTAATAATAAAATAATTATAACATACTATCCTGAAAATTGTTCTAATTAATTTTAAAAAATGCTAAAATTCTTAGTTTGACATTTTGCGTATCCATAATATAGATACAAGAGGTTCGGCTTTGCCTTGGCAAACATCAGCAACACAATTAAAGCTATAAAATAAACCTAAACAAGATATAATTCATTCAATTTAAACACTATTTGAAGCACAAAAAAAATTACTTTAATTAGATAGTTTTGAAACTAGCGAGAAAATAATAAAAATTTTAGTATTTTTAATAGCTTAGAATTTATAGGTTTTAATTTCAATAGAATAAATTACTAAAATATACTTTTTATTAAAATAAAAAATATTTTCAATTTCTCTTGTAATTTTTTTATTTTATATTAACCAATAATTTATTCTTAGTACAATTTTGCTTGTACTTTTTCTATTGAAATTTTAAATTATTTTATTTATTTTTAATTAATCTTGACAAAAATATTATGAACAATTATAAATAATTAAAAAGGATTTAATAGTGAAAAGTTTTAATAAAAAAATAATAAATGAACTTGGGCTACTTGATAAGTTTAGTGATAGCGAATTTGAAAAGTCCTACTATTCAGACACGAATTATAGCAAATGGCATTATAATAGATACGAATCAGTATCTAGTCTTAGAAAATCTTACGTCAATATTTTAGGTTTTCCTAAGGATGCAATTGAGAGTTTTAATACTGGTGCTATACAAGTTTTTGCATCGGACTTACAATTAAGTGATGAAAAAAGGCGTGAGTTAAAAGAACTAAGAAGCTGTCCAGAAATGAAAATGATTTTAGGTACAGTTGCCCTACAACAAAAAGATGAGTTAGAAAGCACATTAGGTATAAAAATAAATAATAGTGGTATTACTATTGCGCCAGAATACGATCCTAACGATCCATCAGGGAGTGTTCCTAGGCAAACATTTAAAAGTGAAAAAGTGCTTGCTAAAGAATTGGATGAAAATTTAACCACTCTATCATCGGCATTATCTAGTGGACAAATTACATCGGTCCAATATGATAAATATAATGATGCTCTAGGATATATATATGATTATTATGAAAGTCAATCAAGAGGAGAACAAGTCGATTTTAGGAAAATAGCAGATGCTGAATATGAAAAATTTGAAGAGCAAGAAGAGGTTTCTGGCATACCTGTAGAAGCCCAAATAAAGAATGAAAACTTTCTATTAAAAACTGAAGTTGTAGAATCTCAACAAGTTGCTAATTTAATGCAAGAAGGAGATTCTCAATAACTAAAATAAAAGTGCAAATGGCTTTTATAAGAAAAAATATCTATATTATTAAATACTTCTTAAAATTAATGTAAAAATAAAAGAACTTTATTATATTGAAATAAAGTTCTTTTATTTAATTTTGCAAGTTTCAAAGTTTATAGTTTTTATGCAAGGTTATTTTGAATAATTTAATTTAAATACTAATTTTTTTCAACTTAAAATTTTATTGTAACTTAATGGTTTTGTTTAATAAGTAGTTAATAATTTTAATTTCTAAAGAATTAATAGCTTTAAATATTTAAATTTATAATTTTATAAAGCTGATTTTATTACCAATTATTTTAATTTTTGCGAGTTGGTGAAAATAGATGG
>CAJUBT010000044.1 GCA_910584815.1 uncultured Christensenella sp. | reverse complement strand
GACAGAAACTTTCTTATTTAAAAATTTTTTGAGACTGTTAAGTATTAAAAGAAAACAAATAGAAAGCAAAGATAAATTTAATTGTATTGTAGATTTTTTGTTTTATGTTTTTACTTTATTACCATTTAAAACTTAAAACGAAACATAAGATGAGTGTTCGGGTTAGGTTTTATTTTTTTAGTTTGTAATTTTTTAAATATAAGTCGTGTAGATTTTCTAAAAGGTTAAATGTTTGTTATAGCGTTTATTTGAACATATATATATCTTGTAATAACGCTTGTTTAATTACTGTAAAGTTTGTAGAACCAATAAAGTTTTTTTGTTAGTTTATTTTTGTTTTGCTAGTTTTAAAAAAAGCAATCGCTATAGCAATAAAATATTCTTTTAAATGGTCATATAGTTGAAAAAAGTATTCGTTTGTAGTATAATTTATTAGTTAAATAAAGTTTAAATAGAAATTATCAAAAAGGTGCAAAATGGATATTTCGTTATATTATCAAGAAAAAGGATGTGGAATACCGTTTATTTTATTACACGGGAATGGTGAGGATGGTGGGTATTTTAAGCAACAAATCGATTATTTTTCAAATAGTTATAGAATGATTGCAGTAGACACCAGAGGTCACGGGAAATCACCGCGAGGTAGTGCACCATTTACTATGGAACAATTTGCAGAAGACTTAAATAATTTATTACTTAAATTAAATATTTCGCAAGTGGTATTGTTGGGTTTTTCTGATGGAGCTAACATTGCAATGAAATATGCAATAAAATATCCTGAAAAAATTAAAGCACTAATATTAAATGGTGGAAACTTGAACACAAGGGGCGTAAGGAAATTCACTCAATTTTTGATTGAATTAAATTATAAAATTAAAAAGACTTTTTCAAAAATATCGGAAAGTGCAAAAAGAAAAATGGAAATATGGGGCTTGATGGTTAATGAACCTAACATTAAAACTGAAGAAATAAAGTCTATTAAAATACCAACACTTGTTATAGCTGGGAATAAAGATATGATTAAAGAAAGCCATTCAAGAGAAATAGCAGATACTATACCAAATGCCAAATTATTAATTATAAAGGGCAATCATTTTATTGCAAATAGAAAGCCAAAAGCATTTAATAAAGAAGTTGAAAAGTTTTTATTAGAGGCACTAAAATAATAGTTAGAATTTAGTGGGGGAATTTATTTTAGGTTAATTTCAATCTATTATTTAAAACTCAAAACAAAATTCTTATTAAAGGAATTGTTTTTGAGTTTTTTCTTTATTTATTTTTTTAAGCAGTTTAATCCTTGGCTTTTCATTGAAATTTTTATTATATTATAATATAATTTAAGTATGAAAAAATTAAATGAAATGTCGAATGAAGAATTGTGGCAATTATTTCCAATTATATTAACAGAGCATAAATCATATTGGAAAGATTGGTATAACGAAGAAGTTGAAATTTTAAAGTCAATACTGTCATCTAGCATAAAGTTTTATCATTTTGGAAGTACCGCCATAGAAGGAATTTGGGCAAAACCAATTATTGATATTATTATTGCTGTAAATGAAGTAAATGAAATAAAAAAATGTGCTGATACTTTGCAAAAACAGGGCTATATAATTATGTCATCAAGTGATTATCGCATATCACTTAATAAAGGTTATACAGAAAGTGGCTTTGCAGAAAAAGTATTTCATTTACATATTCGATTAAATAATGATATAGATGAATTATATTTTAGAGACTATTTAAATGCAAATTCTAAGATAGCACAGGAATATGAAAAATTAAAATTACTTTTATGGAAAAAATATGAACACAACCGCGATGCTTATACCGATGAAAAAACAGATTTTGTTAAGAAATATACGCTATTAGCAAAAAATTCGTTTTATGTTTCTACCATTCCACCTTTTAAAAATTATTAATCATCGTTTTATTTTATCTTAGTAACTTTTTTTAATTTTTTTATGAATGTTCAAATAATTTAGTTATGAAAGGGGGAAAGAACTAACAATATATTTATAATTAATTTTATTATTTAAATAGAATTTTGTTAACTTAATTTTTATATTTTAAGTTTATAGATTTTACCATTAAATTTAAAATATTATTATGTTAATTTTAATTATAATTTTTATATAACAAAGAATAAAATAAACTAGAAAAAAAGATTTTTATAATATGTATTTTGTTTAGGTTGATTAAAATTTAAAAATTGCAAATAAACCATAATTTAATTTGCTAACATAAATTTGAATTAGTATAATTAGTTATTATGAAAATAAAAAAAATAATTAGAAATAATATAGAAATTGCACATATAGTAGCAGATGAAATTATATTAACAGATTTTCAAAGTGCTGTTGATTTAATGATGACCGCTAATTATAAAACAGGGTCTAAAAATATTGTTTTGTCAAAAGATTTAGTTACAGATAATTTTTTTATTTTAAGTAGCGGGCTAGCAGGAGAGGTGTTGCAAAAATTTATTAATTATCAGTTTAAAATTGCCATATATGGCGATTTTTCGAAATATACAAGTAAACCTTTAAAAGATTTTATTTACGAATGTAATAATGGATATGATATATTTTTTACAAACAACTTTAATGAAGCAATAGAAAAATTAACAACAGCAATAAGAATATAAAAAAATTTAACATTACTATATAAAAAGCAACTTTAACTATGTTATTTTAAATGGCAAAGTTTAAGTTGTTTTTTTGTAATAGAATTTTGGCAAGTTAATTTTTTAAACTATTTTTTATGCTTTTAAGTTTAGAAATTTTACCATTAATTTTAAAATGTAATTAAGTTAATTTTAAATA
>CAJUBT010000043.1 GCA_910584815.1 uncultured Christensenella sp. | reverse complement strand
AACTTATATTTTTTATATTATAAAAAGTTATTAAAAAGATTAGTATTTTTTAAAAAATTTGTTATAATTATTGTATAAAGGTGACTTATGGGAAAAATTGTATCTTTTGCAAATCAAAAAGGTGGAGTTGGTAAAACAACCACTTGCATAAATTTGGCGGCATATATTGCTGTTATGGGTAAAAAGGTTCTTGTTGTAGATATGGACCCTCAAGGTAATGCTACAAGTGGGCTTGGCGTTGAAAAGAAACAAGAAACAGCAACTTTGTATGATGCAATAGATGAAAGCGTAGAAATATTAGATGTTATTAAAAAAACAGCCATTCAAAATTTAGATATTGTTCCTGCAACTGTAGATTTAGCTGGTGCAGAAATAGAACTTGTTCATATGAATAATCGTGAACATATTGTTAAAAACCTGTTATATAAAGTTAAAGACCAATACGATTATATTTTAATTGACTGTCCACCATCCCTTGGGCTATTAACCGTAAATGCTTTAACTGCTTCTAATTCTGTTGCAATTCCAATTCAGTGTGAGTTCTTTGCACTTGAAGGGCTTAGCCAACTTATGAACACAGTAAAACTTGTTAAAAAACACCTAAACCCCGATTTAGATGTTGAAGGGGTTATTCTTACAATGAAAGATAATCGCTCTAACTTAGTTGTGCAGGTATCTCAGGAAATTCAACGCTTTTTTGGCACTAAGGTTTATAAAACAGCCATTCCTAGAAGCATAAGGCTTGCAGAAGCCCCAAGCCACGGGCAACCAATAATTATGTACGAAGCAAAAAGTAGAGGCGGACTTGCCTACTATGAACTTGCTGAAGAATTTTTAAAACGCAACAATGATAGTTATAAAAAAATAACTAAATTTATAAAAAAGTAGTATTATACTAGAATAAAAGTATTTGCGTTTGTATAAAAACTATGTTATAATATTTTTGTAAGTTAAATTTATATATGTTAGGAAAATACTGGCATATATAAATTTTTATATATGCTTTGTTTTAAACACAAACATATTTTAATTTATAATTTTTTTATGGTTTAAAATTTTACGGTTTAAACTTATATCTAAAATTAATTTTTTATGTTTTAAAAATTATTATTAAAGTTTAAATTTTATTTATTAAAAAGTAGTTATAAATTTATAACAATTTTATGTAAGGTGAATTATGAAGAAAGGTTTAGGAAAAGGTTTAGAGGCTTTGTTTTCAATATATGAAGAAGATGAAACAAATTCTCAAACAGATAGCGTTGATGTTGTTGAAGGCAGAGTTGAAGGTGGTGATGCGGTTGATGTTGTTTCAGAAGTTAAAAGCGTTTCAGTTGCCCCTGTGCAAAATGGAGTTATGGAGGTTAATTTAAAACAAATTGACCCAAACAAAAATCAGCCTAGAAAAACTTTTGATGCTGAGGCATTAAAGGAACTTTCGGAATCTATAAAACAACACGGGGTAATTCAGCCTATCATTTTAAATGATGAAGGAAATGGCAGATACACTATTATTGCAGGTGAACGCAGATATAGAGCTTCTTTAGTTGCTGGCAAAACTTCAATACCTGCTATTGTTAGAACATATTCAGCTAAACAAGTTAAGGAAGTTGCTTTAATAGAAAACTTACAGCGTGAGGACCTTAACCCTATTGAAGCAGCAAAAGCTATTAAAGAACTTATGCTTGAATACGATTTTACTCAGGAAACTGTTGCAGATAGAATTGGTAAAAGTCGCCCACTTGTTGCTAATACTCTTAGGCTATTAACTTTAACACCAGAAGTTATTGAACTAATAGAAAAAGGTTCAATATCTGCAGGGCACGGAAAATGTTTAGTGCCAATTGAAGATAGTGCTAAGCAAATAGAACTTGCAAAAGTTGTTGTTGAAAATAAACTTTCCGTTAGAGATTTAGAAAATTATATTAAAAATTATAAAGATGCTAAACCAACTGATGTTTCTGCCCCATCTAAAGAAAAAATAGTTCAAAGCATTGAACTCAAGGAACTTGGGCACAGAATTGCAAGGCTATTTAAAACTAAAGTAATTATTAAAGGTGATGACAATAAGGGTAAAATTACTATTGACTATTTTAATATTGATGATTTAGATAGAATATCTAATTTTATTGCAGCCTTAGAAAGAAAATAGATTTAAATTACATAAGTAACAAAAAATGTTCCACGTGGAACATTTTTTTATTTATAAAATATTTAACATCCTTAACAAACTTCAAAATAAAAACGAAAGAAATTATTATGTCTGTTATATATTCTTAATTTGTTTTTTCAATACTTATTTATATTAATTACATTACTAAACCCTGATATTTTATAAATTTTCTAAATAATGCTTACTCTAATATCTATTTTTGTTTATATTAGTCAAAGTTCCATACTAGCCTCTTTCTTTTTAGCTATAGCAATTGAAAGCAAAAGAGATATAGCTAATTATTTTTAAATGCCAATTTATAATTAAAAATTTACACAGATAACAGATATTAGTTTTATTGGAAAGTTACTTATAATAAATTATTTACTTTTAGGCTTAAAGGCTATACAATAATTGGATATTTTGTTATATTTTTTGTTTTAGGGCTATATTTAGAGTTTACTTTGTAAACTGATATATTTTTTAATATCTTTAAATTAGTTTATTTATAAAAATGAGTTATAAAATGTTCCACGTGGAACATTTTTATAAGTTTACAAAGATTTATGTGAAAATTTTATAGTAAATAGTAAGTTTAAGGTCTTTATATAATATAAATCAAATTTAAATAGGTTTAATGTACTATTACTTTACGTTTATAGAAAGTATTACTACAATTAGGAGAAAACTAGTGTTTAAGCATTTATATTTAAAAAATATCACTAGTTTACTAAAAAATCTTTATAATATAATTTAATAAATAAAATTATGCTTTATAAAAATATTTGTTGTTCTGCTTATATAAATACATATTATTTTGTTTATATTGCTGTCTATTAAATAAAACTTCCCAAAATATTATTTTATTAAAACATAAAATATAAAACTTAAATATAAATAAAAATGTTCCACGT
>CAJUBT010000042.1 GCA_910584815.1 uncultured Christensenella sp. | reverse complement strand
ATTATTATTTATAGCATTTAAATTTTATATTAAAAAATAACTATTAAATATAACAATTATTAGCATTTATTAGTAAAATTATATTTACATATTTAATTAGCCATTTTGCACATTGACAATAATTTTTAACTTTGCTAAAATTTTATTGTAAAATATTTATTTTTGCTTTCTTTTGTTTAATTAAAATAATCGGGTAAGGAATTTTTTACTTCCTACAAAATAGTTATTTTGTTATAAATTTTTTATTACATAGTTTTTATATAAACATAAGTGTTGCTTTATAATATAAAAATTTAATTTAATTAAAACACATATTAAAGGTAAAAAGTTATATATCGTTAAAGGGAGATTCTGGGCAATATGAAGTTTTCTTCAAAAGCAAGGTACGGCTTAAGAGTTGTATATGAACTTGGAAAAAGTTATAATAGTAACGAGCCTATTTCAAGCAGTAAACTTGCAGAGGTGGCAAGAGTATCCCAAAATTATTTAGAAAAAATTATGTCAACTTTAAAAAAACAAAACATTGTAACGGCAAAACAGGGGCTTAATGGTGGCTACGAATTAAGTTTTCCGCCTCAACAGTTAACAATAGGCAAAATTTTAACTGCTCTAGAAGGTTCTTTATACACAAGTGAATGTGTTGAAAAAAATTGCGAAAATAAAAATTGCCCTAATAAAGAAGTTTTCTTTTTTATATATAAAAGTATTAATGAAACATTAGGCAACATTACATTGCAAGATATCATAAATAAAAAGGTATAGGTATTAATATGCAAAGAATTTATATAGATAACGCTTCCACAACTGCTGTGTCAAATGAAGTAGTAGCAGAAATGCTACCAGTTCTTAGTGCCAATTTTGGCAACCCAAACAACTTACACTCTTTTGGTAGGGAAGCCCTAAATTTAGTTGATAAGGCAAGAGATAGAATTGCAAAAAGTATTAATGCCGACAGAGGCGAGATATTTTTTACTTCTGGTGGAACAGAAGCAAATAACTGGGCTATTATAGGTCTTGCACTTGCAAACAGAAACAAAGGTAACCATATAATAACCTCTCAAATTGAACATCATAGTGTTTTAGAGGCTTGCAAAAGGCTTGAAACAATGGGCTTTGAAGTTACATATTTGCCTGTAGATGAAACTGGTCTTGTAGATATTGCAGAATTAATTCATTGTGTAAATCAAAAAACAATTTTAGTTAGCATAATGGCAGCAAATAATGAAATAGGCACAATTCAAAATTTAAAAACAATTTCTAAAATTGCACACGAAAGAGATATAATTTTTCATACAGATGCAGTTCAAGCTGTTAATAGCTTTAAAATAGATGTTTTAGATATTGAAGTTGATGCTATGAGCATAAGTGCACATAAACTTCACGGTCCAAAAGGCGTTGGAGCTTTATATGTAAAAAAAGGTATTAAAATAGATAATCTTATTGTCGGCGGAAACCAAGAAAGAGGGAAAAGAGGTGGAACTTTAAATGTTGCTTCAATAGTTGGTTTTGGAAAAGCACTAGATGTTACCGCAAGAGATTATATTGTTAATAATAAAAGATTAAGGTTTCTAAGGGAATATTTTCTTTCAAAAGTTATGGAAGAAATTCCAAATGTAAAAATCAATGGACATAAGTTTCAAAGTTTACCAGGCTTAATAAGTATTTCTTTTATAGGAGTGGAAGGCGAAGCCCTAACAACTTTGTTAGATTTAGCAGGCATTGCTGTTTCAACAGGTTCTGCTTGTTCAGCTGGTTCATCACACGAGCAATCTCACGTTTTAAAAGCTTTAGGCTTACCACAAGAATATGCACAGGGCACAGTTAGGTTTTCTTTTGGTGTAAATAATACTAAAGCAGAAATAGACATAGTTGTTGAAGAACTAAAGAAAGATGTTGAAAGATTAAGAGAACTTTCCCCAATAAGAAGTAAAAACAAATAAAGAAGGGTAAAAAATGTATTCACAAATTGTTATAGATAGATTTACAAATCCAAAAAATGCAGGACATTTAAAATATGCCGATGCTTCAGGTTCGGCTGGGAACCCAGATGCAAGCGATGTTATTAAATATCTTATTAGAGTAGAAAACAATAAAATTGTTGAAGCAAAATTTAAAGCCTTTGGTTGCGTTGTTGCTATTGCTTCAGCCGATGTTGTGGTAGATTTAATTGTTAACAGAACCTTAGAAAATGCCAGCAAAATTACAAGTTCAGAAGTGCTAGATGTTTTGGGCGAAATAGATGATAACAAAATAGGCTGTGTTAGTGTTGCTATAGAAGCTTTACATCAAACTTTAGAAGATTATAAAGAAAAACTTGAAGAAGAAAAAGAAAGAGAAGAAAAGGGTGGAGCAACAAAAGCCAAAAAGAAAACTAAAAAAACCAAAAAGGCATAGAACTTTTTATTTTAAATCGCCAATTTTAAAGGAGGTTTTTTATTTTTTATCAAAAACAAAATTTTAATTGAAAATAAATAATTATTAATTATTAAAACTATATAAAAAGTTAATTAAGAGTAAAAAGAATGAACAATGTAGAATATATTTTAAGCGAGTTAAAAAAGTCTAAATTTAGAAGTAAATTTACATTAGAAGAAAAAGATTTTAAATATATAAACCAAAAAGGTTTAGAAGTAATAGAAAGTCACGCTAGAGATTTTGTTTCTTCTAAACTTTCCCCTGCATACATTGCTAACGATGGAAAACAAACCGCTTTTAAAGGTCATCCTGTTTTTATTGCCCAACACGCAACAGCAACTTGTTGCAGAAACTGTTTAGAAAACGGCATAAAATAAAAAAGGGAAAAGAGTTGACAAAACAGGAACAAGATTATATTGTAAATGTAATTATTTCTTGGATAAAAAATAATATTAATTAACCTATTTTTAGGAGCAAAACTTATGCAAAAAGTAGAAGAAAAAACCAATGTTATGAGAATTCTTGACCAAAAGAAAATACCATATAGTCATTATTGTTATGTAAACACGGGTGCTATAAGTGGCGTAGATGTAGCACAAGTTTTAAATTTAAATGTAGCACAAGTTTTTAAAACTCTTGTAACAGTTGCCAAAAGCAATAAAAATTATGTTTTTGTTATCCCTGTTGCTGAAGAATTAGATTTAAAAAAAGCAGCAAAAATAGTGGGAGAGAAAAACATAGAAATGGTTAAGTCTAAAGATTTATTAGCCATAACGGGTTATGTTCACGGTGGTTGTTCTCCAATAGGTATGAAAAAACTTTTTAATACAGTAATAGATTCTTCTGCTTTAAATAATGAAACAATTATTTTTAGTGGTGGGAAAATTGGTTATCAAGTGGAACTTTCTCTTAATTCGTTGAAACTAATAATACCTTATAAAATTGGAGATATAACAGTTAATTAAATTAAA
>CAJUBT010000041.1 GCA_910584815.1 uncultured Christensenella sp. | reverse complement strand
AAAAAAAAGAAAAATAAAAATTTTTCTTTTAAACAAAATATACAAAATAATAGAGTTAATCTTCCTATTGGGCAAACTCTTGAGACACAAGATAAATATTTACCTTATAATAAAAAGACATCAAATGAGTTAAAATCTTCTAGGCCTATAATTATAGCCGATAAACAAATAAATCCAAAAGGCATAGAAGAATATGCTGTAATTGTGGGTTCCTCTAAAAAGACTAAAAATACTTTCTCATATAATAAATATGGTATTAAAAATATTAGAAATAATATTGAAATAGAAGATAATGAAAATAAGCCAATTACTTTAAATAATAAATTTAGATTGACAAATAATTCTACTAGGATACCAGAAATTGAAACAGAAAAAATATTTAATAAGGTTGTTAATCATACAAAATTTTCAAGTGAAAATAGAGTTAAGCATAAAAAGTTTATTGATAGATATAAAAAAAAGTAAGAGTATAACTCTTACTTTAAGCACAAGTTACTCGCAAGTCTTGTGTGCTGATAGAGATTAAAACCACTCTACCCAATGCTCTACGGCTGGTGCATATAGCGTTTAAAACCTATATGCCTGTTATCAAAATTATTTGATATTGTTATTATATGTTAAATAATTAAAAAAATCAAGTATTATTTTAAATAATTTTAAAAGGAAAAATTAAAAATGAAAAATAAATATATACATATTGAAGATGTTAGAAAAGCAATATATAAAGATTTAGATTTTATAGGTAGTTTTGAAAAAGAGATAGAACATTTAAGAAAGAGAGTTTCATATTTAAGTTGTTTAGAAGATTATTTATATGATGATGGGTTATGTCCTTTTTCTAAAAAAGAATTATTGGAAAATGATATTGAATTACAACATTATGTTATGCCACTTTTGGCAAGAAAGAGTATTATTGATAGAGATACAATATTCAAATATAAAAATTGTTTTAATAACGAAAGTAAAGAAATATCAAAAGATAATATAGGTGCATTATTAGAAGATTTTATTAACTTCTGTGTTAAAGAAAAGAAAGGTCAAAAGTTTGGTGTTGGGCATTATCATATACAAAAATATCTTTTAAGTAGGAAGTTTGTATAATGGAAAATTTTATGCGAAATAATTTAGTTTTTAGTATTGATTATGCTTGTATGGATAGTTACAACGGAACTAACGATAAAGCATTTTATGATTATTTTAAAGAACTATTTAATAAATTAAATAATTGTTTTAAAAAAGATAATGAAAACTTTGCTGAACTTTGTTTTATTGTCTATCAATTAGAACAATTATTTGAAAAATATAAATTTAAAAGAGTTTATTTATCTAATTCTAATCATACAACTTATGGTTATTCATTTCACGATGTTATGCAAGGTTTTGGTCTTGAAGATACACAAGTTAGTAGAATTTTATCTTGCTTTAAAAAGTTTGTTATAGTAGTAGAAGATACTGCTTATATAAATCAACTTTATGAAAACTTTTCTAAAAGTAAATTATTTGAATTATTATCAGTAGATGATAAACAATTAGAAAAAGATATACAAGATAAAGTTTTAAGAAGTGATATGTCGGTTTCTTCAATAAGAAAGTATGTTAAAAATTATAAAGCATTACAAAATATATCTTCAGCAAATAAAGAAATACCAGAAGAAAAAGAAGAATTTAATGAAGAAGATATAGAAATGAAATATGACCCTAAAAAACATTATAGTTTTGAATATTTTGAAGAAAAAACAAAACATCAATTATTAAACATTGTTTGGGACTTACAAATAGAATATGAAAGATTAAAAAAGGAAAAGAAAAAATGACATATGATGAATTATTAAATGAAGTAGAAAAAGAATTAAAAGAAGAAGGAATTTATTTTGATTGGCTCAAAGGTCATATTTCTAATAATGACTATGAAGAACAACAAGAAAATTTAATTGTTAAAAAGATAGAAAAATATAATTCTATTGGAATTATTAGTTTAGTTAGATAAAAATTAAAAGGAAGTGAATATCAAAAAATGAATACAAATATACAAGATTTAGAAAGAATAGATTATATAAAACGACTAGAAAAAGAAAATGAATTATTAAAAGAAAAATTAACAAAATATATGTTTAATGATAATACTGAAGTAATAAAATTAAATTTTAGATTAGATAATTTAGAAAATGAAAATAGAAAATTAAAACAAAGAAACGCATATTTAGAAATTTTTTGTAAAGCATAATAATTTGTATAATTAAAAAACTAGGTGTTTTATTCGCCTAGTTTTTTTGTTTTATTTATATAAAAGAATATAATTGAAATTGGTATTAAAATTGCCATTTGTATAATATCTGCTATTATTGCTTCTTGCGTATTAGTAGCAAACATTAAAATTAAATGTGCAAAAGTTGAAATTGTAAATATAATGTAACTAATTGTTCTTTTTATTACTCTAAACTTTTCATCAATTTTTTCTTTTTTCATATTATCTAATCTTAATGATGAAATTAGACAAATAACCCATATAATTACAAGTGGTATAAATACTAAATTTGATATATACATTTTTCTTTTTCTCCTGTAAAAGTTTTATATAATATTCTACCCCCCCCCCTTGAAAAATCAAGCAAATTTAAAGGGTTTATTTTAATTTTACAAAATAAGACAAAATAGGAGAAATTATTATGAAACGCAAAGAGAAAAAGATATATAAAACTGCGTATTCAGCAGAAGAAAAATTAAACGCATTAAAACTATTAAAAAGGGCTAGTTTTGAATTTACTGCACATAGATACCATTGCACAATTCAAACTCTTTATAGGTGGAAAAGAATATACAATGGAACATTAGAGAGTTTACAACCAAAATATTGTGCACCATATACACCACACCCAAACCGACATACAGAAGAAGAAATTAAGCATATTAAAGATTTAATTAAAAGACATAAACATATAGGTCTAAATGAATTGTATGGAAAATTGAGATTAAATTATTCTTATACTCGTAACCCAGTAAGTCTTTATAGATTTTTAAGAAAAAATGGTTGGTATGCAGAAGTTAAAAAGAAAAATAAATATGTTCCAAAACCTTATGACACCCCTATTCATATAGGCGAAAAATGGCAACTTGATGTTAAGTTTGTTCCTAGAACTTGTTATGTTGGAGAGTTTAAAGAAGAAAGAAGATTTTATCAATATACAGTAATTGATGAAGCAACAAGAGAAAGATTTATATACCCTTATGAAGAACAAATAGCAACATCAACTATTGACTTTATACAAAGAGCAATTATATATTTTGGTTATCAACCAAATATTATACAAACTGATAATGGCTCAGAGTTTACATATACACTACAAACAAAAAATGATAGAGTTCATTTATTTGATAGATATTGTAGGGCTAAAAAGATAGTTCATAAGTTAATTAAGCCACGAACACCACGACATAATGGAAAGGTTGAAAGGTCGCATAGAAACGATAATGAAAGATTTTATAAGTGGCTTAAATTTTATTCTTTTGAAGATTTGAAAAAACAAATGAAAGCATATTTAGAAAGGTCAAATAATATTCCTATTTCTACTTTATCTTCAAGAGATAAACAAAGAAAATGGCTAACTCCAAAAGAAAAGCGAAAAGAATTATTACTTTTAGATTGGGGTGTAGTTGAATAAATAGATAAAGATTAAATATTAAAAACTAACTATGTCAGTTATTGCCGTAGTTCTTTTTGCTGTAAAAAATTCGCAACTTCTCCTAGGAGAAGTATTTATTGGTATAAAAAATAGTAGTAAAAATATAAATTTTACTACTATCAATAATTTTATATATTTTTTTTTAATATTTTTTTAAAAAACATTTGACAATTATACA
>CAJUBT010000040.1:2721-6812 GCA_910584815.1 uncultured Christensenella sp. | reverse complement strand
CCGCTAATTCTATCATATAAAAATTTAATTTGCAACATTTTTTTTATTTTTTTGTTAGTTTTTTTGTTAAATTTATAGCAATAGGTAAAAACTTTAAATAAAGGAGAAAATTACTTTGAACATATATTGCGAATTTGACAAAATTAATAATAAAAATAGGAATGGTGTAACCGTAGAAACAAAAAATTATGACACTTTAAAAACAACAATTAACAATGTTGAGATAAAAGATGAGTATGCTTCTAAAAAACTAAACAAAGATGTTGGCTTCTACTCTACCATATTTTGTGAAGAATATAATTATTTAATTAACGAAAATTTTGAGTTTATTTCTAAACTACTTGCTAACGAAATTAATAAGGTTATAAACAAAGTTACAAACAAAGCAAACCTAAGATTTTTTGTTGTAGGGCTTGGGAATGTAGATATCACTGCCGACAGTTTAGGAGTTAATGTTGTTAATAAAGTTATAAGCACAAGCGTAAATTTAAAAAATGGCAGTTTGTCTAACAAAAATTTTGGAGATGTTTTTAGCCTTGCCCCTTCTGTTGCAAGTAAGAATGGGGTTTATACTTTAAGCATTATTAAAAGCCTAGTTACTGAACTAAAGCCAGATGTTGTTATTGTTGTAGATTCACTTAGTTGCAAAAACATAAAATATATTTGTAAAACTTTTCAAGTTAACAACTGTGGGCTTACTCCTGGGTGCGAAATTGGGAATAAACAACCTAAAATTGATAATTCAACACTAAAGGTTCCTGTTATTAGTGTTGGAGTGCCTGTTGTTACAAACCTTAAGAATATTAACAAAAAAATTGACAATGATATTGTTTTAACAATTAAAGATATAGATATAGCAATAAAAAAACTTGCAGACATAATTAGTTTTGCATTAAATAAGGTTATTCATAAAAATTTAAAAGATGAAGAAATAATTTTTTTAAGTAAAAATTAACTTATAAATTGCAGTAACACAACAACATTAATTTTTAAATATAAAATTAGTATAATTTCAAATAAAAGTTTTAAGTTAACAAATATTTTAAAAGATAAAATTTTTTATAAAAAATTTAACATATATTTAATTTACTTTAAAATGTTGGCAATTAAAAAATTTACCGCATTCTTTCCTTCCATTTTTCCATTCTTGGTCATAAATTCAACTTCTACACATTTATCAAAAATGTCTTTAAGTTTCTTTTGAGTAAAGTTGTTTACCTGTTGTTTATACTTAATTATGGCATATTCTTTAACCCCTAGCATTTCAGCAAGTTCTTTGTTTGCAAATTCACTTCTAGCAACATAAAACAATCTTCTAAAGTGGGAAGCTATTGTTGCAATAATATTTACTGGTTGTTCTTTATTTTTTAACATATTGTCTATTAATAAGTATGCTTTATCGTTTTGCTTTAAGCTAATTGCATTGGTTAAGTCAAAAATAATGTATTCCATATCTTTTGTTACAAAATTTTCTATAACAGTTTCATCTATAATATTGTTATCTGCAACTATCGTTTTTAATTTATCTAATTCAGTGTTTATTTTAGTAATTGAATAGTTAGAATAGTCTAACAATTTATTAATTGCATCTAAAGTTATTTGAATATTATACTGCTTTGCTTTTTCTTGAGCAAATTTTGTTAAAAAAGAATTAGAAACCTTTTCACAATCGATTGAAGTAACCTTTCCTTCTAAAGAAGAAAAGAACTCACTTTTAACACTTGAAAAGAACACTAGAATGGCAGTATCTATTGGATTTTTAAAATAATCTAAAAAAGCTTTTTTTTCTGTTTCATTTTTTTTGCCTAAATAATCGTTAACTATAACAAGTCTTTTTTCATCACAGAATGGCAAAACCTGACAAGCGTTTATTATATCACTTGCGGTTTTATACCCTTCCTCTGTAAAAATAACCTTATTGAAATCGGAGTAAGAAAGATTTAAACTTTGTTCTATTAAATTTAAAGCACTTATTGTTAAATAACTTTCCCCACCATTTATTATATAAACATTTTCGGTTTTTATTTTTAAAGCATTCTCTAATTCTTCAAATTTCATAACTCATTCCCCCTTAGTGAATAATTTATATTTATCTCATTCCCTTTAATTTTAAAAGATAAAATATTTAAATCAAAGCATATTAAAAAAAGTTATATGTAAATTATTTTTAAATATTTTAAAGATTATAATGTAGCATAATTGTTTTATCCTTTTAATTTAAGTTATTATTCTAAAATTTATAACAGCAAAAAAGTTTAAGACCTATATAAGTAGCCTTAAATTGTTAAAGTTAAATTATAATTTCCATTAAAAACATAATAATTAGAATTTATTAATTTTCTATAATAGTTTTCATTTTCACTACTATCGTTTAGTTTAACACAATTTACTCTAAAATTAATGTTTGTTAATATAAATTCTTCTAATATTTCTCTTTTTAGATAGGAATCTGGTTTAAAAGAAATTTCTAAATACAAAAAATTATCAATACAAAACAAGAGCACTGAAAACTGATTATCTAAATTAAAATATTCTATTTTTATGTCTTCATCAATTTTTGTAAGTTCGTTATATTTTATTTGTGTAACATTAACATCCATTTGTTTTAAATTACTAATGGCGTTATTATCTTCTGGTAAAAATAGTTTAGGTTTATATTTAAGCATAAAACTTTGTGAAGAAGCAGCTTCAAAAAATTGTTGGTTAGAGAAAATTATCCCATTTATTTTTGGTATTCTTTTAGTATTTAAATAATCAGAAATTTTATTTAAAGAATTTGTTGACATATTAGGATTAATTAAATATGTTCTATTTTTTTCAGTAAATATAACAGCCGAATAGTTGTTCGAAAAATGACTTGAAGCAAAAGCCAAAGTATTACTATTACTAACAAATGGCAAGGTATTAAAGGAGAATAAGCAGAACACAAGGACAAAACCTAAGCCAGCGACCACTGGTTTTATTTTTTTATTTATTATTATAAATTTGCTTACAAAGAATAAATATAAATAATATAAAATTACAATTACCCCACCACAATAATAAATTGGGAACTGACCAAAGGGAATGTATGTTACTAATTTATTTATGTAAATAATTACAGACAATATTGCATTTGGTAATATAAATAAAAACCCCATAAAATTTAGGGCCAGACATATTAAATTTGTTACAAATAAAATTGGATAGAAAATTGAAAACAAGGGCAAAGTTAAAAGATTAGAAAATATTGACCAAGTTGAATAATACCCATAATATTTTGCAAATAATGGCAATAATGCAATTTGTGTGGATAACGAAACAGCCACTAGCAAAAACATATTTTTAAATAGTTTATTTTTTATTTTAACCTTTTTAAAAATATCCATAAAAATTATAATTCCAAAAACTGAGCAAAAGGTCATTTGGAAGCCAGCATTGAATAATGAAAGAGGACTTAAAATTAGTATAATTAAACCCGATAAACTAAGAGTTGTTAATGGGTCGTTTTTTCTAAAAACAATTTTTGATAATAACACAGTTAATGCCATAATTGTGGCTCTTACCACACTTGGAGAATAAGAACATAAATAACAATAAAACAACAACAAAATGGCTGAAATTAGTAAAATTAATTTATTATTGCATTTTAGTTTGCGTAATATAAAAAATATAATTGCTACTATAATTGAAATATGCAAACCAGAGACCGCAAAAATATGTACCACTCCTGAATATTTGAAAGTGTCCATTAAATTACTATCAACTTCAGTTCTATCACCATATAATAATGCATATGCCAAATTGCCATTTGTTTCACCAAAATTATCGATTAATAATTTTTTATTATAATCTTTAATTGTTTGATTTAGTGGCTTTCCACCTTCTATAAAAGTTGTATTATAGGCACTAACCTTTCCAACAACTGAATATTTTATATTATTTTTAACATAGTAAGTGTTAATTTCATCGTTAAAATTCACAAGTTCAACTGGTTCTATTTCGGCTTCAAAAACAGCAGTATAACCAACATCATAATGAACTGAACCCTCTGTTATGCTTAAGGTTAAATTCCCCTTTAAATTGTTTTTTTGACCGTTTTCATTTATTAA
>CAJUBT010000040.1:0-2621 GCA_910584815.1 uncultured Christensenella sp. | reverse complement strand
CAAAGCATACTAAGTATAAATAAAAAAAATATTGACCTAAAGTTTATTATCTTTTGCAAAACTTATCACAACTTTCCTTTTAGTTTAATTTAAACGAAATTTTTATAGGCTTTTAAAAATTTTTAATGTTTAAAATAAAAAAACCTATTTGATTTTTTTAATTTTACCTCAAAAAAACAAAAAATTTAACCGATATATTATAAATTTATTTTACAACGAAGCTAATTAATAGTCAAGTTTAGAATTTTAATAAAAATATTTATATAATATCAAATTTTTATATATTATTGTTTTACTTAACATAAACATTCATTAATGCTTTAAAAATTTTACTTGTTTTTTTAATTATTATTTGATAAACTACCTATGGTAGTAAATGGCATCATAGTATAAGGGTTAGTACACTGGCCTCTCAAGTCGGCAATGCGGGTTCGAATCCCGCTGGTGCTACCAAATTTAATGTACATTTAAACACCTGTTTTATTAAGATGTATAATGAATTATATATGTTCTTTCGTTTAAAATTAGGTTTTATAAATAATTTACAATAAATAAAAAATAACAAATTTAAATATATTAATAAATTTAAATTAAATTCAAAAAATAAAAAAAATTATCAAATATCTAATTGTGAGAATAGAATAATGGATGGTAACAATAACTTAGAATATTACAAATATCTACAAGGTTTAAAAAAAGTTACTAGATTTAAATTGGAAAAACCACTTCAAGAATCTACTGCAGACCATTCTTTTATGACCATTGCCCTTGCAAATGATATTATAGATAAATATAATTTAAAACTAGACAAGGCAAAAGTTCTTGAAATTTTAATATATCACGACATTAGTGAAATTGGAATGATTTATGATTTTCCTGCTGCCCAAACATCAAAAAACAAAAATTTACAAGAACAAAAAAAACAAATTGAATATAATACAATTTCACAAATGAGTAAAAATTTTTTCAGACCAGAAATAAAACAAAATTTTGAAAGTTTTGAAAATCCTGTAAGTCAAGAAGAAATATTTGCTAAATTAATAGATAAACTAGAAACTATGATACATATATCAAATGAAAAATGTGCTGGCTTTACAACCGCTTATGATTATGAATTTATTTTAAAATATTGTGATAAATATAACATTTTTCCAGAATTAAAAAATTTGATTGATAAAATTAAAAATGAACTTGAAAAATGTTATTTAGAATTTAAAAATAAAAAGCAATAATAAGCAAAAAGTTATTAAAGAATAAAATATACATTGTGAAAAAAGAATAATTATTGATAAATGCAAATGTTGCCTTATGAATATAAAACCTACTTTTTGCTGAACTAAGAAATAAAAACTTCCCTATTATTAATTTACATCTATAACTAACTCACATAAATGTAAGTATTACTAAAATTTTGAGAATGATTAACACTAAAAAACCTGAAAAAAATTTTGCTAGTTTAAATTAATACCTTTCATTATTTGAAACATCATTGAATATAAAGTAAGATTATCAAGTTTAATTTTAATATTAAAATTACTAACTTTTGTTATAATGATGGTTATTTAGTAAAAATTAACCGAAATTATATTTAAAAATTTAAAGTTACCAAGCAAAATATGTAAAAATTAACTATAAAATGACAATAAATTTTAATAAGCACTAATTAAAATTTTTAATTATTAATTGCATAAAAATATGAATGGTGCTATAATAGAAAAGTTGGGGTAAAATTTAAAAGTACATAATTAGTAAATTTTTTTAATAGCATTTTACCCAAAGGAGATTAAAATTATGGATAAAAACAGTCTTGGTTATTTACGCTTAGCTATATTAAGAAATGAAAAGCTAAATGCAATGAACTATGTGGGGCTTGAAAATGATAGACTTGTTTGGATGGAATATAATAAAGAACTTATTAGAATAGAAAGTGGTATGCTACAAAGTTTAAAAAGTATGAAAGAAGAAGGTCGTGCCACATTATTCACAAACATAATTGAGGCACAAAAACACGCAGAATTTGAAATTTGTAGATTAAATATGGCTAGAGATCCAAAAGTACCTTCTAGTAGTTCTCTTTTAAGAGATCAAGAAGACTCTTTAAAAGCACTATCGGATGCAACAAGAGTAAAAGAAGCTACAGATTATTTAGAATTAGTGCTACAAATAAATTATCCGCAAGAATTCCCTAACCCACTTGTTGAGGAAGTTCTTTCTTATGTTAACACCAAAAATACTAGAGACCCAGAAGGTCCAGAGGATTCTATACCACCAGCTTATAGCACCACATACACTCAAATGGTAATGGGGCTTGCAAACGATGGCAAAATTGAGCAAGATGGCATTACTGGCGCTAAACAAGAAGTAGTAAATTTTCATCCTACTTTAAGAGAAGATGACACTTTCCCTCAAGCTGATTTTAGTGCTGAACTTAATTTAACAGAATATCAACCAAGTGTGATTTCTTTATTTGAAAGATACAAAGCATCTCAGCTTCACGGCTCTAATAACACCCCATACCCTTCTGAACAAGAAGTTGGAAATCCTATTTTTGAGGATGGGGGTCAATCTCAATCATAAAATTACAAAATAAAATAACAAAAAAACACGCAAATATAACTTTT
>CAJUBT010000039.1 GCA_910584815.1 uncultured Christensenella sp. | reverse complement strand
GGGTTTTACCCGTTAAATGAAAAACCACCAGGTACACTGGTGGATTTTTATTATTGTTTGTTTATACAATGCTTTTGTTTAGTAAAGTTTGTTATTTTCAAGATAGTCAACAAGCATTTTTCTTGTTCTCTCTTCGTTTTTAGGAATAGAATAACAACAACTAGCAAACATAATTCCAGTTACAAAAAAAGCAGGTATAAACATTACAGGAGAAATAGCACAAATTGAATATATAAAAATTTGTGTTAGCCTAGATGCTTGTGCCCTTCCATTTAGTGCTTTATTGCCTATGCCCATAATTTTGCATCTTGTCATCATTCGGGAATAGCAAAAAATGCTTATAAAAGAATATAAAAATCCAATTAATGAAAATAATACAACTTCAAGTGCAATAATATTTGCAACAAATGGCACAACGCAAACCAAAGCCCCACTTATAACACAAGCAAAGCAACAAAGGGTTGTTATGTCAATTTTGTCATCTAACTTACCTGCAACAAAACACCCTAAACCAAACAATCCATAAAAACCTGCTTGTATATAAGCTGTAAAACTATAACATTCTGCATTTACTTTAAATAGATATAAGCTAAACAAGTTCATAAGCCCATCATAAACACAAAAGCAGAAATAAATAAAGAAATATCTAACAAGCAATTTTTTGCTTATAACTTGCTGTTGGTGTTCCTTAATTTTAATATCTTTAAAACTTTCAATTGCATTTGATGTTGCATCCTTGTTAAAAGTTCCTTCCTTTTTGTGAAGAAGATAGTATAAAAATAAAGGAATAATAGAAATTAAATACACGGTGCAACTAATTATTATAGGTATCCATTTTGGAAGATTGTCTAAAAACAATCCTCCCATAATTATTGCAAGAATTATTCCCAAGTTTTCAAGCAGCTTAGAAAAACCATTAGAAGTTGCCCCCTTGTTTAGTGCTGAATAACTATAGGTAAGTTCCATTGGTAGTTCTTTGAAAGAAGTTGATATCCCGTGAAAAATAGCTGCAATTATAATGCCTAAAACTTTAAGATGAGTGTCTAGCAATAAAATTGAAAGAAGATAAAACAAAAAAGGAATTATTTTTATAAACAAAAATAACTGAGGATGGTTTTCCATTTGTTTAAAAAATAAGGCAGAAAAGGTTAGGCGTAAAATCATATTAAGAATTAAAAATAAAAAAGCATAAGAAAAATTGCCAGTGCTTTGGTAAACAATAAGGGCAATGAACGCCCCTACTATGTTAGATGAAAACTGAGATAATATTTTGTGAAAATTAAGTAGTTTTAACTGCATCTTTTACCTTTTTAATTTTAACTATATTTTTAATTGGGTTATGTTTGTTAAAAACCATAAACCTCAAAAAAATTTTACTATAAAAACACTTGAAAATCAAACGAATTTAGTTTTATAATAAATATATGAAAAAGAAATTATTATTGCACAGTTGTTGTGGACCTTGTTCCACAAGTGTTATTGAAAAACTTAAGAACGATTATGACCTTACAATTTTTTATTATAACCCTAACATTTACCCACAAGAAGAATATATAAAAAGGTTGAACGAGCAAAAGAAATATATAAATTTAAGCAATCAAAATATTAAGGTTTTAGATGGGGAATATGAAGATAGTAATATGTTTTACAAAAAATTTGAAGGTTTAGAAAATTGCTTAGAGGGCGGGGATAGGTGTAAGGTGTGCATTTATTTAAGGCTTTTAAAAACTGCTTGTAAAGCAAAGGAATTAGGGTATGATGTTTTTGCTTCAACTTTAAGTGTTAGCCCACATAAAAACGCAAAATTAATTAATGAGTTTGGTTTAAAATTGCAAGAAGAACTTGGTGTAAATTATTTAGTTTCAGACTTTAAAAAACAAGATGGTTATTTAAATAGCATAAAACTTTCTAAAGCCTACAACCTATATCGCCAAAATTATTGTGGTTGCAAATTTTCAATGCATTAAAAAATAAATTAAAAGCCGCTATATTAACTTTAGTTAAATGTTAGATTTTAAATGCAAATTTCTTAAAAATTTCAAAATTTATTTTTTTATTAAAAATATGATTTTAACTTTAAATTGCAAATTTTTTAAAAAAAGACACAAGATAATGTGTCTTTTTTTATTTTAATTATTCTTAACTTTTTTAGCTTTATTTTCGCGTTTAAATCTAAAAAGTTTTTTAGAAAAATCTGTTTCAAAAAATTTTTCAAACAGAAATTTGAACAGTGCAAATAAAAGAGCAATGCAAATCCAACTAACAACCAAAAATATCCACGAAGTTGGGGCTATAGGAGAGTAGTTTAAAAATATTCCATTTAAAGCGAAATGTTCAAATAAGTAAATTGCAACACAACAAATAAGCGAGCCAAAACAAACAATGCTTCTGTAACAATCTAGTGGCAAACAAAGTTCCAACATAATAAAGAAAGCCCCTATTGTTACAGTGTAGGAAATCATTGTGCCTAGAGTTGTTTCTATTGTTCCTGTTAAAGAACAGAAAATATAACAAGCAATTGCCCCTAAAAATAGAACTAATGCACCAGGCAAAGCCTTGGAAGTAAGGTTAGCAATAAATGAACCTTTAATTCTATCTTCGTTTGGTTGTAAGGTTAAAAAGAAAGATGAAACTCCAATAAAGAAACATTCCCATAACATAATGTCGGTATTAACAAGTGGGAAATTATAACTTGGTGAGATGAGTGTAAAAATTGTTAAAAACATTGCAAAAAAGGTTTTTGTTAAAAATAATGCGGAAGATTTTGAAATGTTGTTAATAACCCTTCTTCCCTCTGCAACAACTTTTGGCATTGTTGCAAAGTTGTTATCTAACATAACCAAGCTGCTTGCACTGCGGGTTGCTTCACTTCCGCTTGCCATTGCAATGGAACAATCTGCTTCTTTTAATGCTAAAATATCGTTAACACCATCGCCAGTCATAGCAACTTTGTTTCCACTTTCTTTTAATGCTTTAACAATTATGCATTTTTGTTCTGGGGTAACACGCCCAAAAACATTATATTTAGTGGCACAAGCTCTAACTTCTTCTTCACTTAATCCTTCAAGACTAATGCACTTGTTTGCATCTTTAACCCCTACTTTTTTGCTAATTGTGCTAACAGTGTCTACATTATCGCCAGAAATAATTTTTACTTGAACATCGTTATTATTAAACCATTCAATAGTGTCTCTTGCATCTGGGCGAATATTATCTTGAATAGTTATTATTGCAAGAGGGGTATTGTTAACTTTAATTTCTTCTTTTTTAATATCAGTTTTATTTTTTGCAAGAAGAAGCACCCTAAAGCCATCACTTGTAAATTCTTTAATAGTATGTAAAATATCTTTATCTAATTTCTTATTTACAAATTCTGGCGCACCTAGCATAAAGGTTCCAAGCTCTTCTAATGTTACAGCGGAGTATTTTCTCTCGCTAGAAAATTCAATTGTTGCAGTAGCTTTAAAATTCGCTTCAACACCAAAATAATTTTTTAGTGCGGTTTGTGTTTGATTGTTTGCTTTAATGTTGTTAATGTAATTTTTTAAAATAGTGTTAATATCTTCCGCAGAGGAATTAATTGGTAACACATTACATACAGTCATTGTTCCATCTGTTAAAGTGCCAGTTTTATCTAAACATAAAACATTGCTTCTTGCCAGCATTTCAATGGCATATGCATCTTGTGCTAAAGTTTTTCGCCTTGCTAGTTTCAAAACTCCAACCACTAACGATACGCTTGTTAACAAAAACATTCCAACAGGCATCATACCTATTATAGAACCTGAAGTTCGAGTGATAGCATCTTTAAAATCGGCATTTACAAAATTATAGTTAATTGAATCGAAAAAGGTTAAAATTCCAAGAGGAAGAAGAATAATACCTATTGTTTTAATAATTGTGTTTAAAGTTTTTAAAATTTCACTTTGGTTACTTTTAAATTCTCTTGCTTTTTTAACTAGAGTGGAAGAATAAGTGTTTAACCCAACATTAACTGCCTGTGCTTTGCATTTTCCACTTATAACAAAACTTCCACCAAGCAAAGTATCCCCAGCAAATTTTTTAACAGGTTTACTTTCTCCTGTAATTAAACTTTCGTTTGCTTCAATGTTACCATCAATTAAAACACAGTCTGCACAAATTTGGTTACCACTTTCAAAAAACAAAATTTCATCTTTAACAACTTTTTCCACATCTAATTGTATTTCTTTATTTTCTCTTAAAGCAGTTATTTGAGTTTGGTTCATTAAAGATATTTTGTCCACCATACGCTTTGCCCTTATTTCTTGAACAAGCCCAATAAGAAGGTTAGCCATAAAAATAACAATAAAACTAGCGTTAGCATAACTGCCCACGCATATAAGTAGGGTAGCCATAAGAAAACAAATAAAGTTAAACCAAGTGCAAATGTTACCCACAAAAATTTGAGTATAGGTTTTAGATGCTTTGGTTAAGGTTGTGTTAACTAGCCCCTGTTTTGTGCGTTCTTCTACCTGACTATTTGTTAAGCCAGAAGAAAAATCAATTTCTTTGTTTGCCAATAATTTTTCCATAATAGTAGTTTACCAAATTAATTTAAAAAAAGCCATATTTTATGCACACTTTTTTAAAGAATTTTGTAAAAAAAATATTAAATTAAAAACTTAGATATAAATAAAAAAAATCCACAACTTGTAAGCAAATTGTGGATAATTTTTTTAAAATTTTAAAACTAATTTAATTGTCTTAAAACGCAAGCACAAAGGTCTTCAACATAAAGTTTACTTTCATCACTTTCATAATCATAGTCGCAATCAACTTCTTCACTTAAACTGCAAATAATTCCGTTATAAGCAAAGTTTATGTTTTTTTCGTTTATTTCAAAAAGGGTTCCTTCTTCTTTTCCCTTTTCGCAAATTGCTGTAAAAAGTTCTAAAATAACTTCCTTACATTTATACAAAAGTTCGGTAATTGTGTCGGCATCTTCTTCGGTTAAAAATGGGGCATAGTTATCTAAAAATGTCCAAGGCATAACCATCCAAAAATTTGCTTTCATTGTAATAATAACAGCCTTAATAAACACTTTTAAACTTGCACGAAAAGTGGTTACCCTAAACCCATTAGAAAAGAATTTCATCATTCGGTTAAGGTAAAAAATAATGCTGTTAAACACCATTTCATCTTTACTTACAAAGTATTCATAAATTGTGCTTTTTCCCATTCCGCAGCGTTTTGCAACTTCTGCAAGAGTGATAGATTTATAGTCCACACGGTCGTTAAGCATTGCAAGCACTTCTTCATAAATCATTTCTTTTTTCATTTTTCTCTCCTAATGACCTATTAGTTTGTATATTAATTATATATTTTTAAAAGAATTTGTAAAACAATTTACAGCAAATTAGCACATTTTAGCCCGTTTATGTGAATATATTTTAAAAATAATTGCCACATTCTTTTTAATTGCCGACCTTGTATTCTTTTACTTTATTAAAAGAATGCTAAAATATTTATAATACTTTAAGAGGGGAACATAAACAATTTATTAAAAAAATTATATTTATAATGTAAACTAGTAGTTTATTCTCTATATTAAAAAAATTTTTATATTAGTTACAAGACCAACTGGTTTTATATTAAATTTCAAAGTTTATTTTTTAAAAAAATTAGTAAAATTTACAATTAAGTATTAAACAAAAAAACATAAAATTAATAACCTTTTTTTAAAAAAATTATGGTTAAATAGCAATTAGTTATAAACAAAATAGTTTTAAATTTTTTTAAATATATAAAAAATTGGTTATTTAAATTAACATAAAATAGTAATAAAAAATCAACAAAAATTTGAATGTAAATTTAAAAAACTTTAAAATAATATAGCACAAAAATAGTGTTAATATTTTTTAATAAACATTAAATTATTATTTTTTATATAGGTGAACTATTTCATAACTTAAATTTATTTTTAGTTTTTATAAAGCGGGTTTTATATAAAAAATAAATTATAGAAATTAATTTGTTTTTTTATAGGTTTATTAAACAACTTAAATAAAAATGGTAGATAATTTTATTATTAATTGCTATAATACTACTATCAATATTTTTAAATTAAAAAGGACTAATTAAATTATGAGAAAAGCAAATATAGTATGTACTATTGGACCTGCAACCGACAGTTATAATGCAATAGTTAGGTTGTTAAAATGTGGAATGAATGTTGCCAGATTAAATATGAGCCACGGAACCTTAGAAAGTCACCAAAAAACTTTAAACAACATTAAAAAAGCGCGTAAAGATATGAAAGTGCCTTGTGGCATTATGGTTGATACTTGTGGGCCAGAACTTAGAATTGGAACTTTTGAAAAAGACAAAGTAACCTTAGTTAAAGGGCAAACTTTTGTGTTTTCAACTACAGAAGTTATTGGAACTATAAACGAAGTTTATTGTGGCTACCCTGCATTATTAGATAAATTAAAAAGTGGTCAAAAACTCTATGCTAACAACGGTTTATTAGAGTTTACTGTTAAAGGTGTAGAAAATGGCAAAATCATTTGTAGAGTTGATGTTGGTGGCGATATTAGCAACCATAAAAGCATTTCTATTCCAAGGTTTAGGTTGCCATTACCTTTTATTAGCGAAAAGGATGAAAAGAACATAGAATTTGCTGCAAAAAATGATGTTGAGTTTATTTCTGCTTCTTTTGTTAATCGCCCAGAAGATATTATTGAAATGCGTGAATGCATTAAAAAATATGGTGGCAGACAAGAAATTATTTCTAAAATAGAAAGTGCAGAGGGAATTAAGAATTTAGATAAAATAATAGACCTTAGCGATGGTATTATGGTTGCAAGGGGAGATATGGGAACAGAAGTTCCAATAGAACATATTCCAAGCATACAAAAAGATATGATTACAAGAACCGTTCAAAGAGGTAAAAGCGTTATTGTTGCAACAGAAATGTTAGAGAGTATGATTTATAAACGCCGTCCAACAAGGGCAGAAACTACCGATGTTGCTCAAGCAATTTACGATGGAACAAGTTCAACAATGTTGTCGGGCGAAAGTGCCTCGGGTAATTATCCTTTTGATGCAACATCCACTATGGCAAGCATTATAAATGCAACCGAAAAAGTTATAGATTATTCCAACAAACAAATGCCAGTGTTTAAAAATGCACACAGAAATTTAGATGCAATTTCTTATTCCGCTTGTGAAACTGCAAAGGCGGTTAATGCAAAAGCAATTGTGTGTTATACCGATAAAGGTAAAACAGCAAAAATGATTTCTCGCTTTTATCCAGATGCAAAAATTATTGCTTTAACTCATAACGAATTTGTTTACCATAGTTTGTCACTTTCTTGGGGCGTAACCCCAGTTATTGTTAAAGAGTTTAACAAAATTGAAGATATGTTATCTAATGCAGAAAAGGTTGTTAAAGAATTAAAGTTTGCAAAAGCTGGCGATAAAATTGTTATAACTCTTGGCATCCCTATTGCTGAAAAGGGAACAACTAATGCAATTAAACTAACTGTTTTAAATTAAAAAATAACAATTAAAAAGGGTTAGGTTAAATTGTTCATTATTTTTAAAAAAAAGTTACTTGAATTTTAAATAAAAAATTTTCAGTTTAAAACAATCATTTAAATTGTTAATTAAAATAATATTGTAAAATGATTGTTTTAATTATTATTTATGCTTACAAAAAAATGTAAAAACTAATTTATAATTATTAAATATAATTTTTTCAAACATCAAATTAAAAGGGTTAATTTATAATGTTACATTGGGCTTCGTTAATAATTTTCTTTGCACTTTCTGTGCTAGCACTTTGGGTTTCTCATACTTACTTGCAAAAAAATGGTCTTTATTTCTTTGGTATTGTTGCAAGTATTGTTTGTGCATATTTTCCAAAGGTAGAACTTTTTTATAAAGCACTTTCTGTTCAAATGGTGGTTTTGCCAGTAATTTTACTTGCATTATACATTGCTTATAGTAAATATGATAAAGCAGAAAGTATAAGGTTATTTTTTGTTTTAATCTTTTCGCAAATAACAATGTTTGTTATAAGGTTTTTCGAATATGCCTTTTTAGATTTATCTAACGGGGTTTTTAAATATCTTTCTTGGGCATATTTAAATAACTTTGTTGCAACAACCGTTGCACTTTTGGTTTGCAGCATATGTGGTTATTTATTTGTTGAATATGTTAAAATGGAAAAATTACCAAAAATAATTAGAACAAGTATCTATCTTGGCATTTTTAGCATTATTAACAGTTTAATATTCATAACAATTGCTTATGCTGGTTATTACTCTTTTGTAGAAATTCTTCTAACTTTCTTGCTATATATGGCCTTTAACATTGTTTTGGCAGTAATTTTGGGTTGCCTTGAATGGCTAGTTTTTAGCCCAGAAAATTTGTCCTCGCTAAATAGAAAAACCTCAAAAGGTAGAGAAGAAAAAAAGCAAGAAGATAAAAATAAAAAACTATCTAATTATTTCGATAATAAAGATGATAAAAAAAACACCTTAAACAAACCTAGTTCTTCTAACAAAATTTCTTCTTCAAGTAATTATAGTAAAGGTTCATCTTCAAACTATAGTTCAAAATCTAACTCAACTTCAAGGTTTGATGGCAAAAACTCCACAAAACCAAGTTCAAGTGCAAAACCTTCATCTTCAAATAAAAAGTAATAACAACATTTAACTATTTAAAATTATTTTAAAAA
>CAJUBT010000038.1 GCA_910584815.1 uncultured Christensenella sp. | reverse complement strand
TTATCTTTGTTTTTCTTTTTCAATTATTTCTCCTTTTAGTTTGTAGTAGGGCAATTTCTATTAAATTTTAATTTTCTTTTTGCCCTATAATCTTGCATACAATGATAAGGGCAAAATATTAAATTATTTATTTTGTAAGCATATTCTTTAAAATCATAATAAGGGCTAATCTCACACTTACATTGCTTGCATTTATGTTTGTTAGAACTTAATTTGTTCATTTGCTAAACCTTTTAAATAATGTTCATATTCTTCATTTGATAATGGAATTAAACCATTTTTAATTTGGTTTATAGTTTCATTATCAACCTTTATTTGTAAAACATTATAATCTTCATTCATATAAACACCCTTTGCACAAGAGAGTAAGGGGTTATTTTTTATTAACTCTAAATCTTCAATTACAGGAGTATCAGTAAAATCAGCACCAATAAGTTTTTTAACTTGATAGGGAACATTTAAGTTAGAACTATAATAAAACCTTTTCTTAAATACTTCTGTTGAACCTAATGCTTTCTCTACATATTTTTTAACATAATTATTACACCTTTCACGACTTACAATTCTACTAACTGTTGTAAAGCCATAAGCAAAAGTTGTTACATTAAAAATTGTTTCTCCGTCCGTTTCTTTTAAAGTGTGTAAATGTTTTGTTTTCTCAAAATACTCACGAGAGCAAAATTTTATATCTTTAAGTATTCCATACTTATTTTTCTTTTTTGCCCAATGACAACATACTTTACCACTATTAACTAAACCCATTTGTTTAGGAGTTAAACCTGCTGTTAATAAATGAAAGTGAAAACAACCATCTTCGTGCCTTTCTGGGAAAGTCATATATTTAAAACTTGGGTATTTTGCTTTTATGTTATCTATGTATTTTTTATAGCAATCAAAAACTGCTTTTGCGTTAGTTCTATCTATTTTTTCTTTATCAAAAGTTAAAGTCCAAAACCAATCAAAATCATTCATTGCAAGTAACATATTCATTGCTATTACTGTTCTTCTTAAACTTGCTTTATATGAATTTAAAATATCTTTTTTCTTATATTCGCTTATTTCCCCTGTTTGAAGATTTAATCTATATCGTTCTCCGTTTAAATCAATCGGAGAAAACTTTTTTATAACTTTTTTATTCTTCTGGAAGTAGTAGGAAAGTAGTGTTTCATTCCTATAAATTCTTTCAGTTGAATAAAGGTTATAAGTAATTGCTTTTTTATCAAACATTTATTTTTCTCCAATTACTTATAATTTTTAAATTTTATATTTTAATAATTTTCATAATACTTTAATTTCCGTTTACTTATAATTTTTAGAATTAATAATTATTTATTATCAACAAATTCTTTTAAATATCCTAATACTTCACTTTCAGTAAATTCTTTATCTAATAAACCTTTTTTGTAATTTCTTTTATTACATTTTAAAACTAAAAAATAACAATGATATTTTCTTGCGTGATTTTGATTTTGCTGATAACTAATTCTACTTTTTGCAAGAAGTATAAACAAATCACGAACTGCAAAATTTAATTCTCTGGCCACTGAATATATGTAAGGTAAAATCAAATGTTGTTTTCTTCCAATAATGAAATCTTGAAACTTAATTATTAAAAGCCCGCCGTGCTTTAATACTCTCTGCAGAGAGATTAAACTATCTCTATAAAATGTTTCTAATTCTTCCAAAGAACTAAAACTTCCATATCTTTGAGCCATTTTACATTTAGAATTTCCACTAACTATAAAAGGTGGGTCAAAAATAACTGATTTAATACTTGATGCATTAAATGGTAAATCTCTAACATCTAATTTTAATACTGATTCTAATTGTGGGTTGATATCACTTTTTAATACTGGAGCTTTGACAATACCATTTTTATAAAAACCACCTACATTATAACAAGGGTCTAAATGTATCGGTTGACCTTTATTATATAATTTTAAAATGTTGTTTATAATCTCTTGTTGGTCATAACTTATACTTTTTATTAAATCATTTGAAAGCATAATGCACCTACACATAAACTACATTATTTTTTCTTTCAATATAATCTGCAACTTTTAAAAAGTATTGTGATAACTGCTTTAAATCTTCAACTGAAAGTTGTTCATAAAAATAATTATCACAACATTCAACAATGTTTAATTGACCATTATCTTCAAAAAATAATTCAAAAACACTACTAACTTTTTCAACAACTAAAAATTCTTTTTCTATTTTTTCTAAATTCTCATTATCTTTAATTTTTTTATCTCTTAAATATAAACACATAATTAAATCTCCAATTAAAAATTTTATTTCATTTTTCTAATAACAACATTCCAACCTTTTTGCCTTGTAAAAGATTTTTTCTTTCAGTTGCTAAATCTTTTTGAAAGTTTGAAAATTGTTTATCTGTTAAGGTGCTAATTTCAACTAATTTGCCCTGTCTATTATAAACACCATAACCTTTATAATATTTTCCTTTAAGTGTTACTATTGTCAAGTAAACACTCGCACAGGTCGGGACAAGCCACGACCTTGTGCGAATATGTTGTAATACTTATTTAATTTACCTATTTTAGTCCATCAAGATAGCCTTTATAGGTAATTTTAATTATATATTTTGCGTTTGGTTAAACGACTAAACTACATTTACACAGCCATCAAGATAGAGTAGTCTGTGCAAATATAGTTAAGTCTTGTGGAATTATGGATAACTCCAAGCAAGTAAGCAAAAATGGAGTTACCCACAATACACACATTAACCTTTAATTTCAGTAACCTTTTTAGTTGTATTACTAATTCGGCTACTGATATTTTTATTAAGGCGAAAAAACTAAGGTTTTTTCTTGTTAGACTGCTTGTTAATTCTTTCTTTTCGCTTAAACAATTTTTTTATAAAAGTGAAAAATAATTGTTTAACTTTTAGAAAGAAAGATTTAATTTTTTCTTTTCTTCTAAATCGTTTTTGTTTTCTTTTTTCCTTTATATCTAATCGTTTTTCTAATCTTAATTCTTTTTTAACTTTCTTTTGATAAACTCTATCTTCTTTATCAATTTTTTTAAAAGACTTTTTCATATTTTTAAAAATATATTTATGTATCTTTGAATTAAATTTTTCAGGAACATAGTCAGCAGTATCTAATGTATTTTCAAAAGTTAAATAATAATGTTTCAAAACACTATCTATTAAATCATTTTTATTAAAATTCATTATGCGACTAAACTCCTTTTTTGATAAAAGCCTTTTGGCAATTCATCATCATTTTCTTCTAAATATTTTATATAACCTTTCATTGTTTCTTCTGGTGGTTCACATTCTTGATAATCTATATCTTCTTCAAAATGACCTTCATAAAATTTTGGTTTACAACTTTGACTATCATATAAAGCAAAAACATTGTAATTTGCAACAACTATTTCTTCAGTATAACAAGACTTGTCCTGCCTGCCACTAGACATATATTTATCAAATAAGTTACTATTTTTAATTCTTCTAATTTTCCAAGTTAATCGGCAAGGTTTACCAAAGTTATCATAATCAATAGAAAGTTTTACTATTTCTATAAATTCAGCAAGTTCACGAATATTAGCATCTATAAGCATAGGTCTTTGCGTATCTAAATATATATCTAAATTATCGTGCCTATGTTGTTCATACCACCTAGACTGCCAATCAGGGAAGTATAAAGACATTCTACTATTAAGATATTTTTGTGCTTCTGTTATGCCTATTACTTCATAAGGTAAATTAAAATGTGTTTTAATATACTTATTTTCAAAGCCTAATCTATAAGGGTTAATCTTCCTAGAATATCTAGGAGAGTAGCCAAACTTTTTACCAATTAAATCAAAATTAGCACTTACACAATATTGTGGTATAGTTTTGATATTCTTAAAACCATTTTGTTGTTTGGCCACTAACTCCATTTGCATAGCCTTATTTCTTTGTCTATTATACATTGCAGTATTTAAACAATGTGCAAGAAAACAAGTTTTGCCTTCTCCTGGTGGAGCAAAAATTATGTAAATACCCATAATGTAGCACCAACTTGTTAAACAAAAATATAATGAGTGATAGATTTAGAATAATAAAGATTAACACCATCATTCCAAATATAGTAGGCTTCAAAATCTGTAATATCCCAATCTTTGACTAACCAACTATTTGTAGTGGTATCGTAATATAAATGTTTATTGCCATATGAATAATATAAATTATCTTTATATCTCCATATGCCATAACCACGAAAATAAGAAGGAGTATTCCAACTAAAATTTAACCATTCGCCTTTTTCTAAATCAAAAAATATATCTATGTTTTCAGGTTTATATGAATAATAAAGCAAGCCATCGTTAACAAAAAAATCAGAACTTCCGTACATTGAATGAATATAAGAATTAGGGAAAGTTGTAAGATAATAACAACACGAATTTTCTTCATCTAATTTATAAATTGTAGACACATCAATTAAATATGCTACATTTCCATCAGAAAATATAGAATAATATTCAAGGCTAGAAGATAGCCCTGTCCAAACTTTTGGCTCCCAAATTAAAGTTTCCTTATTTAAAATATAGTGATCTCTATTTCGTAGATAATAAACATTTTCACCCAAATGAAACACATTAGAACCATAAAGGGGAGAAAAGCCAGTCCAAGTTTTTAGTTCCCAAGTCAAAGTTTCCTTATTTAAACGATATTGTTGAGAACCACTAGAATAAAATACATTATCTTCAAAATACCAAACATCAGGACCAGAAAAATTAGATAATCCATTCCAAGATTGTGCTTTTAAAGAACTTATTTCAGTTTTAGCGATAAAAATAACATCGGCAAAAATAGGATATTCTGCAAAATCTATAACATTGCCGTTTAAAGTCCAAACATAATCACAATTAGCATTTTCTATACATTCGCCATTTCTAACTTGTTTAGTTTCTAAAACTTCGTCATTAACTATAAATGTTACATTATGAAGTTTTGTAAATTTAGCAATGAAAATAGTATTTTGAGTAATTGAAATATTAGATATATCAACTATATCAATGCCGTTAATAGTCCAGCCGTCAAACTCATAGCCATTTTTAGTTGGAGGAGTAGGCAATGTTGCATAGTCATTAGCAACAATAATTTGACTATTATGTTCTGCACTATCTACCATAAATTTAACGTTATACTTATATGTAACATTAGCGATAAATTTTGTATTTGCAGTTAATTGATAGGTCGTTAAATCTACTTGTTCGCCGTTTACAGTCCAATAGTTAAAAATAACATAATCATTAGTTGGTGGGGTAACTACACTTACAAGGCTATTTTTAGCAATAATTTGAATGTTATAAACGCTACCATCAAATTCAAAAGTAGCGACAACTTGTTCGCTGTTTTCTAAATTAGAAATATATTGTTCATAATAAGCAACTGATTTTTCAAGTTCAATAATTCTATTGTTTAAAACAGCAGTATTAGAAGAATTATTTTGAACCTGTAAAGTCAAATCACTAATTTGAACATTTAGTAAAGAAATTTGACTATTTAATGTTGTAATAGTTGAAACATTAAGTTCATTAGTTCTTTGTAATTGTGTATTTAAAGATTGTAGAGTTAATATTTGATTTTGTAGTTTGGTTATATTTTCAGTATTAGTATTATTATCACTTTCTAACTTTTGAACTTCTTCTTGTAAAGCACTAATATTTTTGTTGTTTTCTTCTATTGTTTTTTCATTTTCTAATTTAATACTTTCTAAACTTGAAATACTACCTTGTAAATTTGTTTTTTGTTCTGTTAAATCTTCAACCTGACTTTTATAATTATTATTTGAATTTGTTAAATTTTCAATTTGATTTCTACAATTAGTTAATTCTAAATTATTATCTTCATATAATTTTTTAAAATGATTTAATTGTTCTAAATATTGTTTTTCGTTTGTATTTGCATCGTTATAACCCTTATCATAACTTTCTTCTATTTGTTCATAAGTGTATATTTTTGTGCCACTAAATAAAACACTTAAAGAATTCCAGTTTACACCAATAAAAACACCAGCAATTACAACAACACAAGCACTAACTATTGCAATTATGATTTTTTTAGATAAGTCCATTTTTTACTCCTAAATTATATACTCGCATATCAAAACCCCTAGCATTAAAATAACTTAACCAATAAGCATTTGCAGTTTCGCCACCCAATGTAAACATTTCTAAAACCGTGCTACCATCATAAAAATTGATAGTTAGATATAATGTATCAGTTAATAACTCCAAGCCATCAGTATCTAAAAAAGTAAATTCTAAATTACAACTTACTTTACCTGCTACCATTTCACAATTTGCAAAACAAGTTTTATTTAATACAAACTCATATTCATTTTCATCAGCATTAAAATCTTTATCAACTTGATAAACTGATATAAATTCTTTTTTAAGTGAATATTTATCTTGTATTTCTTTATCAGGTGTCATAACAGCAGTTTTACATTGAATAATAAAAACTAGGTTATTTGAAGTTTTATTTAAGTTACCTAATATTTCATTACTTGCAGTATAAGTAGAAATAATCCAAAATGAAGATAGAACTGCACCAATTAAACATAATAGCCAAACAATAAATTCTTTTACTTTCATATTTTCCATATTAAGCCACCAACTCTATATTCATATTTGCATTATCATAAACAACAATGTTTACTTCTTGCGAGTGATATATTTTACCGACTTTTGTATTTATTAAACTATTTGACATAAAATAAAAATCTTGTGTATTTCCAATTATTGTTATGTCGTGATAATTTAAGCCATCAAGACCAAAACTATCTATACCAATTACATTTTCTAATTTTGATAAATCAATTATTAAATGTATTCTTAAATTTTTAAAATCTTTATATTTTGTAACTGCATCATTTTTTATATATAAAAGATTTCCATTGTAATAATTTGAATAGCGAGTTTCTAAAACATTATTATCTAATGTAATGTTCTCTTGTGCTTTCCAATAAAGTTTTTGTTCTTCATCATAATCAAATGAAACCGAGCCATCATTCTGGGCAACCATACCATACATTGATTGATTTCTAGTTGTCATACCTTCATCATTTACTGAAACTTTGCAAGTAACATAAGTAAATTGTGTATCAGTTGTTTGAACATTAAATTGATTATTATCATCTAATACATAAACATCAAAAAATTCTGCTAAATCTAATGTTAAATAATATGTGCCTTGATTTAAACTAGAAATAGTTTTATATATTGAGCCGATAGTATAATTCAAACCTACAAGATTGTATTCAGTCCAATTAGAAAGCCAATTATCATAAAAGCCAAACCATTCTTGTCTATAATACTTGCTATCTAATACTTGTTTTCTAAATCTTAATTGAGCAAGTGTTGTTTCTTCGCCACTACCAACTGAAACAACAAAAACACTATCATTATTAAGAGCAGTTGGTGAAGCATAGGCAGTTCCTGTATTACTATCTTTATCATAACTAATATCATAAGAATATAAATTATCTATTCCTATATCATACCAAAGATAAAAGTTTTTCCATTTACCCCAAAGTCTTGTGTCTTTGATTGTTCTGTAACTTCTATAAGGATTTGCCTTATAATCTCCAACAATTTGAACACCTTTTGTTGCTTTTTCTGTATAGTTAGTTCCTTGATATGTAGTCATAGACCACTCAAAAGTTGTTGTCCATTTTCTGTGTTTTCTTTATTTTTATAAACATTTATATTAGAAACAATAGTTGCATCTTCTAATGGTGTATCTTCATCATCATATAATGTTAAAGCCGAAATATAATTAGTGCTTATCGTTTGTGGCTTTGGAACAAAGAAATATAACCAAATAAATGCAGTAATAACTAAAACAGAAAGAACACCAACTATTCGCCAAAGAACACTAAATAATTTGTCCATTTATTTTTCCTTTTTTCCTTTTAAAAAAAGCACCAAATAGGGCAGTTCCTAATTAGTGCTTTTTAATTTTATAAATACCTAAATTATTCCATTCCATCCAAATATATTTAATATACCTGCAAGCCAATTAAAACCTATGCTTATCCAATTAAATAACTTGCCTAGAAGTGATAAAGGGAATGTTCCAAATAAGACAACTAATATAACTATTAGTGCTATAATTATTATCTTTTTCATACATTACCTTTTTATATTACAGGAGTTATATTTGCAGTTCCACCAGTCCATTGAACTATTTGTTGAGTAAAACCTATTCCATTTACTGCACAACCGATAGCAGTTACAAGGCTAGCGACACCAACTGCAATTATAATTCCTAAAAGCACTAAACCTATATTTTTAAAAATCGTTGCCAAAATTTTCTCCTTTATTTAATATTTCTTGCACCAAAATTAAAAGGTGCTTTTTCTAATAATGCAAAAGTTTCAGGTTTAACATTTACTTGTTTTTCTCCATACTGACTTGCAGTATATTTAACTTTTGCAAACATACCAAATCTAACTTTATCAAATGTTTCTTTATCTACTTTATAACTTGCACGAGTTCCATTAAAAATACCTGTTTCTTCGTTTAAATCATCTTCATCACAACTTATTACTTCAATAATATATTCTTCTTCTCTTGCAGGGTATTTATTTCCGTTAAAATCTTCTCTTTCTTCTCTTGCTTCATTATGTGTTTTACTAATAACTATTCCTATTTCTCTAATTGGTTTTACAAATGCCATTTTTGATATTTCTCCTTATTATTTTTAATCTCTAATAATTTTTACTTAATATTTAATTTAATAATTTAATTTTTTAATATAGAACTCAATATTGAGTTCGCTACAAAAAGGTTTTTAATGCAGTTAGTCCTTACTGCAAATCAACTTCAAGTATTGATAATGTGCTTACTACTAATTTCATAAGGCTTATACTTTTATTAAATTTAAAGTTTAAAAAGCGAACACCATTTTTTTTGCGATGTCGCAATTTTTATCTATTTTGTGTTTTGCGTTTATATCTTGGATGTTTAGATTTAAAAGCATTATTTGTGTCTTTTTGTCTACCTAAATAACCAGCACGATAAGCAAGTTGTTTTTCTGTTAATTTTATTTGTTTGCCATCTTTATCTCGTTTAGGTTTACCTAAATTGGTTAATGCTTTTTTATGGCGAAGTTCCAAAGTATATTTCAAAGATTTTTCACTTGGATTTAATAAAACAACATCTTGACCATTTTTACCTGTTACAACAACAGCCATTTATTCCCCCTTTTTCTTAATTTTTTGTTAATTAAAGGAATAAAATAAATATAAATAAAAAAAGTGTGCTTTAATTAACACACTTATTGTAAAATAACAATT
>CAJUBT010000037.1 GCA_910584815.1 uncultured Christensenella sp. | reverse complement strand
TTACAACTGGGGTTTGTGAACTTTGGTTATACACAAAACTTGAACTTGAAAGCAAAACTGTAACATCTTGAAGGTTAAATGGCGTAATAACAAAACTTTGTTGAATAGTTCCTTCATAATTTACAATACCCTTAACTCTAATTGTATAGGTGCCAACATCAACCATATCTTCAGGGCCATTTAGAACTTGCCCACCTCTTAAGTATGTAACTTCATAGTTACTGTCTGGTACAACGGCATTATTTCCGTTCATAACAACACTTATTGAAGTTAAAGCACCTTTACCTGTATAAATGGTTGTTGAAGGATTTAAATGTAAAGTTGCATCAGCAAAATCTGCAGGAAGAATTGTGAAAGAGGTTTCTTTCTTACCTTGATAATTGTTAATACCATTAATAATTATTTGAGCACTGCCTGCAGGCCCAACATTTATGTTGTTTTTAAAGGTTGCTAAATAGTCTACCCCTCTAACCAAATTTCTGCCATTATCAGTTACTGTAAGGGTAGGCTCTATTGTAACACCAACATAATTTTGGTCTGGGATTTCTAAAATTGTTGCAACTGAAATATCCCTTGGTAAAATGTTAAAGTGTAAAATTTTTGTGCCACCATAATTGCTTATACCTGTTAATGATATTGTTGCTTCGCCAGCATTGGTGTTGTTTGTATAAGTAGCACTATAATGAGTGCCTCTAACTAAAATTTGATTTAGAGAATTATCTTTTAAAACAAAAGTTGGAGAAAGAGTTGTTCCCGTATAATTTTGATTTGGAATATCATTTTCTAAAACAATGTCTAACCCATCTAGCATTTTTGGTTTAATTGTAAAGTTTTTAGTTTTAACGCTTGTAAAGTTGCCAATACCTGTTATTAACACACGTGCAGAAGTTGAAGCATTTATGTTTTCATCGTAACTTATAGTATAATCTCTATTTTCTATAAGTTCGGCACGCTTATTTACGCCTTTAATTGTATAGTTACCAAAAACTTTAATTGTTGCTTCGTGTGTTTCACCATTATATGTGAAATCGTTATTTGTGCTATCTAATTCAATTTCAATGTCAGATTGAGATATATCTCTTTGTGTAACTTCAAACACAACTTCATTTATGCCTTCAAAGTTTCCAAATCCAGTTGCACGAATAACATATTTGCCAATATTTGTTATGTTATTTATTTCTGCTGTTTTATCTTCATTTAAGGCAATAATTTTATAGTCAACATTTTTTTCTAAAGTAAGTGTATTAACTTTTAAAGTTGCATCTTCTTGAATTTCACTTAAAAAATCTTCTTCATAATTATAAGGAGAAATTAATGGTTTGCCTAAGTTAAAAATTGCACCACTTATGTTAAAAGGAACAACATTAAAATAAACAGTAATTGTGCCTTCATAATTCCCAGTACCAACAATTGTTGCACTTGCTTTAACAGAACTATTAGTAACAGTTATATTGTTAGCAAAAGTTACAGTATAATGAGTGCCCTTTTTAAGCACTAAGCCATTATCGGTTATGTTAAGCACAGGTTCAATTTCTTTACCAGTGTAAGGTTGATCTGGAATTTCAGCAATATTAACAAGATTTATATTTTTAGGCGTGATTTCAAATTGTATTGCTGTTTCTCCTGCGTAATTACCTTTGCCTACAATTTTAATTGTTGCATTTCCAACATTTACATTATTTGTAATGGTAATAGTATAATCAGTATTTAAAATTAAGTTACGCCCAAGGGTTGTGTCTGTTAAGGTAAAGTTAGGAGAAATTTCACTACCTGTATATGTTTGAGTTGGTATATTAGATTTTGAAATGTCTCCTGCACTAATGCTTTTTGCAGTTATAATAAAATTTTTAATTACAGTTCCTTCAAAGTTACTACCAGAACCTGTAAAGGTTACGCTTCCGCCTGTAGAAACATCTATATTATCGCCAAATGTGGCAATATAATCACTCGTTTTAAAAGTATAATTTTTGCCAGTTTCATAATCATAACTTGCTGTAAAGCTTGGAATAATCTGTGCATTTCTATATTCATAACTGCTTGGATTAATTGTAAAGAATTCTTCACGCAAAGCGATTTTATTTACAACAAAATTTACTTCCTTAGTGCTGCTATAGTTGCCCTTACCCGTTGCCCTAATTTTATAAGTACCTGCATTAATTATTTGGGTAACTATGCTACCAGATGGAGAATAGTAAGAAAGGTCATAATCTCTTGAAGTTAAAGTTTTATTATTAACTTCTAAAGTTGCAATAAGATTCGATTGTAAGTCTTCATCAAACTTATAATCTATATCAGTTATATTTAAACCCAATGTACCATTTGCAATGCTTCTTGCCACAATTGTAAAGGCTGTTGTGGTTGTGCCAGTGTAATAAACTCCATTACCAGTTATTGTTACAGTTGCTGTACCAACATCAATATTATCTGCATAGTTTAACACGTAATGAGTGTTAAGTGTTAAAGGGACACCTGCTGAACTTAATGCGGTTGTGCTGGTTAAGGTTTCGTAAGCATAATCTTTTAAGCCTGTTAAAGTTGGCTCCAACCTTTCACCAGTGTATGTTTGGTTTGCAATGTTTAATGAATTATTTTTTAAAGCAAGCCCAATATCTCTACGATTTAGGTTATATGTAACGGTTTTTGTTCCTGTATAATTACCCTTACCAGTTATAGTTAAAGTAACTTTACCTGGTACCGCAGTACCATCGGTTTTTGCAGAGCTTGTAATAGTATAGTCGGCGGTTGTTAAAGTTTTGTTTGCACCAGTATATCTTGCCGTAATGGTTGGAATTGGGTTGCTTACTGGGTTCCAAACTCTATCTGCAATTGCATCCACCGTAATTAAACTCATATTTACAGCAACTATTCTAAAATTAACCGTTTTAGTGCCTATGTAATTACCTTTACCAGTTATTGTTATTGTTGCTGTACCTATGTTTGTGTTGTTTGTGTAACTAAGGGTGTAGTGTGTATTTTGGGTTAAGGCTATGCCTGTTGTGCTTAATTTACTGCCACCAGTGTCGGCATTATAGGCATAATCTTTTAAACCTGAGAATGTTGGAGTTATTGCGCTACCTTTCCAAGTTTGATTGGATACAGTTAAGGAGTTATCTCTTAACGCACGGGTTATGCTTCGTTTTTGAAGTTGATAAGTTACAGTTTTTGTTCCCTCGTAATTACTGCCCTTTGCTTTAATTGTTAAAGTTATTGTACCAGGAGCACTGGTTGAGGAAGAAGTTACAGTATAATCGGTATTTTTCACTAAGGTTGTTTTGCCATCTGAAGTTTTTAATGTGAATGTTGGAATTGGGTTGCTTACAGGATTCCATTGACTATTACTTAGGTTTGAAACCACACAAGTGCTAATATTGGTTGCCCCATATGAATTTGCAGATGCAAGATTTAAATTTAAGTGAAGTGCAGGACGAACAGAACTATTATCTTCTACATATTGACCATTTTCAATTCTCTCCATACCAGTAGCCATATGACCAACCGTAGCATCATTTTCGAAAGCAGATCGTAGCCACATCCATTCTTTACAAGTGCGTTGTTCATAAGAAGTTCTCCAAATACCATTAGTTCCATTGTACCCAATCTCTGAGTATGATGGCAACCATAGGCGGTCATTTCCCCATTGAGTATAGTTTGATTTGCTTGAATAATTAAAACTACTATTATAAAAACCTGTACTAGATTGACTTGTTTGTAAATCTTCGCTTGAAAATTTATAAGTACTGCTAATAAGAGTTCTTGCATCTTGTCCACTTTTTTGCCAAGAAACATTTGTTGGCAAAACCATAAAGTCTGCAATAGCTGTGTTATTTGAAGTTGTTACTGTATATTTGCTAAAAATACTATCACTTTTTTTAGTCATACTTGCAGTTGACCTACCGCCAGTTCCAGTAGAATAGGTTCCACCATTGTTTAATACCGTTGCCCTAATTGCACTCATACCATACATATTATCTGGATATGTAGAAGTTGGAGTGTTAGATGCTGAAAAGCCAGTATTAAAAGGAACACTAGCACTAGCATTGAATGCACTATAAACGGTGTTACTTGTGTAATATTTCTTTCCAAATAATTGTTCTGAATCTGTAAGAAATAAAGTTAGAATTGGGTTTGAAGAGGTATCGTTACTTAAATATACAGGGGTCCAGTCTAACCCACCTAATGTTACAATAATATCTTTATTAGCAGCCTTAACGGAACCATCCGAGGAGGTTACTGAAACAGCCCTCATAGATGCTGAAGTTTTTTTGTTTGTTGCCTGTGTTTTTAAGGTTGCTAGATTTGTGGTTGTAACTGTATTATTTCCTGTTACGAATTGCATTAATTTATTTAAGTTAATTCTATCAAACTTCTTCACAGTATCATTCCAAATTTCTCCAACTCGTACTGCTGTGGAAAGGTTTGAAGATGTAAAAGAATGGCTTTGAATGCTATTAAATAAAACACCCCAACCACTAACAAAAGCAATAACAAAAATAAAACTAAAAATTAAACACTTCAAGTTCTTTTTCATATTATTCACCTTAATATAAATTTCTACTTATTAAATTAGTTTCTCAATTAAGTTATAAAATTATTAAAACTTTGCTTAAAATACTAATTCTTTAAATCTAATTATTAATATTAAAAATTAACACAATTCTAATTGTGTTTAGGTAAATTATAATAAATAAAAAAAAATTTACTTAAAAGTTAAGTAAATTTTAAAATTTATTCTGTTTTCACAAATTTTTTGGGGTACAAATAAGAAATTTTCTTATTATATAATTTTCTATAATTTTTACAAAGAAAAATATTTTATAAAAAAAATGATAATCTTTTATAATCATTTAAATATAATTATTGATTTTTTATTAATAATGCACAATTTTTTAGTTTTATTTTAATGGTTAAAATTAATTTATTTGTTTTAAAATTTTTAATAATTTTAACTATTTTTTTTCATTATGTTATTTTTTTATATCATTAAGAAATTATAAAAAAGTATGAATATAAATGAGAAAAATATTTTAAAACAAAATTTTAAATTAAGTAGTTACTACAATTCTCTTCTTGCTTCAATAGCACGAGAAAGAGTAACTTCATCGGCATATTCAAGTTCGCTACCCATTGAAATGCCTTGTGCAAGGCGAGTTACCTTTATGCCAAGAGGCTTTAAAAGTTTTGCAATGTACATAGCGGTTGCTTCACCTTGAACATCTGGGTTAGTTGCAACAATAACTTCACTATACTTTCCTGTTGCAACCCTTTGTAATAGTTCCTTAATTCTAATATCATCTGGACCTTTATTATCTAGTGGGCTTATACATCCGTGCAGAACATGATAAACACAATCGAAATTTTTAACTTTTTCAATACAATTTACATCTTTTGGTTCCTTAACCACACAAATAATTTTACTTGTGCGAGTTTTGCAAATTTCACAAATATCATTAGATGAAAAGTTACCACATTCGTGGCATATTTTAATTTTGTTACGAGCTTCCACAATTGTGGCGGCTAAGTTGTTTGCGATCTCTTCATCTTCTTGCAAAACTTGATAGGCATATCGTTGTGCAGTTTTATAGCCAACTCCACTTAGGCACATAAAGGCCCCAATTAATTTTTCAACTAAATTTTCTTCCACAATTAGTTAATCCTTATTTTTAGAATATAATTTAAAAAATTAAAACTAATTGCTAACGCATTTTTTATAAATGATAACAATTTGTTTTAATATTTTTTATAACATTATTAAGTTTATTTTTGCACTAACACTTTAACTATATCTTTTAATATTTAAAAAAACCAAAAATAAATTGATTGAAATTTTTAAAACTAAAAAACTAAAATGCACCCATAGGGCCCATAGTGTCTTTAGAAAGTTGTGCCACTTTTGCTTGTGCATCGTTAATTGCTGCCATAATTAAATCTTCTAACATTTCAACATCATCTGGGTCAACAGCTTCTTTTTTTATTCTAACACTTTTAATTTCGTTTTTACCAGTTATCACAACTTCAACCATTCCACCACCGCTTGCACCAATTAGTTCGGTGTTTGCAAGTTCTTCTTGTTTCTTTTGCATTTCTGCTTGCATTTTTTGAGCTTGACGCATAAGATTTTGCATATTAGCGCCACCACCAAAACCACCAAATTTATTATATCCTGCCATAATTTACTTACTCCTTTTTTTGCGATAAGAATTTTATATATTTTAAATAAAGTTACATTAACTTTAAGTTAAAAACTTTTTTTTAAGTTTATATTACATATATTATATAAATTATTTTTTAAATTCCAATAAAAAAACTTGTTTAATTAAATTTTTCTTTAAAATTTAAAATATTATTTCTTTGATTTTATAAAATTTACATTTTAATGATTAATTATAATTTTTAAATTTTACTTAATAGTTTTGTTAGTTTTTAAAACTAAAGTTTAAAATTTGTTTATTAAATAAGGTATTATTTTATATTATTTATAAATTATAAATGTGCAAACTTTGTTTATAAGCAAAAGCTACCAAAAATGTTAAAACTTTTTAATTAAAAAATTCAAGGTCTTTACCAAAAACTTCTTGTAAGCGTTTCAAATTAACTTGAGTTTTATCATCTTTTCTTTTTATCAAATTAAATTTTAATTCTAAGTTATTGTTAACTTGCTTTAGTAATGCTGAAATTTTATTAAAATTATCTTCTTTAGTTAAGGTGTTATACAAAAATTCTTCTCTAACATTTATTACTAAAAAAGCATTATCTAGTTTAATTTCTCTAATTTCACCACACGCTGTAAAAAGTGCCATTAGGTTTTGTTTATGAAGTAAAGTTACAACAGCGCCCCATATTGTGCGTGGATTTGTGCAATTTTGTAGATTAAAAATTTGAGTTTTATCTGTGTTATTTGAGGAATTTAAATTGGTGTTATAAGCAGTTTTAAAATTTGTTTCATTCTTTGCACTATTATTTACAATATTAAATTCATTATTATTTAAATTGTTATTTATTTTTTGAATTAAAAAATTTTCGTAAGCACTATCATCAATTAGTTTTTTTTTTCATTATTTAAACTTGCACATTCAAGTGCTGTGAGTTCAATTAAAGTTTTAGGTGAAAGAGCATATTTCAATTCTGCTTCTATATTACTAAATTTTTGCATATAAAAAAGTAAATCTTCTACTGTTGTAATATTTGCTTGATTTATAAGTTCCTGCAAAGTTTCGTTAGACACATTTAACATTTTTTTGTAATCGGTACAACTTTTAATTATAAGCAAGTTTTTAAAATGGATGGTAATTTCTTTGCCAATGCTAATTAAATTTTTACCACTTGAATATATGTCATTAATAGTTTCTAGCACGCCACCTAAATTTTTATTTATAATTTTATTTGCAAGGTCGCTAACAATTTTTTTATCGCTAGCGCCTAAAATTTCAAGAGTTTTATCTATAGTGATATTATTCCCGCTAAAAGCAAGCACACAATCGGCAATTGAAAGAGTATCTCTAACACTGCCTTCCCCTGCCACTGCTATTGCTTGCAAAGAAGCATTGTCTGCCGTTACACCAATACTAGAGAACACCATTTTTAAATGTTCTACAAGTAAATTAGTGTCTACTAACCTAAAATCAAAACGCATACAGCGTGAAAGTATTGTTGCTGGCAGTTTATAAACTTCGGTTGTTGCTAAAATAAACACTGCGTGTTTTGGAGGTTCTTCCAAAGTTTTTAAAAGGGCATTAAAAGCACTATCGGTAAGCATATGAACTTCATCTATTATATAAACTTTATATTTAGCGTTTATTGGAGAATATTTTATTTTTTCCCTAAGTTCTCTTATCTCGTTAACACCATTATTGCTTGCAGCATCAATTTCTAAAACATCTATATTACTTGGGTCTTCTAAACTTTTGCAAACTTCACAATTTCCACAAGGAGAACCATTTAAATTATTTAGGCAGTTAATTGCTTTCGCAAAAATTTTAGCACAGCTTGTTTTACCTGTTCCGCGAGAGCCTGTAAATAAATAAGCGTGACCAATTTGCCCTGTTTTAACCTGATTAATAAGGGTAGATGTTATATGCTCTTGCCCAATAACTTGGTTAAAGGTTTTGGGCCTAAATTTGCGATAAAGTGCTAAATACATTTTTTAATCCTTAATTTAATTTTGCTTGTAATTTAATTTTAATCCTTCTAAGCGCGTTGTCAATACTTTTAGGTTCTTTTTTTAAAATAGAGGCGATTTCAACATAGTTTAAACCTTTAACATAATATCTCAAAACTTTCTTTTCATAGCCGCTTAATAAACTATTTACATAACTATCTACTTCAGTTATTTTTTCTTTAAAAATAATATTTTCTTCAGGCGTTAGGTTGTTTGAAGTTACAAAAAAGCCATTATCTTCTTCGCTATATTCTTCTGGTTCACCTTTAACAGAAATTAAAATTTTGCCTTGATTATTTATTGAAAAATAAGCATTTAATGGTAAATTTTTATTCCTATTATTTTTAACAAGTGCCGATTGAATTTGGCGTTTAATTAACAAACTTGCATATGTTTTAAAAGTGGTTGAAGAATTAGCATTATAACTTCTAAATGCTTTAAAAAGCCCTAGCATCCCCTCTTGAATTAAATCATCTAAAGTTGCATTAATTAAAAAATATTTGCGTGCAATAACCGTTACAAGCGGTTTATAGGCTTGCATTAATTCGTTTAATGCCTTTTCATCTCCATTTTGTGCATTTTTAAGTAGCACCTCTTCACTTGCCATTTAGTTGTTCCTTTGTCTTAAAATTTCATAGACAACTGCACTTGTTGCAGTTGAAACATTTAACGAATTAACATTGCCAAACATAGGAAGAGATAGCACTCCATCACATATTTTTTTTGTTAGTTTTCCAACGCCTTCGCCTTCACTTCCCACTACAATAGCAATGTTGCCTTTAAGGTTACTTTCAAAAATATTTTCTCCATCAGCTTCGCACGCATATACCCAAATATTTTGCTCTTGCAATTTTTTTATAACATCATTTATATTTGTTACTTTTGCAATTTTAACATAGTTAATTGCTCCACAACTGGTTTTAAAAACTGTTTCGTTAACATTACAACTGCGGCGATTTTCTATTATAATTCCATCTACCCCACTACATTCGCAAACCCTTATTATGCTACCAAAATTATGAGGGTCTTGAATATTATCGAGTATAACAATAAAATTATTTTCACCTTTTTTGTTATTTAAAATATCTTCCAAACTACTATAGTTGAAGTCGGTTATTTCTGCAACATACCCCTGGTTGTGAGCAGACAATTTTTCAAGGGTAAATTTATCTACAAAATCAAATCTTATTTTTTTTTCGCGGCAAAGCATTACAATTTTTTTGCTAAAATCATCGTTACAATTTTTTGAAATCATAACCTTATTAATTGTTTTTCCGCTGTTAATGGCTTCATAAACACTATTTTTTCCGCTTATAATCATTTTATTTCTCCTAATAAATCCTGTTGCAAAAATTCAAAAAAATATTTAATTCTAGCTATATCTCCCGTTAAATATAAATAACCTATAACAGCCTCAAAACCAGTTGCTTTTTTATAATCGGCAAGAGATGCGTTTTTGGAAACAGTATTCATTTTTGTGTTTCTTGCCCTTCTTGCAACATCTTTTTCGTTATCGGTTAAAACTTCTTGCAACTCATCTAATGCTTTTGCTTGATAAACAGCTTTAACAAATTTTGTGGTTAATTTGTGCAAGTTATTATTTTTAAAACGGGTATGGTTACAAAAAAATTCTCTTACCATAAGTGTCCAAACTGCATCTCCAATAAAGGCAAGGTTTAAAGAATTAATTTCTATCACTTCTCTATGTGTGTAAATTTTGCTTTCTTTAACATCTTCTATCATAAATTTTATTATATCATATACATTTAGTTTTTACAAATTTTTTAAAAAGTTATATATACAATAATTTATGCCTAGTATGAATGATAATTTTAAAACACATTTAAAAGCAATTAATATTTAAAATTTTATTTATTAAAAAACTATCAATAAGGTCCTTACTTTTTTAAACTAACAAAAAACAAATTTCATAAATATAGAATCTGTTTTTTTATAATCTCTGCTAGTTTCAAAAGTTTATGACTAAATTGATAGTTTTCGTTTTAAAAAACAGTTTATTTCCCTATGACTTTTGCTTAACATCAAATAGAAATTTAATAAAAAAATTTATTTAATACTTTAAGAATTTTCTAATTTAATTTTAAAGTTAAAATTAATCCTTAATAATAAAAGGTTCTAACTTCTGTTTATAGGCTTGGCTATCTTTCATAAATATTTTTAAAAGTTCTCTACTTATTGCAGGATTATTAACAAGTTCTAGCCTATCTTTCTCTAAAAAGCCAACACATATAATGTTTGGTTTTTGTTTTTGTAAGAGAAGAAGATAATCTACCCCTCTAATTGTTATTCTATCAAGTTCATATAATTTTAACTCATCTCCAAATGAATAAGTATTATATAATTTTTTAACCATATAACCAAACCTCCAATTAAATGGTAAAGTTAGATATTTCTAATTAACTATTAGTATTATTTTATAACTATATATAATTCTATTTTTTATTGTTTATAAAACTAAAATTTATTTTCCAATTCTTTATATTACATATATAAATATTTTAAATTAAAACCTAGTTATAAACTTATTTAATAAAAAGCAGCAAAACTACACATTATAAAAAACAAAAAAACTAAAAGTATTAATAAATTAGTACCTTTAGTTTTTATATTATAACTATTGAACAAAATCATCTGTTGGGTCGATAAATGTAGAGTCTTGAGAAGGAGGTAGAAAATCCTTTTGCATATTTATAACTTCAATTTTTGGAAGTGAACCTGCAAGCCCATAAGATGATGGAACCTCGCTAAATGTGCTAGTAAACCCTTGTGGCAAAGTTACTTCTCCGTGAATAGCCTCTTTAATTTCGTTTATTGCTAACTTATTTTCGCTTGCTGTAAGAAAACTTTGTTGAAGGTCTAGTTCATCGTATAGTTCTTCCTGCTGTTCTCTATTCTCTTGCATTTTTCTAAATGCATTTTTGCTAATTAAATTACTAATGCCTGCAATTGCAAAACCACCAACTGCACCAGCAAGCAAAACTTTACCTGCAGGGGTTGTTATTAATTCGGGTGCTTTTTCAACCACTTCTTCGGCAACACTTTCAACTTCACTAGGGAAAAATGGTATAGCTGAAATAAAACCTACAGCTGCAGAAATTCCAAAAACAGTATCACTTTTTTGTACAATATCAGATAGCCTATTATACTCTCTTTGGCAAGTTCTAATAAGTCTTGCAACGCCATTAACAGCGCTTTGACTTTCCTCGTGTTGAGCATTTAACCTAGACTGTAAATACATTTTATCGATATCTACAAATTCTACATTTGCCATTAATTTTTCCCCCTCTATTAATTATGTAAATTTTATCACAATAAACCCTTTTTTACAATACTTATTAATTAATTTATACATAATGACCAAAATATAAAATAAAAATGGCTAAAAAGTTAAAAAAATAAGAAAAACACATAAAAATATATATTATTAGAATTAAAATAATATATTTGTTTCAACTTTTGCATATTAATAAAAATAAGCTTTTGGTGATATTATATAAATTTTGTTAATAAAATAAATTAAAGGGATTTTATATGTTTTTTGTTATTAAAAAAAAATGGCTAATTACTATTATTAGCGTAGTTTTAATTTGTTTATGTTTAACCATTTTCTTTATAACACTAAATGCTAGAAGTGTTAATAGTTATAGCATTCAAAATGCTAAATATACCGTTGTTATAGATGCTGGGCACGGCGGAATTGATGGCGGCAGTGTGGGTAAAAACACAAACGCCATTGAAAGCGAATTAAATTTAGCTTATGCTAAAAACTTGGCTAGCCAGTTAAACCAAATGGGAATTAACACAATTCTTACTAGAAGTGATGGCAATGGCCTGTATGATGAAAATGCAAAAAGCCTTAAAAAAAGCGATATGAAAAAACGCAAGCAGATAATAGAAAATGCAAAGCCTAACTTAGTGGTTTCCATTCATATGAATAGTTTTTCATCTCCTAGAGCACGAGGTGCCCAAACTTTTTATAAAAAAGATAATGAGCAAGGCAAAGCACTTGCAGAGTGCATTCAAAAACAACTTAAAACAAATATTGAACACGCAACAAGCCCATCGAAAATTGGCGATTACTACATTCTAAATTGCACAGACTTACCTTCTGTTCTTGTTGAATGTGGTTTTCTTAGCAATCCTGAAGAAGAAAAGTTACTTTCAACTACAAGTTATCAAAACCAAATTTGTTACTCTATACTAAGTGGTATTGTGGCTTTTTTAAATAATTAAATAAGTAACTTAAAAATGTTTTTAACATATTAAAATAAATGTTAAATAGTAACATAAAAAATTTTATAAAAAAGTTTTAAAATAAAAATGTTAACTACAATATGGCAAACTTTTAGTTATTATTAGTTTTATAATAAAGTTTACTACCCTGCACACTATCTTTATTTTTTATTAACTTTTTATTTCCTAAATTAAATAAATAACATAAAAAAAATAATATTTAAAACACACAAAAAA
>CAJUBT010000036.1 GCA_910584815.1 uncultured Christensenella sp. | reverse complement strand
TTACACTGGATTGGCGATATTCAAGTTCATAGTCAACTCCCCTCTGCAATGCCTTGCCATTGAATATTAAAGTCTCAGTCGGTGTCTGTGGCGTGCCGTTGTATGTAAATTCTGTTTCCGATAATTCAGGAGTTATGCTACCTCCTATGTTACATTTTGTTACAACAAAAGTGTTTCTTGCTGAACCATCGTAATTATTTTTACCAGTAATTATAATAGTATAAGTTCCAATTTCTATAATACCTTCTAACCCGTTAGATAAGGTTTTGCCATCTTTAACAACAGAGACATCGTAATTTGTGCTTGCAACAAAAATATCACTAGCGGTGCCAGGTGGAATGGTTGTAACACTTATGGTTGGAATTATGCTTCTGCCTGTGTAAACAGCATTTGTTGGATCTAAATTAACTCTAGTACCAGCACTAGATAAATTAGATTTTACAATAGTGAACACTGTGGTTTTAGTGCCAGCATAATTTCCCTTACCATCTATTCTTACGGTTGCTGTGCCTACTTCAATATTATTAGAATAAACTGCAATATAGTCTACATTCCTTGTTAAGAACTTGCCGCTATCTATAACTTGTAGCTCTGGTTCTATACTAGCACCAGTATAGGTTTGGTCTGGAATAGTTTGAATGTCTGCATTGGAAATTTGGCGTGCAATAATTGCAAAAGTTTGAGTTCTTGTTCCGCCATAGTTTCCCATACCAGTAATTGTAATTATTGCTTGAGAAGCACCTACACTAACATTTATATTATTATCATAACTTGCAGTAAAATCTGAACCCAGAACTAACCTTTTGCTTAGAGAATTATCTGTAATTGTGTAAGTTGGAATAATGCCACTACCAGTGTATTGCTGTGCATTAATAGGGCTTATTATAATTTCGCCACTGCTGATAGGTTTAGGGCTAATTGTAAAGTTTTTAACTGCTGTACCTGTAAAATTACCGTTACCTGTAACAATTACACGGGCTGAAGTTGTTGCATTTATATTGCTATCGTAAGTTACTATGTAATCGGTATTTTCTATAAAAGTGTAAGTTGTTGTACTTCCATTTGCACTATAAGTGGCTGCAACCTTAATAGCTACTGTTCGCGCTGTGCCATTGTATGTAGGAGGATCTCCAAGCACTGTTATGTTTTGTGCTTGAATTGTGCGTTTTTCAACAGTAAAAGTAGTCTCAGCAGTGCCTTTATAAGAACCTTTACCTGTTGCCCTTATTATATATGTGCCAACAGAAGAAATGCCTGCAAGTTCAGTTTCTCCAGTTGAATTAAAATATGAAATTGTATAATCGGTGTTTAAAGTTAACCTTTTAGAACCTACCTCTATTATTGGAACTATGGCACTAGATAAATCTTGCCCAAAATTATATTCAGCACTAGTGTTGGTTAAAGTGAACCTAGCACCAGTTATGCTTGGCTCGGAAATTACAAAAGTTATGGTTGTAGTCCCAGTGTATTTGCTACCTGTGCCTGTTATTGTTATAGTTGCCGTGCCAACTGCAGTGTTGTTGCTATAACCAACAGTATAATCTGTGCCCGAAATTAAAGTTATGCCAGATGAATTAAGAGGGCTACCACTTGAAGCACTAACATATGCATAGTCCTTTAAAGTTGGTAAGGCTGGGGTTATGGCACTGCCTGTGTAAGATTGGGTTGGGATTGTAAGGTCGTTATCTCTTAAAGCAACGGCGATATCTCGCTTATCTAACACATAACTTGCGGTTAAACTGCCAGTATAATCGCCTTTACCAGTAATTGTTATTGTGTAACGCCCTGGGGCTGAAATGGTTGGAATGGAAACAGTGTAGTCTACATTCTCTATTAAAGTTGAACTTGTTGAAGTGTTGCGAACTGTTATTGTTGGAGTTGTGTTAGTAACAGGGTTCCAAATACCATTAGGAATTGTGTCTACAACACAATCGTATAAATTTGAAGGAGTAGGTGTGGAATTTTTACGGGCTAAATCTAAATTCAAATGTACAGCAGGACGAATGGCATTTCTTTCACTAAGGTATGTCCTAAAACTAGAGAAATTCAATAAATATCTATTACTACTCAAATCATTTGTTGAAACATAATCTCCATTTCTTGATATCGTATAAGCATAACGACTACCGTTTGTTGTACGAAGCCAAGTAGATGTTTCATTAGAACGCTGTATTGTTGAAGTTTCCCATATGCCACCTCTTTCACCAATACCCGATGATACATAATAGCAATAATTTGAATTTACATATGGCCCTTGAATTATATTGCCACCAGAGCCAACTTCAGTCGCTGAAGGAAGCCATAAATAATCATCTTCCCAACCTTTTTCACCAGAAGTTGACCAGTTTTCATTATAACTTCCAGTGTCTTGACCTTGTTTTTGCCAACCCATTTTAGAGGGGGTTACAAGATAATCAGTTAAATCATCCCCATCCTTAGGCACTGTAAAAAGCGAATATGCCCCACCTGCAACTTTATCTCCATTTAAAACATTTTTCCTTATAGGACTATTAACATATTTCCCGTATGAAGCATCATTACTACTAGTAATAGAATTCCATTGTGCTGTTCTGCCATTACTGTAAAGCCATAAAGTTAAAATAGGGTTACCATCATCTGTATTATCAGGGCTCATATAAACAGGGGTCCAAATTTGGTTGCCAAGGGTAACAAGAATGTCTTGCCCTTTTTGTTTATCTAACACCTGAGTTTGCCTAATTGCATAAGAAGATTTTTCCCCACTGGCTTGGTTTTTAACCTTTGAAAAATTATTTGTTGAAACAGTTTCATCACCAGTTAATAATTTTAAAAGTCTGTTTAAATTGCCTTGATTAAAAGTTTTATTTTCGTTATCCCAAATTTCACCAACAACAGCTGCTTGGTTTGTATTTGGCGAATTACCTATAGCAATTTCTGGGTATTCTTCATTTTCTCCTACACCCAATTCATCTCCAATTTCTACAAAAGCGTAGGAATTTACAGTGTTATTTTTAAAAGTAATAAAAAGGCTACCACAAAGGGCAGTTAATAAAGCAAAAATCGAAAATAGGTAATTATAAAATTTCTTCATTAAAGTATCTTTCCTTTTTATTAAAAATATTTGTAAAAAGTATAGAAAAATGCAGAATTATGTATAATATTAGTATTTTAATTTTGGGTGCAAAAAATACTAAGTTAGAAACATTAAAACAACTTTTTATGGCATAGAAACAACAAATTTTTATTAAAATTTTTGTTGATTATTAAACATAGTGCTTACTATAAAATAGATAATATAATTATTACATTGCGGTATATAAAAGTCAAACAAATAGACATAATTTTTGGAATTATATTTAAAAAGTTTATAAATATATATAAAGTTTTAATATATATAGCATTTTATTTATAAATACAATAAAAAATCTATTTGCCAACAAAATGCGCCACCTTTATGTTTTTTATTTGTATTAATAAATTGTAAAGAAAATTAGTTTCATTTTAATTAATAATTAAAATTTTTTATTTTATTTAATATAACTAAAAAAGTTAAATTGTTAAAAGGCCTAAATTTAATTTTTAAAATATTTGTTTATTTTATGGTTAATATTTAGTAAAAAAGCCTTTTAAATTTTTGCCCGTTTTTAAGCAAAAGTTTAAAAGGCGTGTTAAACTAACAGCGTTTTATAGAAATAATAATTAAAATTTTAGTTTTATATTTAATTAATTGTTATTTAAAAATAATTATTAATTATTCATATTATAATGATTTATAATGTTTATTGGTTAATGGTTTTATTTTCTACCAAAGTTTTAAGATATTCAATTTCATATTGTTTAAGTGGGCGGTATTCTCCTCTTTTTAAACCACCTAGTTTAATACCTGCCATCTCTACTCTTTTTAAAAAGATAACTTCTCTATTAATGGCTTTAAAGATGTTTCGAATCTCTCTATTTTTGCCTTCGGTTAAAGTAACTTCTAATTTAGATATATTATTTTCAAAACTGAGCAAGGTAACCTTACACTTATTATATCTCACCCCATCAACAACTACTCCCGCTCTAATAACAGCAAGTTCACTCTCTTTAGTGGTACCTTCTATTTTAACAATATAGCGTTTAGGTATTTCAAATTTAGGATGAGTTAATTTATAGGTTAAATCTCCATCGTTAGTAAGAATTAAAAGGCCTTCACTTTCATAATCTAACCTTCCAACAGGATAAATTCGTTTATCTATATTAGCAATTAGGTCTATTACAGACTTTCTATCTCTATCATCACTTAGAGTTGTTACATAACCTTTTGGTTTGTTTAAAATATAATAAACAAAATCTTCTGGCAAAGTTAATGTTTGGTTATTTAAAGTTACAACATCTTTTGTTTCATCTACATTAGTAGCAAGATTTGTTATTGTTTTGCCATTAACCTTAACTACTCCGCTTAAAATAAGTTCTTCTGCCTTTCTGCGTGAAGATACTCCGCAACTTGCTAGATATTTATTAATTCTCATTTACCATTTATCCAATATATTTTTAATTTTATCGTTAGTTTCAATTTTATCGACCTTCTCTATACTACATAAATTTTCGGTAAAAAGCAAGGTTTTATTATAATAAACTTTTACAGTGCCTAAAACTTTATCTTTTTCAATAGGAGCTTTTACTGTTTCAGGGTAATCGTAAACAACAACATAGTTATCTAAATTTTCTTGTTTATCTACAACACTATAACCTTGTTTATTATAAAGCCTTATAGTAGTTGCCTTGCCATTTTCTACTTGAACACCTGTAACAAATTTATAGGCTGGTAAAACTTCTGTTAAAGAATATTCTTCAAAAGCCTTATTGATAAGTTCAGCGCTATCTTCAAACATTGGTCTGCAGTTTAACACAACGCAAACAACTTGCATTCCATTGCGTTCGCAAGCGGTTACCAAACATCTGCCAGCTTTAGATGTATAACCTGTTTTAACACCCACGCAACCATCAAGGCCACTTAATAATTTATTTTTGTTGATTAGATATCTTGCACCATATTTGTTTGTTGCAGGAATATTGTAACTTTTTGTGGAAACGATTTCTTTAAAAGTTGGATTTTTTAAGGCATAGGCAGTGATTTTTGCTAAGTCACTTGCAGTTGTGTAGTGATTTTTATCATCAAGACCGTGAGGAGTTACAAAACTGCTATTAGTTGCACCAAATTTCTTTGCAGTTTCGTTCATAAGGTCAGCAAAATCCTCTAATGAGCCACCAACTTCAAGTGCCAAAGTTGCTGCAGAATCGTTACCAGATTGTAGCATTAAGCCATAAAGTAATTGCCTTATAGTTAATTCTTCATCGGGTTTTAAATAAATAGAGCTGCCTTCAACTAAAGTTGCAGATTTTGGGATTGTTATAACTTTATCTAAATCTTCGCAATTTTCTATTACAGTTAGTGCTGTTATAATTTTTGTTGTGCTAGCCATTGGCAACTTTTCGTTTGCATTTTTAGAATATAGAGTTGAACCATTTGTGGTTTCTATAACAATCATACTTTTGGCACTTGTTAATTCTGCGCCTATATCTTTTTGCTTATTTTGTTCTGGTTTAGCCACTTGTTCTACTATTTGAGAGTTCGCACCTGTTAAAGCATCCAAATTGACTTGTTCTGTTTCTGTTATAGTAGCAAATGCTATTGTTTTAAAGGCAAAACCTGTTAAAATTACACATAAAAGTAAAAAACTTAAAAAAATTGATAAATGTGTTTTCATTTTTAATCACCTATTTAATAACTTAAATTATATTTGTTTTTTAAAATCAATATTTTAAAACTATATTATTTGACAACAATTTAGTTTAATAACTTTTAAAAATTTTTATTGCTAAAATAAAGATATTTTTATTTAATATTCTTGTTATCATTATTTTTTAACTACATACTATTGTTTAACTAAAATTAAATTCTATTGCAAATTAAATTTGAAAAAGTTTTTTCTTTATAAGTGGTAATAATTTGAATAAAAAATTTTATATATTACACACTTTTATAAAAATATTAAATATAAATTTATAACTTTATTTTTTATAAAAGTTTGGCTTTTATTTAACTTTTAATTGATTTTACAAAGCTATTAGCTATGTCTATTAATTTTTCAACATTATTATCTGGAGTTATTTTAATAAATTCAACTCCTTTTTCAGTTATAGACAAAAAACCTATTGGAGTTAAATTACAACCTCCACCAGAGCCTCCAGCAAAAGGATAAGTTAAATTGCGGGTGTGTTTGTCTTTATTATATTCACCACCACCAGACACAAATCCCACAGAGACTTTACTTATTGGAATTATTGTAACTTTGTCTTTTACAATAGGCTTACCAACAATGCAATCGACATCTATAATGGTTCGTAAATTTTTAAGAGTTTCCTCTAAAACATTTTCAACTGGTTTTTTATTTTCCATAATAAAATTATATTCTCCTTTTTAGTTTGATAATAAAACTAGATAAAAAACAATAAATTACCATAAACAAATTTAATTGAATGCTAGATGTAAAGCACATAATGAATTTAGTTTTAGTATAGTCGGTGAAGATTTGAGAAGATATGCAATCTGCATCCCAGTTAGTTACTAGATATGAACTTGCTAAGCCTGTAAAAATGTTTAATGTTCCGCTGCCTATGCTAGAAGCAAAAGCATTTTCACAAAGTCCAAAATTAGCATAAGTTCTAAAATTGTTTAGTTTAACTTGTTTTATTAAACTTACAAAAAAAATGTCTAGCACACTGCTTTGGGTATTATCTTTATCAAAAAAATAAATTGATATATCTTTCTTTTTTTTCCCATAAATTAAAATTTTGTGTGGTAATAGTTTAAAATGAGAAACGAAAAACTTTAATTTATAAAAATAGATGCTTATAATTCCCTCGTTTTTAAATATGTTATAAATTAACTTGCCCTTTAGTTTTATTGGGAAAAGCAAAATAAGCAATAGCAATAAAAAAAGTATGATAAACCATTTCATACTTTTATTATTTGTAACAATATAAAAATTATTAATTTTTTGTTTTAAATTCTACCTAAATAATATTTTTTACTTTGCATAATTTTCTGTGCATAATTTTTTGTAACTGGGTATGGTATATTATTTAAAATTTTACCATCTGATGATAAATTTGTGTTCTTTAACCAATTGTTAACAACGGTTTCACCTGCATTGTAAGCACATAGAACCTCTTTTTCTGTTTTAAATTTATTTTCTAAATAATTTAAGTAGAAACAACCATATTTTATGTTTGTATCTGCGTTAAACAAATCAACATTCTCAAAGGGTTCATTAAGTAAATTTGCTATATAACTGGCGGTTGAAGGTAAAATTTGCATTAGTCCTATTGCCCCTTTCTTAGAAACCGCATTACAATTAAAGCTACTTTCGGCATTTATAACACTTGCAACAAAAGTTGGTTGGAGATTAAACTGCGTAGAATATTTAATAATTTCTTGTTTATATTTAAGCGGATATTTAATGTTAAAATATATAACATTAAACGCAAAAATAAGCATTGCTGTTAGTATAACACTTAAAAAATAAGCTGTTTTTTTAAATTTCATATCATTATTTTATGTTTTTAATAATTCTTTTATTAAATTTTAAAAAAATAATGCAAAAACTAGTTAATAACATTAACACTAACAGAACTGTTATTTTATTATTTATTTTAACAATCAAACCAACTTTTGCCAGAATTTACATCTACAGTTAGTGGAACACTAAGCTTTACAACATTCTGCATATTATCTTTTAAAATTTTTGCTACTGTTGTAATTTCTTCTTGTGGAGCATCTATAATTAACTCATCGTGCACTTGCATTATTAACTTACTTTTTAACCCTTGTTCCTTTAATGCTTTAGAGACATTAATCATAGCCAATTTAATTATATCGCTTGCACTGCCTTGCAAAGGCATATTCATTGCAATTCTTTCACCAAACATTCTTGTTTTAGGTACAAAAAGTTCATTAATTTTGCGGCGTCTGTTGAAAATAGAATATGCGTAGCCAGAACTTTTTGCATTTTCTACATTACTATTCATATAATCTTTAATTTTAGGATAACGATTAAAATAAGCTTGAATATATTTCTGCGCTTGTTGAACACTTGTGTTTATGTTTTGAGATAAACCATATTGAGAAATGCCATAAATTATGCCAAAATTAACTGCTTTAGCTGTTCTTCGCATTTCTGGGGTTACAAGAGATATATCTACGCCAAAAACCTCACTTGCTGTTAAAGAATGAATATCTAAATTATTGTTAAAAGCATCAATTAAAGTTTCATCTTCTGACATATGTGCAAGAAGCCTTAATTCTATTTGGGAATAATCGGCACTAACAAGTGCGCCATCTTTATATCTTGACACAAACATCTTTCGTAAAGTTTTACCTTCATCATCTCTTATAGGTAAATTTTGAAGGTTTGGTTCACTAGAAGATAACCTTCCAGTAGAAGTGAGTGTTTGATTAAAAACCGTATGAATAACATCGCTATCTTTTACTTTAACAATGTTTTTATATGCTTCTATATATGTTGTATAAATTTTTTGAATTTTACGGTATCTTATTATAGCTGGCACAATTGGGTGTAAATCGTAAATATCTTGCAAATGTTCCATACTTGTAGATTTCTTTTTATTATTATAACAAGCAAGCCCAAGTTTATCAAATAGCACCTCACCTAATTGTTTTGGAGAATTTAAATTAAAATCAAACCCTGCAATTCTTTTAATAGATTGGGATAATTCTTCAACCTCTTGAGAATATCTATTTGAAAGATCATTTAAAATATCTACATCTATTTTAAAACCCTCGTTTTCCATTTCATATAAAACATTTATAAGCGGAAACTCTATATTATTATACAAATCTATTAAATTATTTTGTTTTAAACCCTCAGTTAAAAATTCTTGCAAATAAAATAAATTTACACCAAATAATTTTTCATCCAGCCCATATAACGCATTTAAACTGCCTCTAGTAGCATCTCTTTCTCCAGCGCAAAGTAAATAGTACGCTAGTATTGCATCAAATTCTGCACCATTTAATGAAATGTTAAAAGTTGATAAAATATGTTTTGAAGCTTTTATATCATACAAATTTTTCTTTATGTTTTCATCTTCAAACACTGGTTTTAGCAAGTTTAAAACCTCAACAATATCTAGAGTATTATCTAATAAATTTGGCTGAACCTTACAATAAAATTCACAATTCTTATCATAAGCGAATGAAAATATTTCGTTATTTAATTCAAAATTAAAAGCTTTAGCAGCGTTAATATATTTAATTTGTTGTTTTAATTCTTCTACATCAATTAATTCTATTCTATTTGCAGTATATTTTAACAAACTATTATTATCCTCAACAAACAATTCTTCGAACAAATCTGCTTTTTTAATTAAACTGTTAAATTCATAATTTTTAAAAAAATCAAATACCTGTTTAGAAAATGGAAAACTATATTCAAAATCCTGCAAAGAATTTGTTATAGGAACATTACAATTTATGGTTGCAAGTTCTTTTGACAAAAATGCACTATCTTTATCTTGTAATAATTTTTCTTGCACTTTTCCTTTTATGGCTTCTATATTATCATAAACACCTTGCAATGATGTGTAATTAGAAAGAAGATTTAAAGCTGTTTTTTCACCAATACCGCCGACACCAGGAATATTATCGGAACTATCTCCCATAAGAGATTTTAGTTCAATAATTTGATATGGCTCTAAACCATACTCTATTTTTAGTGCAACTTCATCCATAACTTTAGTTTCAGTTATACCTCTTTTTGTTAACCACACAGTTGTGTTTGAAGATATAAGTTGTAAAGCATCTCTGTCACCTGTAATTATAATATTTTCTGTATCAAATTTTTTAGTAAGAGTGCCTATTATGTCATCTGCCTCGTAACCCTCTTTTTCAATATAGGTTATATTCATAGCGTTTAACATTTCTTTTAGAATTGGAAACTGACTTATAAGTTCATTTGGAGTTGGTTTCCTTTTTGCTTTGTAACCAGAAAACATTTTGTTACGAAAAGTTTTTTTACCATAATCTAATGCTACTGCAAGATATTTAGGTTTTATTTCTAAAATTGCTTTAATTAAAATGTTCGCGAACCCATAAACCCCATTTGAAAATTCTCCCTTACTATTTGAAAGCAGTGGTAAAGCATAAAAAGCACGATTAATAAGACTATTACCATCTATTATTACAAGTTTGTCCATTTTGTTTAATCTCCTATTTTTTTTTGCTTTAATGTTATTTTTGGGGTTAATTTATAAAAATTGGTTCTGTTTAATAAAATAAATTGGTTTAGTTAAAAAGTTAAAACCTTTTTTTAAAATTTAATAATTTAAAACAAACTTTTTTATAACTTTATTAATAAAATATAATTGTTGTTTAAAATCTTTATTTATAAAATTTATCTATCTCTAATTATTGCAATTATTTATTACAAATTTCCTTACAATTAATTTTTAACAAAATTAAAAATTTTATTTTAAATTGTTTAAACTTCTTCATCTAAATAAGTTGCTTGCAAATCGGCAATATGAAATAAAACACTAAGTGGGAATTGATAAAAAGCAGCACTTAAACTATAGCTTCCGCCCATAACACGATTATCAAAAGCTCCCATATGCCAATTAATTGCAAGGGCTTCTTCTCTAGTTAATTTCATAAAGCCAGAAATCATATATACAGATTTTTCCCCGTGGCCATAAGGCAATGTATCGTTAACAGCATAATATGGTTGTTTAACCCATTCATTATTTACTTTAACATTTCGATAGTCTACCTTATAAGTGTCAACTTTACAAATATCGTGTAACAAAGCAATAATGGCTATTGTTTCATCTGGAATTTTGTTAAACCCATTTTTATTTTCATTTTCAACATTTTGTTTAAAACGTTTATATGCATTTAAACTATGATAGCATAAGCCACCTTCCCTTGCGGAATGAAATTTAGTGCTTGCTGGTGCAGTAAAAAAATCTGTTTTTTTAAGCCATTCCAAAAGTTCATTTGCACCTTCTCGTTTTATATTGTTATTAAAAATTTCAATAAATTCTTCCCTATTCTTATTTATATCAATTTCTTTCATTCTATAATTTTTCCTTTTTTTGTAAAAACTTAAATTAAGAATATCATAATTTGACATATTAGTCTACCAACTCTTTTTGCTTTTTAAAATATTTTCAATAATTCTGTTATATGCACTTTTATTACTCACATTAGAAGTTAATATCAATTTAATGTTACTTTTTTGAACTTCATCTATAAGGTTTTTACTTTTTATATAATTCAAAACTTCTTTAGTAAGAATTTTTGTTCCATCTATAATTTTTGCTGACTTAAACAAAAATTTTAATTGTTCTTTAACAAAATAATAATGAGAACAACCTAGAACTATGCAATCAATTTCTTTTAATTTCCCTAATCGTTGTTTTAAATATGGCACAATATTAGCAAGCTTTTGTATGTAAATTTCTACTTTAGTTGCTAACTTAGGCATTTTGCACAGTATTATGTAATTTTTATTTTCTAAATATACTTTTTGATTTTTTAACCTATTTATTGTTTGCGTAGTACCCAAAACTAAAATTCTTTTTTTATTATTTTTTAAGGCACATTTAAGGTTAGGTTGCAAAGCAAAAAACTTTATGGTCGGGAAAATTTTTTGAATTTCTACAAAAATAGTTGTTCCTAAAGTGTTGCACCCAAAAATAATAATATTGGGGTTATATTCTTCTTTTATTTTAGTTATATTTTCAACTGTTAACTTTAAAAGTTCCTTTCTAGTTTTTGTGCCATAAGGCAAATTTTTAGTGTCTGCAAAATAAACATAATTAAAATTTGGTATTTTATTATATAAACCCCTTAATGCACTTAAGCCACCTAATCCGCTATCAATTAAAACAATATTATCCATATATACTTTTTATGATTATTCTACAAAAAACTTTAATGATATTTAAAAATTATTTTAAAATAAATTTTTTTAAGCAGTTAAGCGTAAGCTATTATAAAAAATTGGCTTTCAAGAATTAACTTTTAAAATTTCAAAAATATTTATTAAAAAATGTTTAATAAAACAATTGCCTATTAAATATTTTATAATTTTAAATATTAACATTATTTTCATAATAATCTTTATATAATAAAAAAAAACTTAACTAAAAGTTAAGCCTATTTTAAAAGATGCAAAAAAAAGTTAAGTCATTTTTAAATGATTTAACTTTTAAATTGTTAACAAAATTATAAACTAAAAGAAAAAATTATTCAGCATCTTTTTTTGCTGATTTTTTTGCTTTAGTTTCTTTTGCAGGTTTTTCTTCTACTTTTTTAGTTGCAGTTTTTTTAGCAGGTTTTTCTTCTGTTTTTGGAGCTTCAGTTTTTTCTTCTTCAACTTTAGCTTCAGCAACTTCAACTTTTTCTTCTACCTTGCTAGCATTGTTTTTTGCTTTAAATAGAAGTGAGTTAAGCCTTGAAATTTTTCTGCTTGCGTTATTTTTATGAATAACTCCTTTAGTTTCAGCAGAGTCGATATAAGACACAACTTCTTTTAACATTGCTTCTGCTTCTGCAACATCATATTTAACGGCTTCTCTGAATTTTTTAATCATTGTTGCCATTGTAGATTTAACATATCTGTTTTCTTGTTTTCTTCTTTCAATAACAGAAACTCTCTTTTTTGCTGATTTTATGTTTGGCATTATGAACTCCTTTTTTTCTACCCGCTAATTCTATCATATAAAAATTTAATTTGCAACATTTTTTTTATTTTTTTGT
>CAJUBT010000035.1 GCA_910584815.1 uncultured Christensenella sp. | reverse complement strand
TTACACTGGATTGGCGATATTCAAGTTCATAGTCAACTCCCCTCTGCAATGCCTTTCCATTGAATATTAAAGTCTCAGTCGGTGTCTGTGGCGTGCCGTTGTATTCAAAGGTGCTTGTAGATAAACTTGCTGTGATATTGTTCATATTTGCTTTGGTAACAACAAAAGTTTCTTGGGCAGAACCTTCATAATTATTTTTACCATTTATTCTTATCGTGTAGGCACCAACTTCAATTAAATCATCAAAACCATTTTTCAATTCCTCACCATCTCTTAAAACAGTAACATCATAGTTAAAAGATGCAACGAAAATGCTAGTAGCGGTGCCAGGTGGAATGGTTGTAACACTTATTGTTGGAATTATGCTTCTGCCTGTGTAAACTGAGCTTGATGGGCTTAAATTTACTCTTGTTCCTGCACTATTAAGGCTTGCTTTTGTTATGGTGAATACTGTGGTTTTAGTGCCAGTGTAATTGCCCTTACCATCTATTCGGACAGTTGCTGTGCCTACTTCCATATTGTTTAAGAAAATTGCAGTATAATCGGTATTTCTTGTAAGGGTTTTACCACTATCTATTATAGTTAAATTAGGCTCAATGTTACTGCCTGTATAGGTTTGGTCTGGAATAGTGTTAATTGTTGCACTTGTTATGTCTTTTTGAACAATAACAAATGGAATTGTTTTTCTGGTTGAACTATCGTAATTTCCCATTCCGCTTATAACAACAGAGGCTTGACCATAATTAATGTTGTTATTATATGCAACATTATAATCTACCCCTGCAGTTAGGGTTTTACTTAAAACAACATCTCTAACAACAACACTTGGAGTGATAGCAGAGCCTGTATAAACTTGAGTTGCTATGTTAGATGTTGATATATCATCGCCTGCAATAGATTTTGGTCTAATTGTAAAATTTTTAGTTGCGGTGCCACGGAAATTTCCAACCCCAGTTATTGTAACTTCTGCTAAATTAGATGCGTTAATATTATTATCAAAGCTTACACTATAATCTGTATTCTTTGTGAAAGAATATTTTTTAGATGTACTATTATGTGTGTAGGTTGCTTCTACAATAATTTCTGTTGTTTTTGCAGAACCATCGTAAATTGGGCTAACACTACCCACAGTTAAATAAGTGTTTTTTAGAGTATGAGGTTCAACTGTAAACCTTGCATCTAAGGAGCCTGAATAATTTCCTTTACCTGTTGCTCTTATTATATAAGACCCAACAGCAGTTATTTCACTTAAATTAATTGCTCCGCTATTATCGTAGTATGCAATTGTATAATCTGTGCCTAAAACCATTGTTTTAGAACCAGCAACCACAGTTGGAACTATTTTACTTGAAACATCTTCGCCAAAATTGTATTCTACATTTGGATTATTTAAAGTTATACGCCCACTTGAAATGCTTGGGGTTGAAATTGTAAAAGCAGTTGTTGTTACTCCGCTATATTTTCCAGCCCCTCTAATTGTTATGGTTGCTGTGCCAATTGAAACATTGTTGGAATATTCCAAAGTATAATCTGTGCCTTGAATAAGGTTAATGCCGCTTGAACTTAATGGAGTGGAACTTGATGCACTTTCGTATGCGTAGTCTTTTAACCCTGTTATTGCAGGAGTGATAGGGCTACCAGTATAAAATTGAACATCCAGGTTTAAATTATTATCTCTTAATGCAACACCTATATCTCTTTGCGTTAAATTATAAGTTGCTGAAGTTGAGCCTGCATATTGCCCCATTCCTGTTATGGTTAAAGTTACAGTGCCTGGCCCACTTATTGTAGAGGCTGTTACTGTATAATCTGTACCCTTAATAAGCGTTGTTCCTTTAACAGTGTTGCGAATTATAATTTCTGGGACATCGTTCCTAACAGGGTTCCATAATCGTGGAGAAATTGCATCTGGTGAAACAATAGCGAAATTGACAGTTGTTGTGCCACCATATTTGCCCATACCCTTAATTGTTATTACGGCAGCACCTGCATTTATGTTGTTAGAATATTCTAAGGTATAATCTACCCCTTGTGTTAGAGTTATTCCGCCAGCACTTAGTTTGTTTGAACTTGTTAGAGTTTCGTAAGCATAATCCTTAAGCCCTGTAAGAGTGGGCCTTAATGCGCTACCTGTGTAGAACTGATTTAATGGCGAAAGAGTGTTATCTCTTAACGCAAGTTTAATATCTCTTGAATTAAGGGTATATTTTAATATTTTTGTACCCATATAGGCACCCTTGCCAGTTAAGGTTAGGGTAACTTCCCCAGGGGTGGTTATTGTTACAGGGTCGGTTGTAACAGTGTAGTCTGTACCTTCAACAAGGTTTTCACCAATATTATTTCTTATGCTAACCCTTGGAATTTCATTTCTTACTGGGTTCCATTGCCCTGCAGGAATAGCGTCCGCTGTGCAAGTTTCTAAATCTGTTTTATCAATTTCACCAGAAGCTTTAGATAAATCTAAATGCAATGCAGGGCGAACTGCATAGTTATTATTAATATATGTTTTATTGGTGCTTGAACTATTTCCAGTTAATAACGAACTTCCATTTGAATCAATAATAGAAAGATAGTATGTATAATAGCTTGAAGAGTTAGCAGAACGAACCCAAGTTGCAGTGGTGTTTGCACGCTGATTAACTGAAGTCCCCCATATGCCAGATCTATCGTTTGAATACCCTGTTTCAGATAGTGATGGTAACCACAATTTATCTGTACCCCAGGCATCATAATTAACTTTATTAGAATAGTTTCTATAGTAAGTGCCATAATTATCTCTATAAGAATTATATCCAGTATTTGGCTGATCAAGTTGCAAATCTTCATTTGGATATTTATATGTATGACCTAAAATTTCCCTCGCATCTTGACCTGCTTTTTGCCAAGGCACACAATTAGGGGTTACAATACAATCTGCAATAGTTCGGTAACTATTGGTTGTATATGTAAAAGGGCTAAACACACTATCGCTTTTTATGCTAGTCATTTCTGCAGTGGTTGCCCCTCGGGTTTGAGTTGAATAAGTTCCGCTATTATTTAAAACTGTTGCCCTTATTGCACTTAATCCATACATATCATCGGGTTTAGCTCCATTATATTCGTAGTTAGTACTCGGAGCAAAACCACTATTCCAAGTTGTTGTGCCATTTGCATTAAAGAAATCAGAAGCAAAATTGCTTTTATAAAACTTTTTGCCATTTAATTGTTCCGAATTTTCAAGCCACAGGGTTAAAATAGGCTTGCCTTCATCAGAAGTGCTTAAGTAAACAGGAGTCCAATTTAACCCTCCCATTTGAACAATAATATCTTTACCCGCTTGTTTAACAGAATCATCTATACTGGAAGTTACAGTCGTTCTGTTCATTTGGTCGGCGTTTATGCCATTTGTGGCCATTTCCTTTAAAGGGTCTAAATTTTCGGTGGATATACTTGCATTGCCTGTTACAAACTGCATAAGTTTAGATAAGTTATTTTCTTTAAATTCCTTTTTAGAATCATCCCAAATTTCGTTAACAGTGTTTGGCGAACTTTCTTCTATATCTTCAATAAGATTTTTTGCCGCAGAAGTTAAATTTAAATGCATAGCTGGACGAACAGCTCTAGCATAAGAAATACTATCAACAGGAACAAAAAAAGTGCTATTACTAGAGGTATATGATCCAGAAGGATAAACATCTGCAGCATATGATGCAGAATTGTGAGAACCAGTTCGAAGCCAAGAATAAGGAGTTGCATTTAAATATGAAGGACCAATTAAACCTATGTTTGAAATTGAACCATCATAATTCATACGCTGATTATCTGAAACTTGCCAAATCCCATCGTAGGTGATATAAGGATAGGAACTAGAATTAGAATATCTTCCCCTTCCATATCCTGTTTCAGTTAAACTAGGCAACCAGAGATAATTTTTTGTCCATTCATAGTAATATCTATTACTTACCATACTAGACATACTGCTTGTATAATAACTAGGATTTGAAATAGTAGAAGATGCTTCGTTAGGTAAATCATAAGAGCTATCAGTTCCTAACTCGTTCCTAGCAGACTGGTTTAACTGCCAAGGCACATTTGCAGGAGTTATAAGATATTTTGTTAAACCATAGGTATCCATTGTAAAGTTAGCAAACACGCTATTTGCACTTTTAGTGGCAGTGCTTAATGTTGTTGTGGCAGTGGCAGTATCGTCACTTACTGCAGAAACATATGTTCCACCATTGTTTAAAGTTACAGCATTTATGTAAGACGCTCCATACATACTAGTTGGATTATTTATGCCAAAGGAACTATTAGAAACTTTTGCAGACCAAGTGGAATACATACCTGCTGTTGTTGAACTATTGCCTCTTAAAAAACCATAATAATCGCCTTCTGTTGCTAGTCTATCTTTCCAAGCCTCTTGGTCGCCCGTTAGCCAAAGGGTAAGCACCACATTTTTATCTGCTGAATTGTCGGTAGATAAATACATTACTTGCCAAGTTAAACCACCAAGGGTAATTACAACATCCTGTGTTGCAGATTTATTGTAAGTTTTTTTTCTGATATCTAGCGCTGAATGCCCTGGCATACTATCACTTGTTGCACCACTGGCAAGATTCTTAATTGTTTCAAAAGAAGTGTTGCTATCTCCACCTAGAATATCAACAAGTTTACGCATATTTGCTGCGTTAAAAGTTTTAGAGGAACTATCAAAAAGCTCGCCAACTTTAACATAACTTGTTGTGTCATTATACTTTATTGCGTTTGCGTTATTAGATAAATTAAAAAACATACCTGCGTTAATAGCAAGCATTGCAAAAAGGAAACTAAAACTCATAAATAAAAATTTCTTAACAGAACTAATCTTTTGCAATATCAAACGCATAATTTATCCCCTTATTTATTATTTTAAACAATAAATTAAAAATAATTAAAACAACAAGCCTAAATTCAAACAAAAATTAAAATTATATTAAATTATTAATAAAATTAGATAATTATATTATTACATTCACCACCCTAAAAGTCAAACAAATTGACAAACTAAAACCATATTAAAAATTTATAAATGCCTTTATTTTAGTGAAAATTAAATGTTTTTCTCATTCCATTAAATAGTAAAATTTTAAATATTATTTTTAAGTGCAGTATTTTAAAATTTAAGAACTACTTTAAACAAATAATAAAACAAAATTTTTGTTTTAAAAATAGAATATTATTAACATTTAAAATTTATAAAATGCTACAAAATAATCTTTATTAAAAAGCCTTATATTGCTATTTTATAATAATAAAAAACCACCAAGTCTGCTTAGTGGTTATTAAATATCTAACTAAAACATATTGTTTAAAACTGTACAAAAAGCAATTTACTTACTCTCACTTTTTAAAGATTTCTACATTAAATATTAAAAGTTTTTTAAATTAAACATAAATCATCATCTATAACTGTTGTATCAATATCGGGTAAATCTTCATAAATATTCTCTTCAATTTTTTTATTGAAAATTTCTCTTTGTTTATCATCAAAATGGTTTATCTTGTAAAAACCTTTTTGCATTAAATTTATATCTTTAAAACTTACATAATTTTTTGAATATATATTTATTTTTTCATTTGGGCAACTTTTTATATTCCTGTCTAAATTTTTTTCAATAAATTTATTGACTTTGTTAACTTTATAAAACCTTTTGTCAATTAAACTATTATTTTGTTTAATGATTTCTCTAACATTATTCAAAGTTTTCTTGTTAACAATTCTTGTTTTAGATTTAACTAAAATAAATTTATTTTTATTTATAGAACATTTTTTATTCGGTCTTATTGGAAATTTGTAATTATAACTATTGCCACTAGTTATAAAAAAAGCCGATAAGTTTTGATATTTTAATTGTTTTATTAATAAATTAATTTCTTCCTTTGATAAAACTAAAAATAAGTTTATAAAAATAATTATTTTTATGCTTTTAAGTTTTGAATAAATATCTATAAAAGAAATTATTTTTTGCAAAAAGTTTGTTTCTTCACCTATGGTATAATTTGAAAACTTAACAAAATCTTCAAAATTAAAGTCATTATTATATTGTATAGGCAGTTCAATGTTCTCTAACACTTTTTGGTTAAGTTCAATAAGTTCTAAATTTATTTTAGAAAATTCTTTATAATAATCGTTTTGTTTTAAAATATTTAAAACGGAACTATTAATTATATTTTGTATTTTTTTAAAATTAAGTTGATAATAATCGTAAATAAAAAGACAATTTTTAGAAACATCTAAAATTTCACTATCAGACAGCACCCAATCCCCTGGTTCCCCAAGTTCAGTTTGGCTATGTAGTTCTTTTGTTAACATAAAAAATTCTTTAGGATTCTCTACAATCAAGTGACAAAATTGATTGGTTTTAAAATCGAATTGTTTATTTATGTTTTTATGAACAAGTTTCATATTTGCACCACTCTTTCTGTTGTTGCCAAAACTTTACTTTTACTATTACCAGCCAAATATTCAATATCAGAAAACTGTTTTTCTGTTATTTGCATTAGTTGAATTATTCCAGAAGATGAAGGCAAATTTTTTATTATTTGTTCTTTCAAAAGTTTAGAAGAATTGTTATTTAAAAGCAATCTGCTATAAACCGATTTTTGCATCATTAAAAAGCCATTCTTTAAAAGAAAGGTTCTAAACTTTGTGTATTCCCTTATATCCTGCTTTGTTAGTGTTGGCAAATCAAAAAAAACAATTAATCTCATAATTCTATTATTCATAACACCTAATAATATCAACATTATTTGTTTCTAGAGCCTTAAACACACTTTGGCAGTATATTGATAAGGCATTTTCAAAATACTGCAATTTACCATCTATTTTTTGCTGAGTATTAAAAATTTCCAAAATCTTAATTTTAAAATTTGCATCATTCTCTGGCAAAGCATAAACAATTTTATCTATCAAAATTCTAAATGGTTCCATAATATCACAAGTTAAATTAAATTCGTTAAAATCTCCTGAATGCCAAATGCCTAGTTGTGTTAAATAACCATTTTTAACAACCTCTCTATTAACGCAGGAGAGTAATATAGAATAACCATAATTCAAAGCACTGTTATAAAAGTTTTCATCTCTTCTTGTATGTTCTAGCCCAAAAAGACAATTAAAATAAACTTTTGCTGAATGCCCTTCTCTATTTGTAACATCGCCCAATTGGGTTTCTTGTTGATACTTGTCCAATATTTTGACTTGATTTTTAAATCCGAGTTCTTCTAAAAATTTTTTTTGATTACAAATTTTAAGTTGTATTATTTTCTGCCACACACCTAATTTTGCTTGTTGAGACCAATTAATTTGATTAATTATTTTTTTAGAACAATTGTAACTTCCGTAATAAGAGCATATTTCACTTTCTGGGTTATGTTTTTCATCACAGAATATAATTTTCACATCATTTTTAACAAGTTCACTAATTAATGCACTTGTTAAAGAAATTGCTGTAGACTCTAAAATTAAAACAGAAATTTCTGGAATAAAAACCCTTATTTCTTCCTGTGACCTGCAAACCATATAATTAAGTTTTAAATCTAATTTACTTCTTTCTTTTACTACAATTGTTCTAAACCCCATAGCATCTACAACCTTGTTACCTTATTTAATAGTCCAGTTACAGAGTTTTCAACTAAATATATTTCTTTATCAGTTATATTTTTACCTATTAAAATATCGCCAACACTTTTACCTGCACCAAATTTAGATAAATCTGCTGAAGTAGCCCCTGTTGATAATCCTTTTAATACATCAAGTAGTACATCTGCTTGCTCTAATACCTTAAAATTTTCAAACTTATTCTTATTTTCAATTAATTTAACTTTTAAATTGGAAAATCCAGAAACCCCTAGATAAATGTCTTTTGATAATTGAGCTATAATCAAATTATATAAAGCAGTATTCTCATCTTTTGTTAGGGCTATTTCTATATTTCTTTCTTTTGTTTTTTTAGAAATAATCACCTTATTATTTTCTTCTTTCAAAACATTTTCCAAATTATTTTTGTTATTTTTCTTAATTTCACTATATTTTTCCAATGCTCTTATATATTTTGTAGTTTCGTAACTTACATTCCATTCATTCGCATTTGAAAGAGAAAACCTTTCCCCTGTTTTTCCGCCTAACCAAAAATATCCACTACCAATTTTAAAGGTAGAAGCAAAATTAATTATTTTTAAAATTTTAACATTCTTTAAATTATTTTCTTTTGCTATATATTCTGCAATCCTTTGTTCTTTATCACTATCATTTTTATATTTCATTAAAATCAGAACAGGCACACTTTCAATAGTCTTTATTTTTTTATCCTTCTTTTCGCTTTCAACTACAACAAAATAACCATTTCTAACCCCTGTAAAACCACCATATTTTGAAACATCTCCCAATGGGTTATTAACATCACCTTTTCGTGCTGTTAATCCATCTCTTGATTTTTTATATAAAGTTTCATCATAAAATGCCCCATTTATTTTTTTGTAGCTTACTCTATTAACAATACAACTATTTTTCTTACAAATTTCTTTTACTCTATTTTTATCTACTTCTCCATTCCAAACAACATTATTTGTAGCTGGAGAAAAAATAGTATGATTAAAAATCTTTTTAACATTTATGGTTTTTGTTTCATTATTATTTTTATCATTATTTTTATAATAATATCTTGGGTTTCCAGTAAAACGGTTAAACAAAATACTTCCTACCACAACATTTAAATATGCATCTTTTGCGTGGTGATAATCGTTAACTATTCTACTTTTTGGTATATCAACAATATTTCTAAAATCAGTAACAAATTTTGCTTTTGAATAAATAACATCATTAGGCTTATTGGTCATATGTTTCAACAAATCAATAACTGCACTCGCCGACTGATTGGTTTCTACAATCTGTCTTTCAATAAAACCACCCAATTCCTCTTCTGTTAAAGGAGTTGTTCTCATTAGTCGGCTAAATTTCTTTTCACTCATAAGCCCCAATTTTAACAATAATGACCAGAAATTTTTTTGTTTTATATACCATTCTGGGAATGCAGAATAAATAGGATAATTATTATCCTTTTTAGCATTATATTCTTTCTTAACCAAAACTTTATTATTAGGGCTATCATCCTTAATTAAAGATTGTGGGAATATATGGTCGATATCATATAAATTGTCATTATATAAATCATCTATGTTTATTTTTTCACCAGAATAAGCACACCTTCCCAGCTGCAAAAAGTATAAGTATAGTTTTTCGCTTCTAAGTTCTAAATTGTCTTTACCAATTAATTCTTTATAAAGTTCTTCAAGGTCACTACAAATATTTTTAACTGAGTTTTTAAAATCTTTAGAATTATATATTGAAAGCAAGTTATTTTTTCTGGCAAGTTTTCTGCCCACTTCTCCCTTCTCTTCATCGTGGCGGGTTACTTCAACAAAAATTTTATCAGGCACGCTGCCCATAATTGAAATTATTTCTTTAACAACTTTTATAGCATTCCATACTGCCTTCTTTACTGCTGGTGAACAGTACATTTCTTGTATGTTTTCATAAGTTATTTCATCCTTAACCTTTTCTTCTTTCTTTGCAAGTTCTTCTTGTAAAGTGTAGTCAGAACTAAAAATTATTTCCTGCAAATTTTTATTTGTGTTCCACATTTCATCTATTATTGTGGTTCTTTCCCCAGTAATTTTGTTAATAAAAAATAACCCTTGTAAAAACTCTTTTGAAAGCCTTCCCCAGCCAACACAATTAAGACCTTTAAAGGTTTTTATCTGTGCATTATTAAAAGTTTCTCCAAACTCTTTTTTTATTCTTTCTTCAAGTCTTCTTTTATCTTCAATAAGCGTAATTAGTGTAATAACCCTTTCTATTTTATCTATATTATTATCTAAAAATTCTTTTGTAAAATTATTTGAATTTAACAAAAATGAATAAACAGACATATCATTCGCAAAAGTTTTATCTATGCCACCAATTTGCAATTCTTTTACAATTTCCGCATCATAGCCTTCTCTAATTAAAAAATCTTTAAGCAGTTTAATTGAAACTTTTTTATGCTCACAAAATAACTCATTAAAAATTTTTTGTTTTATTTCAACTGGAACGCCATCTCCATTAAATTTCAAATTGTTTAATTCATTTAATACTCTATACTTGGAATATAAAATTGAATGTTTTGGTAAAACATAATAATTTTTTAAATATGTACATTTATTTAGCATTTTTAAAATAAAGTCATCTTCTGCTTTATCAAAATCAACTATTTTATTTAGTGTCCAAGGTTTATACTCTAAATTTGAATTTCTCTCTGCCCAGCCGAAAACTCTTCCACTATTTTCTTCTTTTCTAATAGGTCCTACAAAATAAGGAACTCTAAAATTTAAAATATTTATAATTTTATCTTCATTAGAACCATACTCATCTCTTTCTTTTAAGAATGAAAATCTCTCTTTGTTTACTTCAAGAATTTTCTTTAGTTCTTTTTCATAAAGTTTGTTTGGAAAAACGCTATTTGCTTTTATTCTTTGCTTAACTAAAAAATCATTATTTTCTATTGATGTTAAAATATAACTAAGTTTTTCTTCATACCCATTTTTATCATAATTTTCAATTTCAACAGGTAACGCAAGAACACCTTTTATGTATTTATAAAAGGACTCTACAGTTCTATATTCTGCTTTACTATCTAACATAACAACACGCTTTTTATTTCTTACCATATCGCCATTTACATACAAAGCATAATTACTTATTATAGGAGCATTTTTATTTTTCTGGTAATATCTAAACATTTCAAAATATTTTGAAGGGTGATAAGTTCTTATAAAGTTTTTTAAAATTTTTAATTGGCTCTCGTGCTTTTCGTAAGCTTTAACTCTACTTTCGCAAATGTAATCACAATTACCCAAAATTTTTCTAAGACTTAAAATTGAATAAACTTTATTCAACTGTTCAATAGAAGCAATTTCATTTTCATCAAGTTCGCTTCTAACTTCTTCTAAATCCTCCAAGTATTTATCACTATTAAAATCTAGTTTCTTCTCTATATTAAATAATTCTTTTAAATTTAATTTACCATCAACAAAACAAGAAACCACAGCCTTTTCTTTCTTAGTTTTTGCATTAAATAAACTATTAAATTGTAGTTTTGTATTCCTTATTCCTAAATTATTTTTTAAAGCATCAACAATTTCTTCAGCAGTTTCATTAGTAATATTTTTAAAATTAATTTCATTTGGTTCTAAACTTTCAATCAAACTAAGAATTTCCCAAGTTCCATTAATAATATCTAAAACATTTCCGTTGTTAGATAAATCTCCCTCATATAAAAAATGGCCTCGATGTTTAATAATGTTATGTATTGCAAGATATAACAGTCTAACATCTTTTGCAGGAGAAGTAAGTAATTCATTTCTTAAATGATATATAGTTTTATAATCATTAAAATAATCTTTATCTGTATATTCCTTTCCTTCCACCTTGCCATTAAAAAGAGAATATTTACTAACTAATTTCTCGTTCTTTAACAGCTTATCCTCTTGCCATAAACTGCTATATTTTAACCTGTCAAAAAAATAAGGGTCAACTTTTGTTATTTCTGCTTCAAAAATTTCTCTTAGCCACATAAGCTGCAATTTTTTTCTATTAAGTCTTCTCTTCCCTGTTCTTTTAAGTCTTGTTTCACTTGCAGTTTGCCCTTGTTCAATTAGCACAGAACCCCAAAGGTCTTTTCCTTTCTTTCTAACTAAATTGTAATTAGAGTCAGTTACCGCCCAACCACAACTACTTGTTCCTATGTCAAGACCTAAAAAATATTTTTCCATAATTTTGTTTGACACTCCTTCATCTTATGTGTTAAAATTTATATAGAATAACATAACGAGTTCAAATAAATTTATTCTAACCATAGTTGCATTGGCAACAAAAAAGCCACCAGTTTCTCTGGTGGTTTTTTGTTTTATCTTCCCACCAAAGAGAAGAAAAATTTCATCCAAGTATATTTATATTATAAATATTTTAAATCAAAAAACTATAATTTACTTAAAAATATTATGTTATTTATTAATTTCAAGTTATCATATAAATAAAAAACAATCAAGTAATTACAAACATATTTTCCATTTTTTACCAATGTTTAAATTTAAAATATTCTATTTTACTATTAATTTATATTGTTTTCATTCAACCTTGATCTAACAAAACTTATTAATTTTTTTTTAATTTACTAAAAGTTATTAATGTTTCTCTCATCAATTTCTTGCCAAATTTCATATAATTTCCTATAATAAAAATAATTTCTAGAATAATCGCTTCGTAAGCACAATAATTTTCAACAATTTGAGGTTTGAGGTTTGAGAGTTATGTTATTCTAGATACTACTAATACGATTTTCAAATTGATTTATTCCAGGAGATAGTTTGAGAGTTATGTTATTCTAGATACTACTAATACTGAAGATGCTATTGTTAAAATAATAAAGAAGTTTGAGAGTTATGTTATTCTAGATACTACTAATACCTGATAGCATAATGAGAAGTTTCGGAATTGAGTTTGAGAGTTATGTTATTCTAGATACTACTAATACTTGAATGGAAAGCATAACTATAACTTTCGTGTTTGAGAGTTATGTTATTCTAGATACTACTAATACAAATGTATAAGATTATAGTTGATTATGCTAGTTTGAGAGTTATGTTATTTTAGATATTCTAATACAAAACACAAGCAGTTGTGTTGTTTGAAGTTATTGGGGAGTTGTGTTGTTTTAGTTGTATGAATTGTTTATTGGACATTTTAAAAGTAGACAAATACTTGAGAGTTATTAATAATTTAATTAAATTGTTTAATTATTAGAGTCTGTGTTTGTTTCAATATTAAGCACTTTTTCTATTGTTTCGCATCTATCAGATAGAAAGCTTATTTCACTTAAAATTTCGTTTATTTTGTTTTCTAAATAGTCTAATTTATTCATAAAT
>CAJUBT010000034.1 GCA_910584815.1 uncultured Christensenella sp. | reverse complement strand
CAGTAATACTATTACAAGCAACAAACAAAAACTTTGAAGGAACAAAAGAAGTAGAATTTGAAATAACAGCAAAAGATATTTCAAATGGCGTACTTGGTTTTGGTGATGGGGAATATCAAAAAGACTTTGTTTATAATGGCAGAAGTCAAACTCCAAACTTTAATTTAACATACTTATTTAATAATCTAGTTGAAGGAACTGATTATACAATTTCTATAGAACGAATCACAACTGTTGATGAAGAAAAAACAAACTATGTAAATGTGGGCGAATTTAATATTGTTATAAATGGTATAGGAAATTATAAGGGTTCTGTAAATGTTTCGTACACAATTTCACAGCGTTCTTTAATAGAAAATGGCTTAATTGTTGAAATTTTATTTACTGAACCAAACTTTGTGTTTACTGGTAGTCAAATCCAACCAGAAATAGAAAGTGTAAAAGTTAGTTTTGGTGGTATTCAATTATCGCTTAATGAAGGTACAGATTATTCTATAGATTACTTAAATAACATTCAAGCAGGCAACGCATCTATAATTTTAACTGGAAAGGGAAATTTTGCAGATTCTGTTTTAAAGAATTTTGAAATTTTAAGAAAAACTTTAACTGTAGATATGGTTGAAGAAGTTGCTTCTCATAGTTACAACAAACAACAAATTTTCTTATCTGTTGATGATATAACCTTTAATTATTTTGACTATGAATTTACAAACGATGATATTTCAATTTCTTATTTAAGAACACCTAGAAATGTGGGTAAGTATTTAATTACCATAACAGGTAGAGGTAACTTTGTTGGTTCAATTGAGGCATATTTTGAAATTACTCCAATTTCATTAAATGATGCTACAATAACTTTTGATAATGCTTACTTTACCATAAACGAGTGTGAATTTACTGGCTCTAGTTTAAGAAAAACTTTAACAGATTCTCTTATAGTTAAAATTGGGGATGTTACATTAGATAGTAGCGATTATGGAATAAGCTTTGCAGAACAATCTGCAAGATACTTAATTGATGCTGGCACCAAACATTTTACACTTGTTGAAAATGGTGGAAATAATATTATTGGTTCAAAAGCTGGCACCTTTATTATAACTCCAAAGTTGCTAGAAGAATTTATGCTTAAAGTAACAGAAAAAGATTTCATTTATACTGGTGAGGAAATTAAACCAAAGTTTACTTTAACTTACAATAGTTTCCCACTTACAGTAGATGTGGACTATTCAATTGAATATTTTGATAACACTCTTTCCACATATTCTGCAAGTTTTGTTATTAAAGGTAAAAATAACTATAGCGGAAGTCTGTCTTACGACTTTGTAATTAAAAAAGCAACCCCTACTGTTGAACTTAAAAAGGAATTTGAAATACCTTTCTTTGTTGGTGATAAAGTTACGGAAGAAAGCATAATTCCATACTTAGAATTCTCTACAAATGGCGTAATAGAGTTTAACACAGTTAACAGATTGGAACTTGGTAAAAATCCTATTAACTTTACATTTACTCCAGATGATAATTATAACTATGAAACTATTAATGGTGTAATTGAACCTTATGCTTATTATAATCTTCAAGTTACTTTTGATGTTGAAAATAACAGTAAAGATGTTATAGCAGGGGCAAACACTCAAATTGGTGTTCAAGTTAATATGAATATTGCAGGAGAAATAATTCCACTTGATAAATCTAAATATTCAATTGTTATAACTTTATTAGATAAACAAACAGTAGTTAATAATTTTGCGTTAGCAGGAAATTACGAAATTAAAGTTGTGCTTAATAATGAAGAACAAGATAGTTACATTTTTAGCACTCCAAACAATGTAAAATTCTATGCAAAAACAAAAACTATATTTGTAGAAAACACTCCATTCTTTGCCGTAAATGAAGATTATTTTGAAGAGGGCATAACCCTTGTTGTTGAAACTTATAGGCTTAAAACCGAAATTGTAAATGCAATAGGTTCTATTAATTACGAAAGCATTGAAAATGTTTCAAAAGTATATAAGGTTGTTGGCTTCTTTAAAAATGGTGTTAAACTTGAAGGTGAAGAATTAGAAAAATTAAAAGATGTTAAAATCTACTATAAAGTTTCTAATAACGATTATTATGTTCTTTTCGATAATGTTTTGTCATCGGCAATTATAGAAGATGGTAACATTCAACTAGAAATAGGTTCTTATATTATTGAATCTATTCCTTCAAATAATTTGTTTATTATAATTATAGCTATTGTTTTAATTTTACTTCTATTAATTATTTTATTATTATTGATTATAAGATATATAAGAAATAGAAAATTGAAAAATGCAAATAAAACAACTATAGACATAGATAAACTAAATAGCATTGCTAATTCTGCAAATGTTGCAAGAAATGCTTTAAATAATAATAATAATAATAATAATAATGTTCCTCCTGTTCAAAACTCATTAAATAATCAAACAAGCTATCCTCAACAAACGCAAATTAACAATGGTGTTAATAATGCATTTAATCAACCAATTAACACAAATCAAAATGGAATGGTTAACGGGCAAATTAATAATGGGGTAGAAGGTAACCCAAATATAAACAACAAGGCTAATAAAAGTGCACCAATAAATCCTAGCACTTTAATTAATAATACTGCTAAACCTACAGCAACCCGTAAACCTAACAAGCCAAATAATAAATAAGTTTTAAAAAACCACAAATTATTTTGTGGTTTTTTATTTATGCTTAGTTGGCAAAAGAAAAAAACTATTTTGCCCCCAAATTTCGACAAATTATTCATTTGGTAAATATTGGTAATTTTTGTTGCTGTTTTATATATAGTCATTTATAATAAATAATAATTGTTTAAAATGGCATTTTTTAATATATAAACTTGAAAAAAAATATTAAATAATTTTTTTAAAACTTTTTTAATGTCAATTAAAAAACAAAGCTAGAAATAATTTTAAAAATATTAATAGGTGGGAGATATTAATAATATGAAAAAATTTTTGTTTACATTAAGTTTTACTTTTATGTTTTTATGTTTAAGTTTATGTGGTAGTGGTATTTTATTGTCAAAACAAAAAGCCCAAGCATTTACAACAAGTAATGCTTCTTCTAATGCAGTTACTGTAGGTGAACTTTGGGATAGTTCTGCAAAAAAGTTTAATGAAAGTAATTTAACAAAACTTATGCAGTTTATATCTGGAAACACAACTATTACAACAACAAATTTAGATCCTCTAAAAACTCTTGCAAAGGCAAGCACTAAAAAAACCGCAAAGGATTTTAAAGCTGTTTCAGTAACTTCTACAATAGGTAGTTCTGTAAAAGCAAGTAATAAAGACATTATAGTTTCCCTTGGTGGTTTAAATTGGACTCCTGTTTATCTGTCTACCGACACAAACAGCCATCCTATTTTGACATTGTGGCTTGCAGATGCTTGGCAACTTAGTGGTAAAAGATTTTATAGACCAGAAACCCCAAGTGCAAATCCTGTTGCTTATAAATTTGGTAATTATGGTACAACAATTTGGAATGCTGGTTATACAATAAGTAGCGGTTATGATAGTTCTCCAAGTGCAAATTATCCAGATGCAATGTATGGCGTAAGTTGTATGCGAAGTGTTATTTTAAATAATGGTGGAATGTATATAACTGCAATAAATGGTTCTGGAACAAACACTTTTACTAAAAAAACAGATAGTGTTTTTAGCCCATTCACAGTTACAACAACAAATAAATCTGCCATTGCAGATTATCTTGTAAGTCCAAAATATGTTGCTTGGCAAATGAATTTACAAACCTATAAAAATGCATATAAAAATTATTTACCTAACGATTCTTGGCAACGCTATCAACCAGATTCAAGATATGCAGATGATTATAACTGGTCTAAAAAGGATAAATATGATGCTTGGAAAAATGACCTTTTATGGCTGCCTTCAGCATCTGAAACTGGTTTTGATGACACAGACAATATTGGAATGTGGAAAACTTCTTTAGAACAACGCACAATTGGTAACACTGGGGGTTCTTGGTTAAGGTCCGCAACATCAAGTTTTGCAAATGGTTTGTATAGGGTTAACTATACTGGTAAGTATTCTAATTCTGGTTTTTGTTCTGGCACAGATGCTGTTCGTCCTGCTATTCATCTTAATTTAGCAGCTGCATCTGGAGAAGAAGACAAAGAAGTTGTAAAAGTTAATGAACTTTGGAATAGTGTAGATAATCAATTTAACGATGATAATGTTGCAAAACTTTTACAATATGTAACTGGTGATAGCACAGCTTCACCAAGAAATTTAAGCACAGTTAAAACTCAAGCAACAAGCACAAAAACTTCAACTCAAATAAATGCTGTAGCTTTAGGCGATAAGAAAGCTGGGCAGGATGTTATTGTTTCTTTAGGTGGTTTATATTGGCTTCCTGTTTATCTTTCAAACGATGCTAGTGGTAACCCTATTTTAACTTTATGGCTTTGGAAGAGCAACACCCTTTGCGATCAAAAAGTTTATACCTCAAACACTACTTATAGTTATTTCGATGGAGTAGCATCATCCACTTGGAATAGTGGCTTTACTTCAAACGATAATTCAAAAACTGGAATATACCCCGATAATATGTATGGCACAAGTTATATACGCAGTGTAACATTAAATAATGGTGGGCTATATTCAACTGCAACAGGCGGAACAAGTGCTTCAACCTTTACTAAAAAAGAAACAAGTGTTTTTAGTCCATTTACAATTACAACAAGCGATAATACTTCTATTGCAGATTTCCTTGTAACACCTGCAAATGTTTCTTGGCAAAAAAGTGGACAGAATCAGGTGCAATCAAGTTTAAATTATTTATGTTCCAATGATAGCTGGATAACAAATCAAGAAGATACAGGTTTTTCAAGTGCAGATTACAATTATTCTAAAAAAGATAGATACGATGCTTGGAAAAACGACCGCATATGGTTACCATCTATTTCTGAAGTAGGTTTTGGTAATATTTCAAGAGGATTATGGTACCCAACTCTCGACCAAAGAAATAATGGGGAATATACTTACTTAAGGTCTGCTAAAGGAGATAATGCAAATCAATCGTTAATGATTTCTATTAATCAAGGTAACTATTCTTATGTAAGCACAAGTGGGAGATACGCCGTTCGCCCAGCCATTCACCTTAGTTTAACCAATTTATCATCTGGCACTGCCATAGATATGGATAGTTGTGCAGTAGATGATATTGCCTCTCAGCCTTGGAATCCAGCAGGGAATATTATTCCAGATTTAACAGTTAGAGATAGTGCAAATAATAAGGTTTTGGTTAAAGGTACCGATTATACTGTAACTTCAAACCTAACCTCAGCAACAAAGCCAGGTGACCTTGTAACAGTTACTATTTCTGGCATTGGAGATTATGCTGGCACAACAACAAAAACTTATCAGTTAACAAAGAGAGATATTGTTTTAGCATTAAAAGGTAATAGTTTAAGTGTTGCAAACCAACAATACACAGGGCAAGAAATTACCCCAGCATTTAACAACTTAAAAGACTATGGTTATTTATCCCAGAGTGCAACAACGCCACAACTTCCAAGTGGTAGAGCCCTAATTTTAGGTCAAAACTATTCTTTAACTTATCAAGATAATATTAATTGTGGAACAGCAACTATTGTTATAACAGGTATAGGCGATTATTACGAAGGTTCTACAACCACAAGTTTCACAATATCTCAAGCAAGTATAGGTAACGCAATTTTAAGTTTAACCAGAAATAGCGTTATGTACGAATATGGCGAAGACTTTTTACCAAGCGTGCGAAGTGGAATTAAACTAACTTTAAATGGCACTACAATAGCAGATACGAATTACACTATTAATTTTTTAAAGAAAGATGGCGAAAGTGCCATAGATAGAATAACTGAAGTTGGAGTTTATATAGTAAGGATTGTTGCAAAAGGTAACTTTGTTGGCACTAAAGATGCAGAATTTGAAGTAACTCGCAGAGATGTTTCAGGAAGTGACATAAAAGTTGAAATTAGTAGTTACAACTTCACCTATAACGGAAATCCTCACGAAGTTACTGTTAAAGTTACTGGCACTTACACTAGAGATGGCATTTCTAAAAAACACGAATTAGTTTTAAACACAGAATATACAATAAGTTACGAAGCTAACATAAATGCTTCAACTTCAGCAAGAGTTATAATAACTGGAGTTGGCAATTTCACAGGTTTAAAAACAACAAACTTTACTATTAAACAAAAATTGATAAATGGGGCAGATATTGTTCTTAATGAAGCAATTGCAGATGTAATTTATAATGGTAGTCCATTTACCCCAACAGTTTCAGTTCACGATAACACTCTTGATAAAGACCTTGTTTTAGGTGTAGATTATACTGTTAGTTATAGAAATAATATTAACGCTTGCGTTGGTTCTTCACAAGCGATGGTTGTTGTAACAGGTGTTGGCAATTACACTAATTTTAAAGAGTTCTATTTTAACATTACTCAAAGAGACATCTCCCTTGCAAGCATTGCAACAATAACCGATCAAATTTTTACAGGTAGTGGCATAGAACCAAACCTTATTGTAACCGATAGCGGAAAAACTCTTATTAAAAATAGAGATTATTTAGTAACTTGCAAAAATAATGTTAATGTTTCAACTTCTGGCGGGGCTAGTGTTGTTATAGATGGTATAGGTAATTACACAGGAAAGAACACCGCAGTGTTTACCATTATTCCAGCCGATTTATCAACTGCTAATGTTTTGCTTTCTCCTAGCCAAACAACTTATACAGGGTTGGGTGCTGTAACCTCAGTTAGTGTTGTTATAAATTCTATAAATGTTGCAAGCACAAATTACGATATTAAAATTTTTAAAGGTGCAACAGAGTTAACAAATGGTTTTGCCGATGTTATAGAAGTTGGGGTTTACACTATTAGAGTGGAAGGCAAACAAAATTATGAAGGCACTGCACAAGGCATTTTTGAAGTCGTGGCTTGTGAAATTTCTAACACAACAATAACTCTTAGCGAAACTTCTTTTGTTTATAATCAAGAGCCTCAAACTCCAACAGTTGTTTTAACTTATAACGGGCTAACCCTAAACGATGGTAACACAAACGATTATTCCTTATCATACCGTAAAACAACCCCTAATGGTGCAACAGTTGAAAGTCCAACCACAGTAGGAATTTACTATGTAGTTTTATCTGGTAAAGGCAACTTTAAAGGGATAGATACAACTCTTAGTTTTGAAATTACTCCAGCAAACTTAAGTGTTGCAAAAGCAACTTTTTCTGTAGACCCTACAACTGCTGATTTTACATTTGATGGCGAAGAACATAGAATTGTTTTAACAAGTTTAACAATTGCTGATAAAGAATATTATAAAGATACGGAAATAACTTATATAGGTGTTTCTTATTTAAGAGATGAAGAAGAAACAACCGACTTTGTTAATGCTGGAAACATTACAATTAAACTAATGGCTATAAATGAAAATGTTACAGGCGAAAAATATTTTACATATACAATAAAAAGAAAATCTCTTTCTTTGACAGACAACGCTAACCAATTAAAAATAAACGAACTTGAAAACAAAATTTATAACAGAAAACCTCAAACACAGGAAGTTTTTATTGTAGATACAAGTGTTAACAATTACAATTTAACCGAGAACGATTTTTCAGTATCTTATTCTGCCGATTGTACAAATGTTGGTAAAGTTACAGTTTACATAACAGGCAATGTAACAGGTAATTATAAAGATAGTATTACAAGAGAATATCAAATAACTCCTGCAACAGTTAATAGTTTTGAGTTAAGAAAGGAAAGTGGTAAATACACCACAAGGCAACAAGTTATTTCTGCCATAGTTAAAGTTTTGGGTGAAACAGATGAAGAAACCCTAGAATTAACACCTAGTGAATATACCCTTTTATATGCAAGAGATGGCGAAACCACAACAAACATAACAAGCGTTGGGGAAGTTACTGTAACAGTTTCAATTAAAAGCAAAAACTTTGTTTTATCTGGCGATGTAACATCTTTAATTTATATAATTGAAAAAGTTCAAATAAAAGCAATTAACCTACAAACAACAAATGTTGTGTACGATGGTGGCGCATACGCTATTATTGTTTCAAGCGTAACAACAATAGAAGGCACAATTTTAATTGAAGATGAAGACTACGAATTATGTTACTACGACAGTAATAAAAACATTATTGAAGATAAAGATAATTTATACAACGCAGGCACTTATTATGTTGCTGTAGAAGGCAAAAACAATGCAGAAGGCACACAAGAAACCACTTTTGTTATTGCTCCAAAAGAATTAACAGCAAGTGCTGTAACCTATTATGAAACTTATAGCGACCTTGAATTTAAAAAAGATAGTGAAGGTAATAGAATTGAAATAATTTTAGAAACAAACTATCGTGGGCAATATGTAATGCCAGTTGTAACCGTAAAATTGCGTGGAGAAACCGATGTTACAGAACTTACATATTCTACCTCTGAAACCGACCCTAATGGAGATTTCACTTTTGGAATTTACGACCCTATTAACGATGAAAATTGCGAAAACAACTTGCTTGGTGGCAACGAATATTTGTTTGTTGGAGAGTTTAATTTTGTTGTTAAAGGTATAAATAATTATACAGGAACTATTTCAAAAGTATATAAAGTTAACCTTGCCGATTTTAATAATCAAAATATTAAAATAACTTTTAATGTGCAAAAAATATATTCTGGCGAAGCCGTAACTTTTAAATTTGCTGAAACAAAAGGTGAAGAAGCCGAAGTTAAAGTAACCTATGAACAAGGTGAAAACAAACCAGAAGAACTTGTTTTAAATACCGACTTTGTTTTGTTTAATGGATATATTAAAGTAACACTAAACGCTAAAAATGAAATTATAGATGCAGAAATTTCAAGCAAAGCTGCATACGATGAATCCGATAATGGCGTAAATCCAGATGGCACAATAATTTTGCCAGTGAATAATGGTTATGTAAACAACACTGGGTTTGGTAAAGCAACACTTGTGCTACAAGGTAAAGAAAATTCTTACTTTGTAACAAACAGTATTGTAACAAAACAATTCGACATTTCAAAAGTTTCTTTTAATGCCGATAACTTAACCCTTACTGGTTTTGAGGATGAATACATTTATCAAGGCAGTAATGTTATTAATCCTGAAGATATTAATGTTTCAATTTCTTACAAAACCTCTTTAACAGAAACTATAACAGCCGATTTAGTTTATGGTACAGACTATGAACTTACATTATCAAACTGCACAGATGTTGGCACTGTATATGCAACCATAACTGGTATGAATGCTTATAGCGAAACAGCAAGAATAGAATTATTTAACATAATTGCAAAAGAAATTTCTATTGATATGTTTACCATAAGCCCTAACACAACTTATTCAAAAGGGCTTAGCCAACAACCAATAGTTAGTGGTTCTTATAACTCTAACGCAATGGTGGAAAATAAAGACTATACAATAATTTATAAAAGAAACGGAAACCTTTCATCAGATTTTGTTTCTGCTGGAGATATTATATTAGAAATTAGTGGCATTGGTAATTTTACAAATGCTTCTGGCCCATTAATTGTAACTTATACTATAGCCCCTCAAATTATAGCAGAAATAGTTTTAAATAAAACAGAAACAATATTTTCTGGCTTAGACCAAACCCCTACTATTGTTGTAAAAGACATTTTAGGTAACGCCGTAGATAGCATTGAATATGTTTTAACATACTTAAGAGAAGATAATGTTCCAGAAACTAATATGTTTACATTCGCAGGAACAATAAAAATTTCTATTGAAGTTACCGATAATTCTAACTATACCTTAGATGGAAAAAATATAATTGCCACCTACACAATTAACAAAGCACAATTAAATGCAACAAATTTTTCTGTTTCTAATCAAGTTTACACAGGTTTTGGTGTTAACATTGAAAAAGGTTTAGTTTTAACTTTAAATAATAGCGAAGGCAGTTATAACATAAATGTAAATGAATATGAAATAACAGAATATAGAAATAATGTAAATGTTTCAACTTCAACAAACAAAGCAATAGCTATTTTAATTGCTAACGATGTCAATTTTACAGGAAGGAAAGAAATTGAGTTTACAATAGTTCCAAAAAATATTGCAGATGAAGATGTTAGAGTGGGAGAGTATGAAAAGGAATTTATCTACACAAGTTTAAGTCAGGAACCAACTTTTAATTTAAATTATTTACATAATAATCTTTTAGTTGAAACTGACTTTACAGTTAGCATTGTTCGCACATCAGGTAATAGCGATAGCCTTGTAACACATCACATAAATGTTGGAAACTTTGATGTTACTCTTTCAGGTAAAGGCAATTTCACTGGGCAAAAAACCTTAACTTATTCTATTAAACCTAGAGACATTTCAACTTGTACTGTAGATATCTCGTTTGTTGAACCTAGCTTTGAATTTACAGGAACAGGTGTTGAACCAACTATTCAAAGTATACTAGTAACTTTCAGCGGAAAGCAATTAAGGTTGCTTGCAAGTGAGTATACTATAACTTACGATAATAATGTTAATGCAACAGTTGGCACAAATAATAAAGCATCAATAACTATTAATGCCAATGGAAATTACACTGGCAGTAAATCTAAAGAATTTACAATTTTGCAAAAAACTTTAACGGGAGATATGTTAACTTCTATCAACTCTAAAAGTTATATTGGTTCTGCAATAAGACTTTCTCATAGCGATTTAATTTTTAATTATGGCGACTATATTTTTAAAGAATCCGACTATCAAATTTCTTACTTACAAAATCCTGTTAATGTTGGCACCTATTTAATAACTATAACTGGTAAAGAAAATTTTAAGGGCACTATAGAAAGATATTTTGATGTTGTTTCTATATCTTTAAATGATGCAGTTATAAGTTTTGATAGCGAAAAATTTAATGTAAATGAAGTAACATACACTGGTTTAAGTTTAAAACAAACTTTGTTAGATAGTTTAATTGTAACCATTGGAGATGTAACCCTAAACCCATACGATTATGAAGTTACCTTTAACGATAGTTCAACTAGATATTTAATAGATGTTGGAACAAAAGGCTTTACGCTAATTCAAAACAATAAAAATATTGTTGGAGAAAAAACTCATTCATTTATAATTGTTCAAAAAAGTTTTGAAGATACTATGCTTGAAGTACCTAAACAACAATTTGTTTACACAGGCAGTGGTATTGAACCAATTTATTACTTAACTTTTAACGATATAGCATTAATTTTAGGTACCGATTATAACATAATTTACACTGAAAATGTTGAGGCTTGCCCTAACACTTCAGCAGCTAGTTTTACAGTTACAGGTACAGGCAATTTTACTGGTTCTTTAGTTTATTCTTTCTCAATCAAGCAAGCAACACCTACTATAGAAATTAAAGAAGAGCAATACTTTTTTTACGGAGACATTGCAACTGCAGAAGAATATTATAGAGAATATTTAAATTGTTCTACAATAGGCACTCTTTCATTTAAAGATAAGAAATTAACTTTAGGTAAAAACACAATTCACTATGCTTTCACCCCTACAGATATAAGAAACTACAAAAATGTGGAAGGTAATATTGATGTTTATGCTATATATAATGTTTTAATAGAATTTAGCGATGTTACCAATGTTATTGCTGGAGAAAACACAAAAGTTGAAGTTACTGTTAAAATTAAAGATGGTGAAGACTATTTAGTTGTTAACGATACAAACTATATAGTTACTATAACTAACTTAGATAATAATAAAATAGTTAATAATCTTGCCAGTGCAGGCAACTATCAAGTTAAAGTTACTCTTAACTATCCAGAGGGCGATTATAAACTTCAAAACGATGATTTTGTAGAATTTTATGCAAAGTCTAAGGTGATTTATGCAGATAATGCACCTTTCTATGCAGTTAGTGATAATTTCTTTGAAGAAGGTATTAGGCTTGTTGTAGAAACTTATAAATCTAGAGATGAAATCATTGCAATGATTGGTAATGATAATTACGAAAGCGTTAAAAATATTGCAAAGGGTTATAGAGTTGTTGGTTTCTATAAAAACAACATTAAATTGGAAGGTGAAGAACTAGCAAAACTAAAGGGTGTAAAAATATATTTTAGCACATCCTCTCGTAACGATTTTTATATGCTAAACAATGAAAATTCTTTATCTAGCGTACAATTTAACGAGGGCAGGGTGTTAGTTGAAATAAACTCTTGTTTAGTAGAAACAACAAGAGATAACACCAGCATAATAATTTATATTTCAATAGCTCTTGGACTTTTACTTTTAATTGTTATAGTAATTTTAATAATAAAATTAATTGGCAAACAAAAATTTAAAAAGTCTAATAAAATTACAATAACAATGAGTGAGTTTAACTCAATAGCAAACTCATCAAAAGCAAATAACAATTTGCCTAATCAAAACCAAACTCAACAGCCTCAACAAAATTTCCAAAACATTCAAAACGGAATACCACCTCAAAATAACCAAAATAATGTTAATGGAATAAATCAACAAAACAACAATAATAATTCAAACAATTTTAAATAAATTTAAAAAAAATTAGTTTGAAAAAACTTTACAATATACGCAAAAAAAATAAATTATATTTTTTATAATTTAAAAAAGGTTTTGAATAGGGGTCATAAAAAGTTTATATCATTTGTAAAAAAAAGAGTAGAAAATTAAACTACTCTTTTTTATTCTATTTTATTAAGCTGTTTATTTGTAACCTAAAATTATTTTGTTTTTGTAACTTTATCTATAAGGTTATCTATTGCAATAACAAGTGCTATAGCAAATGGTAAGTCTGCTTCTTCAGCTTCTAAAATAAAGGTGTCTTTAACAACAATTAATTCACGATTTATTGTGCCTATTGGTTGACCATTCCTTTTTATTGTAGACTTAAGAGAAAAGAAATCACCTTCAATTAAAATTTCATCTTTATAACCTTCAATAACAAACTTTTTGCCACTAAATGGTGGTAATTTTACTCTTGCAATTTTATTTTTGTTTTCATCATAAACATAGGCACGAGTGTTAATAAAATTAAACCATTTATTTCTAACTTTATATAATTTTTTACCATCTTTATTGCAAATAAATTTAACTTTAGTTGGGCTTAAAAATCTGCCTTTAACAAAAA
>CAJUBT010000033.1 GCA_910584815.1 uncultured Christensenella sp. | reverse complement strand
TGAAAAGTCAAGTTAATTTATTCAATTTTTACAAATAATATACAAAGTTAAATTACTAAATAATATAATTACAAAATAAATAACAATAACTACTACTTGCAAGTAGTAGTTATTGTTTAATAATCAAAATTTTATTATATTTACACAATGCTAAAGCGGTGTGATAATATCACACTTTTTAATCAAATGTTTATAATAAATTAAATCAATTCTAATTGTTGGTTAAATACATCATTTGCAGACGCATAGTCAAATATAGATTTTGGATAATTATTTAACCAATTCTCTATTTTTTGAATATCTTCATTTGTTAATTTATTTAAATAAGTTCCTTTAGGAATTAATCGACGTATTTCTCGATTAAGTCTTTCATTAGTACCGCGTTCCCAACTACTATATGGATGACAATAGTATATTAAGGTTCTTCTACTATTTCGACCATATATTGATTTTTGCATACCATTAAAATCCGAAAATTCACTACCATTATCTACAGTAATGCTTTTAAAAATTTGTTTAAATAATTTACCATAACGATGTTCTAACATATTTAAACAATGAATTATATTATTAGATTTTTGATTTGGTATTTTAAAAATAATTTCTTTACGTGTTAATCTTTCACTTAACACTAATAAAGACGCTTTATTCGGACCACATATACAGTCCATTTCCCAATGACCAAATGTGTTACGATTATTTATTTCTTGTGGCCTTTTTTCAATACTTGTTCCTTTAGGAGCACGTTTGATTTTTACTTTTTGATATGCCTTTTTTCGCTTTTCTATTTTAATATTTGGAAATATCCCCATATCTATATAGCGATAAAGAGTAGATTTACTAATATTTGTATACGGCAAATTTTTATATTTAATTTCGCCTAAAACGGCTGAAGGCGATATTTTGTCTTGATTTACTCTTTTTTCCATATATTCTACAAAAGCAAAATCTTTACCTATTTTTAAATCTCTACCTTTATTCAAACACAACATTTCATATCTATCTTGTGCTATTTGTGCAGAATAGAGATTTTCTTTTTTTATTTTTACACCATACCAAAAGGTGTCTTGTTTTGTAATATGCTCATATACACCACGTTTTATTTCGTAATATAAAGTTCTAATATTAATACCAACTACATCCGCTATTTTTTGCTTTGGTTGTTTTGCATTTAATAAAGTTTCAATTTGTAATCTTTGAGTATATGTAATATTTTTTTGTCCTTTATGTTTCATTTTTACTATAAATCCTTATATTTTATTTTTCTATTGATTTTTTATAATATTTATGATATTATTAATATGTTATATAAAACTTAGTATGTTTTATGTACAGCAAACTGAAATAGTACATTTTTTACAACACTTTTTCAGTATATATTTTTTACTATGGAGATAAATATGAATTGTCAATTTTGCGGTAAACCTAGCAAGTTTTTTCAACTATGTAAACAATGTAATGAACTTAAAGACCAAGGAATAATTGTCAAATGTGAAAAATGTGATACTTGGCATTATGCAAATGAAAATTGCCCAACATGTAATCCAACAGAAAATATTATAACACAAAAATCAGATTTAAAATGTATAATTTGTGGTGAACCATCAAATGGCAAACATTTTTGTTTAAATTGTTACAAAAAGTATAAAGATAAATCAATAGATATTCGTATCACAAATTGCATAACTATTGAAATTCTTGATAAATATGGAAACCGACAATACAAATGCGATGACGGACATTATGTTAGAAGTCGAGCAGAAAAAATAATTAATGATTTTCTATTTAGAGAAAAAGTTCGTGCAATTTATGAAGAACCAATTTATTACAAAGAAAATGGAAAAGATAAAACATTGAAACCAGATTTTTATTTGCCAGACTACGATATATACATAGAGTACAACGAAATTAATACTAAAGCATATTTAAAAAACAAAGAATATGCAATGCAAATATATAAAGAACTTAATAAAACAGTAATAATTATGGATGACAATGATTTAACTGATATAAAAGCATTTTTAAAACCAAAACTTAATTTACATTAAAATATGTATTTTATAATAAACTAAATTTGTAAAATAATTACTTTATAATCAAGGATTTTTCCTTGATTTTTTTTATTTACTTTACAAAAAATCTATATGAATTTTATTTTTATAAATCAATTTGTAAATACTAAATACTAAAAAAGGTCCATTTAGGTCCATTTACAAAAAAAACGAGTCGACGTCGACTCAAAAATTTACATTTACAAATTAATTTTTTTTATCAATTTTGTATCCTTTAAGTTGTCAAAAAAAAGCAAAGGCAATTAGACGATACCTAGTACTAAAACAAGCCGGGTGCACAAGTGCACCCGGGTACTATGTATCGTCTAATTGCAAATTTTATCATATTTTATTGTATATTATGGAATATTTTTTTAAAATATATTGTAATAAAAAAAGAAAAATCAACCCGCTAATTCGCTTACGTTGATTTTTCTTTAAAATTAACAATTATTTTTATACACCTGTAGAACGCAAAATAACCTATCTTAAAAATAGGCTTAAAACTCACAAAAAAAACATAAAAACATTAAATCATAAAACTGATTTTCGACCGGACCATATAAAACTGCCGTTCATATTCTACGGCATCTCTATTCATAAAAGAAGAAAATATATCTACGTCTTCAGATACTATATAGTGAAGAACATTAAATTTACATGTTGGGGGCAATAACTGACTGTCAGTTAAAAACAATTCAACTGTATCATAAACTCCACGAGAATATATAAACTTTTCCGGAGACTTATTCATATACTTAGTCATGTAACGTAAAATATCCTGATAAGTCGCGCCACCAAGATAGTTAACTTTTTTGAAATCGTTTATACCAAACTTTTCAAAAAATGAATTAATATTAGCATATTGCTTACAATGCATTTTATGATTATATCCCAAATCACATTTGCGAACTAAACCTACCATTTGACCTTGCGGAATATGAACAATGCCATGCAAATGTTCCCGGCCGTGTTCAACACCTTTTTCAAGTACAAAAATATAGCGCCAACCACGTCGATAAGCAAATTTTGACAAAGTTCTTTTAACTGCAGATAACCAACTTTCGTAACTTGAATACTTTTTATCGTCACGAGTAAATGTAACAAAATAATTCCAATACTTTGTTTCAGAATAAAAATTGACTTTATTTATAAACCTTTTTTCCCGCAAATATATTGAATTTAATCTGCGGTTAATATTATTAATAAAATAAACGTCTTCTTTTTCAATATTATACTCCTGAAAACGTTTCTTTATATAATCAAAGGTATCTTTGTTATACTTAATATCTTCACGAGAAACACAAGATATATGTTCTTTCTTAAGAATAACATTACCTGACACTAAACATTCTTCAAATGCCGTGTCAAATATACTACGATAAATATCTACTGTAGATTTTTTCTTAAGCACCAAATTTGGTGAATGTTTAATTGCAATAAAATGAGTTTTATCCCTATGTATTTTACAAAGATTTCCAAACATAATATTACACCCCTTTACATTTTATTTAAAAACTTGCGCTGAACGGAAGTTAAACCATCAGACTTTTTACTAGTTTCTTTAATTGGTTGTTTTTTATTTTTTTTCAAATTATATAAATCATTAAAGAAATAACTATTTACAAAAGCCATTTCTTTAGGTGTTATTGCACCCTGTTCGAATGAACGCATATCTAATATGCCTGTTTTACTATCATAAATTCTATTACGAAAATATAATTTGTTAACGTCAGTAGAATAACGATAGGCCCACATTTTTTTTGTAAAAGAATAATATTCATATTCTTTATTACCATTTAATATATCATACTTGATATATCCATATTCATTTTGTAGCCTATCAAAATAACGATATAATTTACTATAAAGAACTTTAAATAAATACATAAATAAATTATTATCGCCCCGGAATATCTTAAATTTTTCATAAAAAGGTTTATATTTATTTGTTATCCATTCAAATAATCTCATTTCAAAATTACCAAATAAATAACAATATTCAATATCATGCCTTTCTAAAATTTCTAAAGAATCAGATATATCTCTAATATTAATACCAACGTTCATATCACGTTGGGCAGTTCCGGATACATTAGCAAACAAAGTATTATCTATTGTTGCAGCGCTTCGTATTAATTTAAAATCTTGAGTCAAACCATCATTTTTAGAATTTGCTTCTGCATCAGATAATTCTTGGTCCTGTGTATCGAGCATATTTCCATAATCTTTATCAATTTCAGTCCAAACAACATTACCAAATTCAAATACACCTTTGCTATCTGGAGACAACTTTTTAAAAAGCCTAAAATCGTCTTGATTCATAATTAATGAATAATGACTAAAAAAACGAGACTCTTCCGGAGTTATCGCAAAATAATCATTCATTTGCTTTACCATATTTCCAAAAGACAATTTAAAATTGTCTAAACGTACACTATAATTAGATATTAATGTAGATGGCATTAAATATATATAATAACTTAAAGCATAATTTTCAATACAACTAAACAATGAAATAAACTTTATTCCGTCGCAATATTCCATTGGCTCATTATTGTAATCATAACCAAACAATAGTTCTTGAGCAGAATCCAAATCTTTAGGATACCATGTATTTTTAGATTTAATTTCAAATAATGCTTTTCGGGTCCTAAAATGAGCAGATAACCCGGTTAAAGATTTTATAGTTTTATTATTAAATAATTCTTCAACATACAATGCTAATTTTAAAAAATCAAATTTTGGAAACATTGTATCATATTTTAACATTAAGTTGCTTGTATCATATTTCCACATTGTTTCACGAGTGAGAGCAATGTCTGTTCCCAAAAAATCTTTTCCTGCCCCAGGACCACCTTTTATTAAAAATAATGTGGCCAATTTTTTTATTACACCTTTATTTCGATTATCATAATGGTATCTAAATTCTTTCGCTCTCTCAAATCTCATATTATTAAATTTCTTTATTAATAATATTACAATTAACCACCATGGCATATATTTTAATATCGGTTTACAATAATATAATAATTTATATACCATTGCTGAATTAATAAAATTAAACGTGCAATAATAATTCAAAATGTAAGTACATAATTCAAATAATAATGTAATAACATTATAATTTAATAACATGATTACAATAAAAATTTTATAATAAATACTATTCCTAAAATAATTATAATTAGTTTTTATAAATTTCCATATTGGGACATATAAATTTTTTTCCAATTTTAAATGCAAGTTTAATGGCTTACTAACTTTTTCATAATCATTATTAATATCAAAATAATGTTTTAAATATCCCTTAATACCTAAATATAATAAATATATTAATGGAGCAATAAAATACATAATAATAATTAATGATTTAAATAAAAAATTTAATAAACCAAAACCAAAAAATTTATAAGTTGTCCCAGTTAAAAACATTGATATAAATATTTTGGCTCTAATGTCTATAAGAGAATAACTTTCAACTATAATATTATCTAAATTACCATTAAATGACGGCAACGTCGGCATAATTATTTCTGGTATATCAGTTATCGGGACACTTATACTATTTTGTATCCCAAAAATTTTACAAAAAAGTAATGCAATTTGCAAACAAAATTCCTTAACACTATTAAAAAGATAAATATAAGATTCTGCAAAAACAAAATAAGATGCAAGTATGCTTATAAAAATTATAAGTATACTTGCTAAATGCTTATTCAAAAATGCAGAAAATTTATTCAACATAATATATATACTCCTGCAACCAATTAATATATAGAGTAGTATCATTAAATATTAAAATATAATCGGTAATTTCATTACCGGAAACAAAAATAATATTTTTGTCAATTTTATCAATTTGATATTTAATTAATGATTTATTAGTTTGAATAATTACGTTTTTATCACTAACGGTAACAACGTAATCGTCATTATAATATTTACCATAAGTTAAAGATATATTATTATTACAAATATTTGCAATAAAAAATATAGATAATGAAATTATTAAAATAATAAATATTATTAATAAAAAAATCATAATTTTTTTAAATGAACTTAACTTATTTTCTTTTTGCATATTTTGCCTTTTTACGTTTTTTCTTTCCAAAAATAGACGTTATAAAAAATATAACTATAAAACCAATAAATACACCACCACAAGTAACAATAAGTGTTCTATTCTCATTTAAACTTGAAATAAACTCTTTATTTCTTATATAAGAATCAGATATATCAATACGAATATCTTTTTCAAGTAATATTTCGTCTATTGCTATATTAGAGCCTGTAAGGTCCGAATAAGCATACTTTGATATATACTTTTCGCTAATACCTATATCTTTCAAAAAATCATTTAAAGACTGCCCATAGCCTACTTGATAAGCCTTATAAATATTATTATTAATATATAAAGTTACTTTACATTCTGCAGCAAGCCAAGTAGCAGTTAATGTAGTTTCTTCGTCAAAAATTGGTGTATCATTAAAATTTTTCCAGCCTACAAACTTATAACCAACTTTTTTAGGAACATAAGTAGCAAAGCCACCAATTTCAATAAATTGCTCATATAAAAAACTTTCGTCTTCGTCTAAATATGTAACTTTCAATTTATGAGTTTCCCACTTTGCACGCAAATACAAATTTTCAGTAACAGGACCAATTACATACTCTTTATTTGTTGCATCGTTTATCCAACATACAAAATCGTAACCTTCACGAACAGGAATATAATCTAATTGGTCTCCATGCGTATATATTTTTTCGACTAAATCTATATTAGAATCTTCTTCAATTCTGCTATCAAATATTACATTATATTTATTAATTTCCCATTTTTGAAAAAGTTGTTCAACAGGCTTAACAGGAATACCATCATAAGGTTGCCTAAATTCTTCATCATAAAAAAAACCTTTAAAAGTATATCCCGGACGTGGCTCTAAATCAAGAAATTTTGAAGATTTATAATATTCTTTAACAAATACGTCATTATAAATATTTTCATTTTGAGAAAGAATACCTGACCTGTACAAAAATGGTGTTTCACGATTATCAAATAAATTGCTTAAGCATTCATAAGCATTGCTAGTTGCATCATCATTTTTATCAATGATTAGAATAGGGAATTTCAAGGCTTGTTCAAAATAGTCTACATTTGGACGCAACGTACTTAAATAATCATAATGACATAATATTATTTTTTCTTGTTTGCTATCAAAAACCAAATAAAAAAAATATTCACCTACAGAAATATCAAAATCTTGAATATATTCATATTCATATTCTTTATTGCTAGTCGGAGTATATATATACTCTCCAAAACCAAAATTACAACGATACTTCTCAAAATCATTATTTATTTTGGTTATCTCAATTTTCATTCCATTGTCAAAAGTTTCTTCGCCATAATATACCGAAAAATCAACGAACTCTCCGTTAGTTGTTAAACGTGCATCAATATATAAGTAATATAATGAATCAGTACTTAAATCGTTAAAATCTTGAGAATACTTGTGCCTATATGATATATAAGTTTTATCGTCAAATAAAGTTCTATTTTCATTATAAAAAATATACTTATTATCTTTATTAGTCGTATCTGACACAGCAGTTGTTTCTATATTTTTATCTACTTTATCATAAATATTATCGAAAAACTTGCCAAAATTAGAAAACCCATCAGAGTATTTATAAATATATAAACCAGCCACAAGCAATGCCACCAATACTATTGATATAATTATTTTTCTTATCATAGTCATATTTACTCCTTTTTACCTTTTTGTCGGTATTCTTTTTTATTAAATTTACCTTTTGTATTTGTTTTAGCAGGAGAATTTACTAACACTTTAAAAAGCCATATAATAACTTTTACTAAAATTATAAATGCAAAAAACAATATCAATGCTGTCAATACAATAGTAAAAATATTCTTATTATCATTCTTTATACTTGTTGGGGGAGTTATTCCGTCTACAATATCAATTGGAGAAGAAACTACAGGAATTACTGTATATTTATCTTTATTCAAAAAAGTTAACTGAATTATATCAAAATTCAAAAACACACTTTCTTGTGCTAAATAAGCCTGTCCTGTTTTTTGTGTTCCGTTTAACCCCTTTTGCAAAAATAACTCAGCACAATAATAATCAGATGTTGCAAACCTAAATAAAATAACTTTTTCGTCATTCATTCTTGCTCGAGACGCATAACTTTTAAACTTAGAAACGTCATTTATATTAATATAATATTTGTTTACTAATTCTTCAGCACTCATAGTTAAATCGCTATAATCAAATGTAACTATCGGGGACAATTCCTTTATTGCATCTTCCTTTGGAATATTTCCAAACAATGTATCCCAAAATCCCCATTTATTAATATTATCAATAAAAGTAGGATTAGTTTGTTGCCATGTCCCTAAATTTTTTAAATCTAAATCAGAATCAAAGTCATAAACACAATATCCATTTTGAATTTTTCCAAACTCATTATTAACTTTTCGTATATCATCAATATCTGACTCAAATAAATCTGCACTAATAAAACCATTTTTTATAGGTAATTTCCCATCAGAATAAGTTTTATTATAATCTAATATATAATTATACAAATCATTACTTGTAACACCATTATCTGAATAATCAACATAAGGGTCATATTTTTCTATATTATCACAAAGAAACATGTAATATAATATTGGACATATAGTTGTGTTACTAATATCGTCCGGTTTAATTAAATAAAATCTATTCCACGTAAAAGTGAACATAGACGTACTAATTGTATATCCAATATCAGTTTTATAATCACTACCTATATTTTTAGCAATATATTCCTGTGATTTATTATAAAAATCTTCATTGCTAGTAACAACTATAGGCTTAGTTTTATACTCAAACCATTCTGCCTTAATACGTTGCAGTTTTCCATAATTGTCAAAATACTCATTTGGTACAGAAAAATAAACAGTGTCAATTTGATTTTGAAAATCTGCGCCTTTATTTGACGTCAACGTTCTATAAAAAGTATGCTCTACGTTTAACTTTAAAGTAGTCAATTTTTCTGCATAACATTGCAATGTTGATTCAGCGGTTTCGTCAGGTCCATAACCTGCAGCATAACCGCTATATGTATATGTTTTATTTACCGGATATTCTTTCGCTAAAACACTATCAATTGCAAATAATTCTATACCACTAATATCGTAACGTCGAGCATTACTATTTACACGTTCAGCAATAGTTTTATTATCTGATGCACTGCGTTTATCAACTATTTTAAACTTATAAAATAATCTTTTATAATTTGAATCGTTTGCAACTGAACAAAATTTTAATGAAAATTTCTCATAATCATTAGGGTTGCCTTCAGAATCATATCCAACGGCCAATTGTACTTTATTATCATAACTTGTTGTATCTATCTCAATTAATGACGGATTATACAAATAAATATATACTGCATAATTAGAACGTTTATTTTCATCAAAAGAATAGCAGTATTCTACAACATTTTGAACAATAAACGTATCCATTTTTTTATCTATTGGATACTGCGTTATATCAAAATTTTCTGCAGAATTTAAATCGTCCAATATGTTAGTGCTATCAAAATTTTTAATGTCTATTTCAGTATATTCTTCCGCATAAACTGGTAATAAAATTAAAGAAAATACAATTGACATAAAAACTATTAGCAATGCAATAATTGCCAATAGTTTCATATCATTTTTATCAAATTTAATAAATTGTTTTTTGTTAAACATAAAAACCACCTTTATTAAGCAAAATTATATACAACTTGAGTAGTTGAATCTGCCATAATTTCTTCATATATATAATCAGTCAAAGGACAACCTTTATCAGAAATTATTACAGCCAAAAAATAATAATTTGTATTTGTATTTTCGTCATTAGAATAAGACATTAACATTTCTTTGCAATAAAAATTTACATCTATTTGTTGCAAAACAGAAGAATTGCCCGGCAATGTTAATGCTAACTGCATTGATTTATACACATACATTGGATAAAACAATTTCAAATCTTCATTTTCTTCAAATTCGCCTGTAAATGTATATTTAACAAAATTATTTTCAGGTTTAAAATAATGAATATAATTAGAATTAAAAACCGTACCCGCTAAAATATCAGACGTTAAATTATGATAACTATCATAAGTAAAAACTAACTCTGACGCGTCAGATACACTTGAATATAACTTTTTCGCTTTTTCTAACTCAATATCAAATATGTAATTGAAATCTGTACAATCAGTGAAAATAGTACAATTTGTTGTATTTGACAAAAGCATACTATTCACAGGTATTTCAAATGTTCCATATTTTTCACTGACAATAGTTTTACTTACTATTTCTTTTGTATCGCCTGCAGGCGGAACATCCGCACCTGGTTTATTAAATGGATTATCCTTAAAACCGTTTGTAAAATATGATATTCCGGCTAATAAACCAAATAATAAAATAATTACTAATAAAGTAGTTAAAAAATATTTTATTTTTTTACTTTTCATTTTTTTAGTTACTCCTTTTTATTTTTAAATTTTTCTGTTAATAACACTTGACTTTATTTTATTTATTATGTATAATAAATCTAATAATAAGTACGGCATAAAGGTTTTATCCTTTTACTCGGTGGTGCTTGCTTTGACAAGTTACTTACGAAGTCTACTTGTTATTTTTTTTTGCTTTTTTTGTGTACCAATTCTTTGGTTTTCTATTGGTACTTTTTTTATACTTTTTAATAATATGTCTAACAACCGGCATATCTTCTTTAGAAAATTTCCAATTATCTTTTGTAATTTTATCAAAAAATTTTTTATTGGTACTTCTAACATTTAATTTCAAAAATGATTTGCGATTATCTTCAGGATTAGGATTTTCAGTTAACTCATGATAATTAAATTTTTCTTCTTGGGGATGCGTAGTTAACCCTAATGATTTATAATGAGTATCCGTTTCTCCAAAGATATAATCAAAATGACCTTTTGCAGATTTACTTATATTGCGTCTAAATTCGTTACGTGGTTTATATTTTCTTGTTTTTTTCTTTCTTCTTGACATTTAATCTCCTTTATTACTCAGATATAAAAATTTAAAGAGCATACATTTTTTTAATTATAAATGGTAAACAGATTTACAATAATTCAATGTACACTCTTTAGTTGTTTTAAGAAGATGCTTTAAAAAAAATTCAAAATAACAACACGTTCAAACGGAAAATTAACTATACGCATTAAGCATCTTCTTAAATGGTGATAGGTTAAGTTTTTTACTAGGTAGCCTATCATTACCTATATAAGGCCTTATTTATTTTTATGACGTTCTACATAATCATATCTTCGTAATAGGTAGCCCCATTCGTCCCATTGTTCTTCAGTTTTATTTTTCAAAAACAAAAATCCGCCTGCATCAAAACCTTCATCAAATGCTTTATATTTTTGTTTTCGCAATTTACGTTCCATATAAATACAACCTTTACGAAATGCTGCTTTTTCTTTTTTAGTCATATCAAACTCCAACATTGTTAAACAATTTATCAATATCGATATTCAGTTGTTCTGCTATATAATTAACAACAACATTAACGTCTTGTCTATCATACTGAAATTTTTCTATCGCTTTAGCAAAAGCATTTCTCAAAGCAAACTTTGAAACGTCAATATCTGGAGCAGTCTCTTGTTTCAATATTTCTTCTTCATCTTTTTTATCAGATTCATTTAAAATACTTTTAACGTACTTACGAATTTCTTTACAAGACATTTCAGTATTGATATTTTTCAAATACTTTTTGAAAGTGATATTTGCAAGCGGTAAAATTTCAACAAGTTGAGAATAATTATAATTTTCCCATTCAAAAAAGGTTATAGGTAATATGTTATCAACAATAGAAAAATACCTTTGGACCTTTTTTTTAGGAATATTAAACACTGCATCACATAAATTGATAAAATGCTTTTTTTCATAATCAGACGTTACTAAATACTTTCTCAACTCTGAAAATTTCTTTATTAAATCAATATCATGATTATGTATTTTTCCAACAATACCCCTAAGACTGCTTAATAAATCTAAAGCAACTTTATTGTTGTTTAATGATTTAATAAACGCATTCTTATGTATTGTTAAATATTCGTCCAATAAAATCATTATTCAACTTGTTTTCTACGCATTAACGTAATCAACATTTGCAAAATGTCTCTATCTGACTGTGCGCTACATTTAACTTTTACTACAAGGCCCAAATCGTCTTTTATAAATAACTCTTGAGACAATGTAATTCTGTTGGTTGAAAAATCTCTTTTTTTAGTCTCTTTAATGACCAACTCTGCAACATCAGATTCGCCAAAGATATATTCAAAGGCATCATAACCACGAACGTCGTAAGGCTCAATAAACACTTTTGCAGGACGATTTTTAATTTCGCCTTCAACAACATACGTGTATAATTGTCTGCCTTCTTTTGAAAAAAGATTTGCAATAGGTTTGCGAGATACATAAAATTTATTGTCAAATTCTATGTCTGCTACTTCCACTTCCACATTTTGACTTTTTTCAAAGTCTTGCTCAGATACGATTACTTCATTGTTTTGTTTTTTTTCGTTTGCCATTTTGTTTACCCCACTAAATTTATTTTTGCTAGTTTACGGAATTGCACCGCTAATACTTTTACTAGCACAATAGGGAATTATTCCCTAACATTGAAAACTTTCTAAAAATTTAAAAACATTGTAATTATCTTCTGGAGTCATACTAATAGGTACTTTTGTATATCTATTTACTTTTGTCACAAGTAAATCGCCTGGTATAAATCCAATTTTTTTCAAATAAATATTACATTTTAAATTATCTAATCTACCATTAGCATTACAAATTATATAAATATTTTCCATTCCAGGAAAAGGAAATGCCGCTAATGGACCACCAACCATATTTTCAAATTCTGATATAGTATTATTTATACGACAAGAATATGAATGAGAATAAGTTGTTTTATATATAACACTTATATATGAATTGCCACCTGTACCAATACCGCAAAAATCTATTTTATCAATAAAATTATCATGATATATTTCACTTGTATATTTATCTACCATTTTTTGTTTACCCCACTAAATTAATTACCGGCTGTAGAATCGAACTGCTTGGACCTTTCCGGCTTATTTAACCTATTAATAAAAAATGTGTACTCCTACTGAATATAAGAGTAACACATTACAT
>CAJUBT010000032.1 GCA_910584815.1 uncultured Christensenella sp. | reverse complement strand
CACAAAAAGTCGCAAAATCAAAAATCACAAAAAGTCGCAAAATCAAAAATCACAAAAAGTCGCAAAATCAAAAATTGAAGATAATTATCTTTTAAAGAAAAAGAATTTTATAAAAAGATAATTATAGATAAAAAAAATTATAGTAATTATAAAATTAAGGTATTTAAAATAATTTAAAAATTAAGTAAGGTTTCAACTTTTTAAATTTCATTATTATTAATAAAATTTTTAAAGTTGCTAAAATTCTATTTATGGTATAAAATAAATTCCATAAAGGAATGGATGTTTTTTAATGGGAGAGTATGAACCTTACACTTTAGGAAGAAGAAATTTAAATTGTGAAAAGCATTGGGAACCACTGGCTAGTAGTTTATTTAGAATAACAAAACCTACAGTGATTTGTTTTGGTGGAAATGTAAGTACAACGGCAAGAGATGCAAATGCTATGTGTAAAATTGCACAGGGGCTGGTAGGGGCAAAACTTCCTACAACAGAAAAAGAATTTGCTACTATAGATGATGTTGATTTTATTGGTGTTGGCTATGGCAAAAATGAAGAAAGAGATTCTAAAGGTTATTTAACAAAAAATGAAAAATTACATTTTGTTAGTAATATGTTTTTGCCATTGTGTGTAGATGAAAAGGGTTCAATTTTACCAAAAGAGCAAATAATTAAAAATTTTAATCAAATTTCATTTTTTTCACATTGTTATGGTGCAAAAGAAATTTCTTCTATTGTTGGCGTTACTTATAAAGAAATGTTGAAAATGGGAATTGAAGATGAAGTTGCTAATGATGCTATTGACCAAATGTTTTCAGTATCTTATGCCCCTTATCAAAATGTTGGCATACCAAGTTTACAAGTTATTTCAATGAAAGACAGAATTATGCTTTTTGGTCCGAAAGGTTCAAAAGTAGTAGGTAGATTTTTAGCAAATGAAACAGGGGGAGAAACCTGTGGAGGAACAGTTGCATTTAAAGAAGATGATTACACTGCAACAGTTTTAGTTTCTGGGCTTGTAAAAGAAAATTTAAACGAACATCCCATTGAACATATTTGCAGAAATGAAAATTGGGAATACATTAACGATGAAAGCGTAGAATATGGCGATGAAGTTTCGCAAGTTATGGGCTATGCGCTTGCAAGTTCGGTTGCTAATAGCATTCAAAACCAAAATAGTAACAACTTTATTTCAAAGCCAAGTGTTGAAGAAATTTTAGAGGGAGCTAAGTCTATTTTAGGTGAAACCCAGAGTGATGTTTATGAATCTTCTATTGAAAGTATTAAAAGAGAGTTAAACCCTAACTTTAGCCAAGGAATTGTAAATGATAGTATGCAAGGTGAAAGAGAAGTTTCTTTAACTGGAATTTCTACAACAAGTGATACATTTCAGGAAATGCCTTTACTAGAAAATTCAACTGGAAATAGTTTTGAACAATAAATAGTTTAAACTATATGAATTTTAATAATAAATATTTTTGCAGTATATAGAAACTGGTAAAACAAAATTTATAAATAAAACATTTTAAAAATTACAATATTTAAAACATTAATTAATTTTAAAATTAAAACAAAGGAAACATAATTTTAGGGATAGGTAAAATGGAATTTAGTAAAATTTTTTGTGAATTATGTAATCATATAGATACATTCCCTTGGAAAAACACAATAGATAGTGAAACAATTTATAATATAGCCTATAAAAATTTTTCTAACTTAACAGCAGGGAAAACAAAAAATAAGCATTGCTTTAGGCTTGCTGGTCAAAGTGGAAGTGGAAAAACTACGCAACTTCTTCCCGCTAGCAACAATTTTTTTAGCAAGAATAATTTAAATCCTATTATTTTTGCAGTTAGAAATTTTGCAGCATTGCACCCAGAATACGATGAAATTGTAAAAAATTGTGATAAGAATGAAATTAGAGAAATAACAAACTCTTTTGCATTAAGGTGCCTTCTAATATCTCTTGCTTTGGCAATTGAAAATGGGTATGATATTTTATTAGATTTAACACTTTTATCAAGCGGAGTAGAAGGGTTTATAAATAAATTTTTAATTAAAAATAATTATAACTACATAACCTTACTATTATGTGTAAATATTGAAATTAGTAACCATTTTATAGAAAAAAGAAAACTTTTAAATGGCGTTGAGGGGAAAAGAATTGTTTATAAATCTTCAACAACTTTTTTTTACACAACCCTTAAAGAAGCAGTAAAATTTTATGCAGAAAATTTTCCAGCCACAAGAGTTATAATTTGGAATGCTTATTTTCCAAAGCCAATATATGATGGAAATTTTAAAGATGCAGAAAAAGTGTTCTTTAACGAAATAGAAAATATTTCTTATAATTTTAGTAATGAAGATTTATTAAGAGAAGAAAAAGTTAAATATTTAATTGAAAATATAATTTTGTAAATTTTAGTTTTTTTATTTTATTTAATTTAATTTTTATTAACAAAAAACATCATCATTTTTAATGCTTATATGGCAAAAAAGGAATGATGATGTTTTTTTATTTTTTTTAAAATTATATATTATAATTTGTTAGGTAGTTTAATGTATGTATGATTTGTTTTAAGGTAAATTATATATTTCTCTTCAATATTCCGCCACAGAATTAATAAATCTTCTATATCATCTGGGTTAATTTTTACATTAAAAAGTTTTTCATAATTTTCAATTAGCAAATTTTTATAACTATTTGGCAAACGCCCTACTAATCGTGTTAAGTCTGCTAATTCATTTGAAATTCCAGAAAAAGCAAAATCCAATACAGCAACTAATTTATTATTTTTTAAAATTAAATTACCAGGGTTTAAATCTCCGTGGGAAATTGTCATATTTTTTAATTCAAGTTTTTTTAGTTTATCAAGATATTTTTCATCTTCTTCATCAGAGCATACTTTTAATACTTTATAAAGATAGTCTGAAACTTTTTCAAAATTTATGTTTTGTTCTTTCCTATAGTCTATACTTTGAAATTGTTTTAAAAGTTTCATAATGTCTTTACTAAAAACTAGTCTTTCTTTCTCTGTTAGGTTATCGTAGCAGTCGGTTAAACTTTCACCTTTTATCTCAAGGTGTTTTGTGTATGGTCGCGAAAAGTCATCATAATATAATTTCAAATTAGGTATTCTTAATTTAATTTTGTCTTTAATATATTTATTAAATGCAAATTCTTTTATAATAGATAACGAGAAATGGTCGTTATTTGGAAACCTAAAATAATAATTATTTTTTCCATTATTAACTTTAAAAACAAAATTGGTCCAGCCTGTTTCAACTCTAGTAATTTTCTTAACTTCTTTAATGTGTTTTTTAATAATACTTTCAAAGTCATCGTTTATTGTAAAAAATTTTTGTTCCATAAAACACCTTATTTAAAATTTAATAAGTTCATTTTAATATATATGCTAAAACTTGTAAATCATAATACACAACTTAATAAGTGTAAATGCATTATAACTAGCATAAATTTTAAGGTTTTAACATAACACAACATAAATTTAGTAACTATTGCTATAAGTTATATTGTATTTTAAAAAATAATTTAACTAATTATATCTTAAATATTAAGTTTGAATTAAACATAAAAATTAAGCTTATAACTTAATTTATTTTCCTAAATTATTATTTAATTAAAATAAGTTATTTGTTTTTTTAAATTATATGTTATAATAAATATATAAATCAAAAGTAAAGTTTTAATTGTTTAAACTTTATATTTAAGGAGATTAAAAATGCCAAATTATAATATTCCTATAATAGAAAAAATTTACGAGGCTTATAGTGCAATTGCTGATGAAAGAATTAAAAGAGAGCAAGATAAATTTTTTGTAACCTCTTCTGATTATTCTAAATTTTATACCATAACAAAAACAGATAATACTTATGTTTCAAACGATAATATGTCTTACTGGAAGCAAACTATAGGTTACCCAATAATTGCAATTATGATGCTATCTAACGAAATTGAATATAATAAAGAAGTTATAAAATATTTCAAAGAAATAAATTGGAAAAAAATAAACACAGAATATAAAAACGATTATGTTAAGGTTGCAGAAATTATTTTAAATGCTATGAAAGAAAAGGGCATAGATGTTAATTTTATTAAAGATGAAACTGCCAAAGTTTACAATCAAATTAAAACATTAAAAATGCCATATATTAAAAGCAAAATTTTTCCGCCTAAGTAATTTATAAAATTAAAATTAGTTTTTAAAAGTTATTATAATTGTATTTTTAAACATTAAAAACAACTAAACACAAATTTAGTTGTTTTTTTATTGTATAGTGTTTAACACCATTTTAATAAAAAAATTAATTATTTTTCATATAAAACTCAAAAAAATAAATTTGTACAAATTGCTACATTGACAAAATGCGTTTTTTAATGTATCATACTTGCATAAGGATAGAGGCGCGATTTTTAAGAGTATAATTTCTTTAAAAGTCTTAGTAGTTCAACTAGAAATTAAAAAGGAAAAATCGCCGAAATCATTTTAGTTTAGCTAAGGAAATAAAATGGTTGGTTTAATGCAAAATATGTATTAAACTGTCACAATTCTTTGTGGAGTGCTTTCTTATTTATGGTAGTTTTATATAAATAGTCATAAATGGGTAATTGCACTTATTTATGACTATTTTTTTTGAGGTAGGGAAAAATGAGTGATTTACTAAAGATTTATAGAGATTCAATTAAATTAGCTAACCGTTGTGCTAAGGGTTATAACAAGCAAGGTGTAACATTTTTAGCACCTGCATTTTATCCAACAAGACTTTTAAGCACAGTTGAGTTCTTAGCTAAAAATGGCGTTGAAGTTGTAATGGCAGGCGGTGGCCCTGGTAAAAAATTTTTTGATAATGTTCCTCAGTTTTCAATGCCTTACGATACTACTGGATTAGATGAAAGTGAAGAAAACATAAATGCCATTTTAAGCAGAATTCCAAAAACTAGCATTAATGGTGATGTTGCAATTTTACTTTACAATTCTGTTCTAGAGGGTGATAGACTTTGGGAAAAATGTGTAAAAGAACAATTTGGAGTTAATGTTGTTGGAAGTAACGAGCAGAACATATCAAGTTTTTTTGAAGAAAAAACAAATTTAGCAGATATTTTAACAAAGGCTGGTTTGCAAAATTATATAATTCCTTCCACAATTATCACAGAACAAAAAAGTTGCATAGAACTAGCACTTATGTATAAGCAACTTAAAGATGAAAGTGGTAGAGTTGTTGTTCAAGCTTGTGGCCCAGATGTTAACGATATTGGTGGTGGGCATAGCACAATAATTGCCAATAGTTTTCTTGATTTTTATAAAGCTTGTCAAACAGAAAGAGGTTACATAAAGGTGGCACATTTTGTTGAGGGAGTTAATAGCAATGTTTCAATGTGTGCTGGTAATTTAATTCCAAATGAAAGTTCTATGGGCGCTTTTAAGGGGGAATTATTGCCAGAAGAAAGTAGATATTCTAGCAAAACTTTAGATGGGCTTTTACAAAGAGGTAGAGTGGCTGGTTTAAATGCAGATAACACCTTTTGTTTAGTTCAACCTGGCACATTAAAAGTTGTAGGAGATAAAAACCTTACCACCTTAGATGCAAATAGCGTTGGCAACCAAATTAATTATCATTATCCAAAAGAAACTTTAGATGAAATTTATGAAATAGGTTCAAAGTTAGGCAATGTTATGGCAATGTGTGGTAAAGTTGGTTTGTTTGGCATAGATCTTATAATTTCAAAAGATGGACATATTTTTATAAACGAAATTAATGATAGACAACAAGGTCCAACCGAAGCAGCAAGTTTAAATAACGAAAGTCATTCTTTGCCAAGCATTCAAAGAATAGCTTTCTTACAAAATTATGCTGATTTTACAGACCAAAGCATTCAACAACTTATGGAAGATGTAAAAGAAAATTCAAGAGAATTATACGATGCTTCCACTCATATTAGCAGTCCTTTCTACATTAAACTTATGGGAAAAAGAGTAGATAAACCAGACATTTCTAAAGTAGATTTAGGCGAAGGTGTTTATAGGGTTACAAGAGATGAAAGTGGTAAATATGAATGGGATTTATCTTCCCCAAGAGAAATGACTGAAGAAGTGCCTATAGATTTAGACAATGCAGAAAATTTTATTGCCATAAACTCTGTAAGCTTAGCAAAAGGTCAGGAAATTGTGGAAGGTACTCAAGTTTTAAGAATTAGTGGTTTTAGCGAAGATGGCTCTGAACCTTTTGGCATACAAGATGGAATTTCTGTTTTAGAACCAAAATGGGTTTCGGTAACTGATGCTTTGTATGAAAAACTTTTTGTAAAACAAGGGGAAGTTCCTTTACAAAATAGTGCAGTTACTGATAATATAAACACACAACCTTTTATGTTAGAAGGTAGTTCTGTAGATGTGGCAAATGCAATGGAACAATAATTTTAAAAAGGTAATATAAAATGATTAATGCAAAAGAAGATATTTGTGTTGCAACAAACGAACTTGATCAACCTATTAGCATTACTAAATTTACCCTAGATAGCGAAAATCAAGGTAAACTTGTATATATTCAAGGCGGAGTTCACGGGGGAGAAGTTACTTTGCCAATAATTAAAAAACTTTATAGTTATCTACAAAAAAATTTAAAAAGTGGAAAAGTTATTTTTGTTCCTTTTGCAAACCCTTTGTCTTGGCAGCAAAAAGCTTATACCTATACAGTGGGAAAGTTTAACTTAAAAAATGGTAAAGATTTTAACAGATATTATGGTACAGATGTTGATGTTAACAGTAAAATAGCAAATAAAATTTTAACTTTGTGCGAAGATGCCGATTTAACATTAGATTTACACACAGCCCATAACGCCTTGCCTTATACCATTTTTAGCAGTTTAAAACTAATGCCTTTTATAAAAAACCTTAACATCAGGTTTAACGATTTTTGCGGTATGCCAAAAAAATATGAACATTGCTTCGATTACGAATTAACTTTGAAAGATGTTCCAAGCATAACAATTGAATGTGGAGCACACGATGAAGTTAATAGCACTAACACAGAACAAGTTGTAAATGGAATTTTAAATGTTTTGGCAAGTTTGAAAATGATAGATGCTATTAACATAAAGCCTCAAGAACAAATTTTTTTCACAGATGCAACTTCCATTAAAGCAGAATGTGGTGGCATAGTAAACTTTTACAAAAACTTAGGTGAAACCTTTAAAAAAGGCGAAAAACTTTTTGAAATTATAAGTGCTAATTTAAAAAAGGAAAACATTTGCTACCTTGCTAAAGAAGATGGCATATTGTTAAGAAAATCTAAAACTCATATTTTTTGTGAACACGATGAAGTGCTTCAAGTTATTTATAATAAAGATGCAAAAAATAGCTTATAACTTCTTTTAATTTAAATTTTGCAGAAATATTCAGGTTTAATTGTTATAAAATTTTAATTGTAAAATTCGTTCCTATTTTAAATTTATAAAAAAGTAGGAAAGGAAATATCTATAAAAATTATGTTTAGTTAACTATTAATTTTTTACTAATTTTTAATTTTTTTAATTTAAAAAATCTTTTATTAATTTTTAAGTGAAAATGTAGTGTTAACTAATTGAAAATAAATGGAGATACCAACAAATTTTGTGGTATCTTTTTTATTTTTTGTTTAAAATTTATAGTTGTATTTAAAATAATAAAAGTTAAAAAAATATAAATATGAAATATTAAATGCTTTTTTAAATAAATTTTAGTTTTAAAATATTATTTTTTATTGCTAAAAATTAAATATTGAACCCTTTAATTTTTTTAATATTTTTTATATAGTTAAATCATTTTGAAAAAAAAGTTGTTTTGTGTATTATAATATATTTATATAAGATAATATAATAGGGGTTATTCACTTTTATTTGTATTTTGCAAAGGAGAAGTTAATAGTGAATTTTTTAAAAAATTTTAAAAAAGTATCAGTTTTTTTATTTTGTGCAGTTGCTATGCTTTGCATAGGTATTTTAACCACAAATTTTAAAGAAACAAGTTTACAAAATAATAAAGCATATGCTTCAACAAACTCTGCTGTTGTTTATAGAGATGAAAACTCTCTTGGAAGTTTTGTTGATGGTTATGTTTATCAGTATACTAACCACACAAAAATTGATAACTTTAAAAACGGAACAGAAGCAAGTGATGTTTCAACAATAGCAGTAAACTCAAATGCAACCTTTGGCTCACAATTAAACCCTTATGTTATTTTAACAGTTGAAGATTGGGATAAATTTGTTAAGCAAGTAGCTGTTGATTTTGGCTCTGAACAATATTTTGTTTTGGGTGCCGACTTAGATTTTGAAAATATAAATTTTCACCCTGTTGCAATTTTTAATGGAACTTTTTATGGAATGGGTAACAACATAAAAAATGTAAATTGCAATAATTGGGTTTATTATAATGCTACAACAAAAAATTATGAAGAAATAGGTTCAACCAACCATACAGCAAACGGGCTAGGGTTATTTTGTAAATCTACCTCAGCTACTATTGCTGATTTAAATTTAGAAAACATAAACTATTCAAACATCACAACTGCAACAAACAATATAAAATATAATGTTGGCGGTATTGTTGGCTATGCCGATGGAACAACCAATATTGTAAATTGCCAGTTGCAAGGCAATATAGGAAACATTAACCAACAAGTTGCCCCTGAAACTCGAATAGGAGGGCTTGTAGGCATTTTATACTGTAATAATTTCATTGCTTATCGTTGCTTTGTAAACATAAATATTACTTGTTATAGTAGCAGAACTAATGTTATAGCAGGAGGTATTGTTGGCTCTCAAGAAATTGGGAAAGCCTATTTTTATGATAACTTTGTTGCTATGTACAGCGATAAATTAGATTCAGACTATATTCATTCAAGTTTAGTTATTGCCGTAGTTTCAGGTACTTGTAATGTTGATGGCTTTATGGGATATATGGACATAACCTCTAATGTTGTTGGTGGTAGCGGCACAGTAATGGGTTTTGCAAACTCTGCAAACGCAAGTGCATCTAATGTGTATGTAGATGCAAAGTTTGGACCAATTTCAAACAAACAATATGGTTATGCCTTTGCAGGAATAGTTGGAATAAAATCGCAAACAAATTGTAATATGGTTTTTTCTGGTTCATATGCCTCTTTACATCCAGCAATATCAGAAAAAGATACCTGTACAAATTTTTCTTCTTCAAATGAACTAATTTCTAATGCACAATCAAATATTGGAATAGGGCTAAATGCTGATATTTGGAATTTTAATAATGGTGCTGTTGTAGACTTTAGCCAGTTTAGCATTAACAATAATCCAGTTGTAAATATGGTTCCTCAAAGCCGAATTGTAAACACAACTTTTTCAACAACCTATAATGGCAAAAGAGTTGACCTTGAAAACTTCTATTCAGGCATAAGTGTTGAAGGTGTTGAAGGAGATATGGGCATAGATGCGGGAACTTATGTTTTCACAGTTAAATTAAACAATGAAAACTTAGTTTTTTATAACTTGCCAGAAACAACAAGAACAACCCTTGTAACAGTGAACATAAAAAAAGCACCCCTTTCATTCTCTCAACTTCAAATCGATGAATATGGTAAACTTATTGGTTTAAGTGAAAATCAAACAGTTTCCGAGTTTTTAGCTTCAAGTGTTAGCGGAGAAATTTATAGTCACGATAGTGAATTTCATACTCCGCCAGAATTTGTTTTGCAATATCAAAAAGCAGGAGGAAGTTGGTCGGAAACCTTACCAACCACAGCAGGTAATTGGTATGTTAGAGCAAGTTTAAAAAATGCCGATAACTCCAATTATATTTTAACAAACGATGGACAAACTGCTTTTAATCGTGCAAAAGAGCGTATTTCTATTCCGTATTTTTATAATTCAAATCCAGATATTGAAATTTCCAATTCAACCACAAATGTTTTTTATTCTGGCTCAAAGCAAGTTTTCTTATTAGTTAACAATGCTTCAAACAATTCCTTGTCTGGAATTTCAGTTATCGATAGTAGCAGAACCCCAGGTTTGTTATATTCACAATCAACAGGAGAATATAGTGTAACAAGTTTTGGAACTTTCTCCGTTGATGTAAAACTTGCAGACACAACAAATACGCAATGGGCAGATGATAGTTCCTCCACCACAAAAACAATAACATTAATTGTAAAACCAGCAGACCTTGTTGTTACTATAGATGAAGCATCAAAAACCAGTTGGGTTAAAGGCGAAAGAGGTTTTAAAATTTTAGTTTATGTAGATGGCATAAAAGGTAACGATGCAGTTAAGTTTGATGCTACATATGGTGAAGTTGGAGGAAGTGAAGTTTTATATGTTCCAGAAAATAATATAAACCTAGACCCTAACAACGAAACTCGTATGATAATTGCCGTAGACACAACAAACATTCCTATTGGTGTAGAGTATTTTCTAAGCATTGCCTTAAAAAATGGTGTTGCTGTTAATGGTAACTATAACCTTGTAAACGATATGGGTAATTGGAATTTCTTAATAACAAATTCCTTAATTAAAAAAGAAGATATAACAATTGTTTGGTCTTACTCTAACATTCGTTCAGGCATTGTAAACTTTGATAACATATCAAATGGCTCAGTTCCTTATAATGAATATGAATATACAATTGGTTTGAATCCAACACTTTTACATTCAGGTGTTAAAGTTTATTATTCAGGTAGAACTGTAGAAACAAACTCTAACAATTCACAAGTTTATACAATTACAGCAGTGCTTTCTCCAAAAGAAGGTTACGGCTTTGAAAACGATGTTATAACTTCTTATACATTTTCTTGGAACATAACTCCAATAGAGTGCGATTTAAGCAATTTTGTTTGGGCACAAAATTTCGATTACGATGGCACAGATAAAACAATGACAATTTTAAACTTGCCAAGTTGGTTAACAAACACAACCATTTACTCAAATAACACAGGCAACAATGCTGGCGATTATACAGCTATTTGCACAGTGGGTTTAACTCAATATGGTAACCACATTTTTATTAACAGTACAAATTCACCAGAAATTAGCATTACAAGTAATGGAAGAAGTGCCACACTTACTCACGCATTTAAAATAAATAAAGCTATAATACAAGTTTCTAATTTCGCAGATTTATGGTTGGTTAAAACAATTAAAAATAAGGTAGGAGACCCTATTGACCTTAGAATACCAACTGCAATAGGAACTTATGCAAACCAACTAATTTTAAAATATTATACCGATAGTTCTTGCAATGTTGAAATAGACCCAGTTGATATGGAACTTAAAAGAGGTTCTGGCTCAACAACATTGCCAACAACTTATTATGCAAAAGTTTGGCTTAACGATGATGCTCAATTTAATTACAAACAAAACTATAAAATTAAAAATGTAAGCGATGATTCTATTAATTATGCAGTATTGCAATTTAATGTTGGTGGGATAAGAGCCATAATTAAACTTACTGTAGATACATTGCTTGTTTATAACGGGCAAATTCAAAGCGTTAATATAACAAGCAATAATGTAGAATACAATAATTTAGTTTCAGCAGGTAAAGCAACTTATGAAGTAAAATATTATGCTGTAGTAGATGATTTAGGAAATTATGATAGTAGCATAGAAGTTGAACCTAAACATTCTGGAAAATATGTTGCTGTTATATTCGTTAAAGACCTTGATGAAACAGACACTTCGAAAATCGTAGATGAATTTGTGGTTTATAACCACGCACATTATTTTGAAATTACTCAACTTAAATTAACCACTAATTGGACTTTTACCCCAAATGGTAACACAGCTATTCCAGTTGAAGGTGTAACCGCTAATGCAAATGTAAATGTAAAAGATTTTTATAACTATACAATTTACGATAGCACTGGCACAAACATTGTTTTAAAGGAAGATTTAGCCTTTAACACAAAATATATTGCAAGACTTTCTATTAAAGACACTTCCACTAACTCAAAAGGGTTTGCTAATGTAGTCATTTTAGATGCAAACGATGATGTTGCATTTACCAACACAACAGAATATTCCTTTACAACTGGGCAAAACCCAGAAGCTCCTGCAGTTGTGTTAGATAACCCAGAAATATTTGGTGTTACTAACATTGTTTACGATAAAAACAGCCATAAAATAGTTATTAGAATTCGAGATAATGTAACAAACACTTATATTTCAAATATTTTAGACTATGTTACAATAGAGTTAAAAAATAATTCTGAAACTGCTTCTATTGCAGATGTAGACATTATGTCGCAAACTAATGCAGGAATTTATACTTACATAATTAAAATAAAAGAATCGGCTAATGCAAGTTGGTTATGGGGAGAAAAAGGTCTTCAAAAGGAAGTTACTTTTACAATAGATAAAAAACCAATAGTTGCACCAAGTCTTAAAACTGAATACGAATGGAAAGGTGAAACAATTAATGTTTGGACAAACGATTCCATTTGGTTAGATTGGGTAAATGTAACAGGAACTTATTTAGCAACTGATATTAGCACTAACTCAGTAAACTTTGAATTAAAAGATAAAGTTAACACTTTTTGGGATAATAGAACTTTAGTAGATTCTGGAAAGCAAAATGAAGATATTAATTTGTCTTGGTCTATAGTTAAAGTTAAAATAACAGGGCAGTGGAAAGAAAACGAAAAAGGTTATTTGAATTTTGTTTTAGATAATGCAACTTTCAATAACCTAATTGAAATTAAATATTTAAATGCCGACGATGTAGAGGTTAAACCAGAAAACTTTGTTGAGGGCGAAAGTTACACCGTAACTGTAAAAGTAAAAGATTCAGAGCATTACGAATTTATAGCCCAAAACGAAGCTTATGAGGAATTAAAATCGGAATTTAAATATAAAAAGCCACTAAGTTTTTTTGAAAAAGTTTCTAATTTCATTAAATCAAATTGGGTTTGGTTTGTAATAGCCGCAATTTGCTTGATACTGTTATTAATTATTGTTATAGTTCTTAAAATAATTAAAAAGAAAAAACAGGCAAAATTGCAATCTCAAAATGGTTTTAAAAATGGAAAATTTGATGAAGCAAATTCAATAAATAATTCCGCCTATCCTTCAATGCCTTATCCAATGCCACCATACTATACTCCAGTTCCACCACAATATCCAAGTTTGTACGATAGTCACTTAATTAAAGAAATAGAAGAACTTAAAGAACAAGTTAAAACTTTAACAAAGTTTAATCTTGCTAGTCAAGAAGAAAGAAACCAAAATGCTCGCCTTGCAAGAGTAGAAAATATGTTAATGCAATTTTTAATGAACAACTTTGCAAACAATCCTAACTGGATACCATTTAACAATCAAGATATGGTAAACTATGATATAAATGACTTAATGAAAATTTACGCAAAAGCAAAACAGGCGGTTTCTAACAACATCTCAAACAATTTAAAAGCAAAACAACAAATATTACTTGAAGAGGAAGCAGAGGGTTTTGAAAATAAAGTGCTTGAATACAATAAGCAAAAAACAGACTCTCAATATATAGAACTTTTAAAGGAATTAAGAGATAGAATTTCAAAAGTTGAAGAAAAACTTGAAGAAGATAAAAAAGAAAGAGCAGAAAACGAACTTGAAAAAACTAAACAAGAACTTGCAAAAAGTCAGGCAGAACTAGAAAAAAAACAAACTGAAGTTGAAAATTTGAAAGAGCAAACAAAACAACACGAAAACGAAAAATTAATAGAACAATTAACCAAAAGAAATGAAACACAGGAGATAGCTGAAAAAGCTAATCTTGAAAGGTTAGAATTTAATGAAGCATTTAATTCATTACCTGAAGAGCAAAAAAAATATTTTAATATGCTTAAAGCTTATGCTTTACAGCAACCTCAAGCAAAAGTGAAATTAAACAAATTTAATTTAGCTATAGGTGCTGGTAATAGTTCTTACATAAAGTTTGCTATTAAAAGGAACACTCTATATGCCTACTTTGGAACTACCGAAATTAAATTGGAAGATGGTAACAGTGTCCAAAATGCTAAAAATCAAATAGATGTTTGCGTGCAGGATGTTAAAAAATTAAAAGATAAATAATAACCTAAATTAAAAATATTAAATTTTAGTAAAAGCAGGAAATAAATACAAATTTATTCCAAGTTAAATAATTTTATTTATGTAAAACAATTTAAAATACTAATAATTCATATAATAGTTATTTCTTAAAAATAATTTTCTTTATATAAAAAAATTAAAATTAATATTTTTATTAAAATTTTTTACTACTATTCATTTTCATTTTTAGGCATTATCTAAACTCTTTTAGCAATTCTTATTTACTTTTCAAAAGTTATTTTTATGTAAAATACAAATAAAAGGTTTATTTTTAAATTAATTTAGTATACTCTATTTTATAGAAAAACAGGTTCTTTGAAAAAATTAACTCATTTAATAAGGCTATATGTTTATTTAAAAACCACCTAATTGTTAGGTGGTTTTTTGTAATATTAAAATGCAAAATAGTCTGGTGGTTCATTTTAGGTT
>CAJUBT010000031.1 GCA_910584815.1 uncultured Christensenella sp. | reverse complement strand
CAGTAATACTATTACAAGCAACAAACAAAAACTTTGAAGGAACAAAAGAAGTAGAGTTTGAAATAACAGCAAAAGATATCTCAAATGGCGTACTTGGTTTTGGTGATGGTGAATATCAAAGCAAGTTTACTTATAATGGTTCTAATCAAACACCTAACTTTAGTTTAACTTATTTAACAAACAAGCTTGTTTTAGATACCGATTACACTATAACTATAACAAGAACAAACGGTGTAGCCGATGCAAGTTTACCTTATAAAAATGTTGGTGAATTTAGTGTTGAAATTAGTGGTATTGGAAACTATAAAGGCACAGTAACAGTTAATTATGAAATAGAAGCATTATCTTTAAGTTTGAAAGATTTACTTGTTGAAGTTACATTCTCAGAAACAAGTTTTGAATTTACAGGCAGCAGTATAGAACCAACTATAACTTCTGTTAAAGTTAACTTTAATGGTGCTCAGTTATCACTTAATGAAGGTACCGATTATACTTTAGAATATTCTAATAATCTAAATGCAGGCAATGCTACAATGACTTTAAAAGGTAATGGCAACTTTGCAGATTCTGCCACAAAATCTTTTGAAATTTTAAGAAAAAGACTTACAAACGATATGGTTAAATCCATTGCCTCACATAGTTATAATAAAGAACAAATTCAACTTAGTTTAAAAGATATTACTTTTGAATATCATTCCTATGAGTTCACAAATGATGATTTTGAAATTTCTTATTTAAGAAATCCTAGAAATGTGGGTACTTATGTTATAACCATTTCGGGAAAAGGAAATTTCTCTGGCTCTATAGAAGCAAGTTTTGAAATTACACCAATCTCCCTTGAAGATGCCGTAATTACTTTTACTAACGAATATTTCACAATAAACGAATGCACTTTCACAGGGTCAAGTTTAAGAAGAATTCTAATAGATAGCCTAATTGTTTATATTGGGGATGTTAAATTAGATAGTAACGACTATGGTATAACTTTTGCAGACCCTTCAGCAAGATACTTAATTGATGTAGGCACAAAAAATTTCACTCTTGTTGAAAATGGTAGTAAAAACATTATTGGTTCTAAAGCTGGTTCTTTCATCGTTTCTCCAAAATTATTAGAAAACTTTATGCTTGAAGTTTCAAAAGATGAACTTGTTTATACTGGCGAAGAAATTAAGCCAAGGTTTACTTTAACTTATAATGGTGTTGCCCTTGTTGAAAATACAGATTATGACATTGAATATTACGATAACACATTAGCAACAAGTTCTGCAAGTTTCACCATTAAGGGTAAAAATAACTATAGCGGAAGTTTGTCTTACGACTTTGTAATTAAAAAGGCAACTCCTACAGTTGAACTTAAAAAAGATATTGAGGTTCCTTTCTTTGTAGGAGATAAGTTAACTCCTGAATCTATTAAACCTTATTTAGATTTTTCTACAGAAGGAATAATAGACTTCACCCCTATTAATAGTTTAAAACTTGGCGGTAATACAATTACATATACTTTCATACCAAACGATAACTTAAATTATGAAAGAATTAAAGGAACAATAGAACCTCGTGCTGTTTATAATGTAAAAGTAACCTTTGGTGTTGAAAATAACAGTAAAGATGTTATTGCTAGTGCAAGCACTCAAATACCAGTTCAAGTTGAAGTTATTATTAATGGAGAAACCTTTGCATTAGATAAATCTAGATATTCAGTTGTTATAACTTTATTAGATAAAGATGTAACTGTTAACGATTTCTCAAATGCAGGAAATTATGAAATTAGAATTCGTTTAAATAGCGGAGATGAAGAAAACTATTACTTCCAAACTCCAAATAGTGTAAGATTCTATGCAAAAACCAAAACTATATTTGTAGAGAACACTCCATTCTTTGCTGTAAATGAAGATTATTTTGAAGAAGGTATATCTCTAGTTATAGAAACATACAGACTTAAAACCGAAATTATTAATGCTATTGGCTCTAAGAACTATGAAAGTGTTCAGAATGTTTCAAAAGTATATAAGGTTGTTGGCTTCTTTAAAAATGGTGTTAAACTTGAAGGTGAAGAATTAGAAAAATTAAAAGATGTTAAAATATATTTTAAAGCAGCAAATTATGAATATTTTGTTTTATTAAACGATTATTTGCAAACCGCAAATGGAGATGTGGGTAACATTCAATTAGAAATAGGTTCCTTCTTAATTGAAACTATGCCATCAAATAGTGTGTTTATAATAATTATATGTGTTGTGCTTGCTTTAATAGTTTTAATTATAATAATATTGCTAATTCTAAAATTTATTAAAAATCGTAAAATTAAAAAAGCAAGTCAGGGAACAGTAGATATTGAAAAATTAAATTCTATTGCAAACTCTGCTAATATGGCTAGAAATAATAATCAAAACACAATGCAAAATTCATATGCTAATAACCAAAACCTTCAGGGCATAAACATACCTTCGCAAACGCAAATAATTCAAAATCCAAATGCTATTAACAATAACATAAATTCTAATGGCATTATGCAACAAAACATAAGTCAAAATAACAATGTTAATAATGCTATAAATCAATCTATAAATCCAAATCAGAACGGGATGGTAAATTCGCCAATAAATAACGCAGGAGAAGTGAATACAAACTTAAATAATCAAAACAATCAAAGCACGCCTATAAATCCAAGCAATTTAATTAACAATAAAGCAAAACCTACCACTACCCGTAAACCAAACAAACCAAATAACAAATAATTTATTTTTAAATAAAATCTTCATTTTTATTTTGCTTATAAAAATAATATTTGTTACAAAAAAACCACCAAATAACTTGGTGGTTTTTTGTAATTTAAATATAAAAAATTTTTTATTACATTTTATTTTTTTTGTATGAAAGCATACAATTTTTTAATCTTTAGGATTTCCGCAAAATGTTAGTTTTGTTGAAAATAAGTAAAAGTAAAATGTAAGTAGGCCCCTTGTATTAATAAAAAGCAAGAGCCAAAAAGGTCTTGCTTTTACGATGGTTGCCCATAATAAACCTATATTGAACTTAAAAAATAATGGCACTAATTATTGAAAATTATAAGAATTGATATTACACTTAATTGTACAATTTAAAAAATTATTTAAATTTTAATATTGAGGTGATATAATGGGATCAGGTGGCGTAACAAATCATGGAACAAATAATACAGAAGAAAGAAGTTTAAAGAAAACTGGTAAACCAAATTCAAAAGTTCAAAGATATAGATATGGAAAACTTGTTCAAGAAAGATGGTATGATAATAATGGCAATGCAATAAGAAATAGAGATTATTCGCATAGTGGACCATACCCATTCCCTCATGACCATATCTGGGAAGATGGCGAAAGAGGAACAGAACATTTAAGTCCAGATTATGAAAACTTTAATTAAGGAGATGATATGAAAGAAAAAACAGACTATGAAATAAATAAAGATAAGAAGAAAGAGAAATTAGTTCGTAATGAATTCTTATATTATAACCAGTCATATGGTAAATACGATTTTCCTATAATTAAAAAACAAGATATAGATGTAGAAAAAATAAGGTTTTTAAGTTATGTTAATTCAAAGAAGGAAGATACTGAAAATAGAGATAAAACAATACACTTTTTTACTTATGATTGGTTGTTTGCTAGTGTTTATGAAGATGCTCAAGAAGAACTTGAAAAACTAAGTCAATATTATTGCTTGCTTTCTCCCGATTTTAGTATATTTACAAATATGCCACTTGCACTGCAAATTGAAAGTATTTTTAAAAATCGTTGGTGTGGGGCTTTTTGGCAGAGTAAAGGTTTAAAAGTTATTCCTACTGTTAGTTGGGGAGATGAAAGAACTTTTGATTTTTGTTTTGATGGTATAGAGGAAGGTTCTATTGTGGCAGTATGCACTTATTATCGTGAAAATGATGAACATTCGTTTATGCTTGGTTATAATGAAATGATGAAGAAAATTAAACCAAAAGTTGTTATTTGTTATGATGAACCTTTTAAGAGTATGACTGGAAATATAAAAGAGTTCTTGCCTACTACTTACGAATGGACTAAAAATTTAAGTTGGAGAGAATTTGCACATTTTAAATGGGAAAAACATAATAAAAATGTTATTGGCTTAAATAAAAATGACTTTAAGCATTTTAAATATGATGACCCGTATGAAAAAATAGATTTAAAAGCCTGTGATGTTTGTGAAAAAGTTGTAGAGATAGACCAATTTGGTAACGGTGATTGTGAAAATTGTGGTTGGCATTTAGATAAATTTTGTGAAGAAAATCCTAATAAAGTAAGTTATCCAAATTTATTATCATTAAATAAAGCAAAAATTTTATTCAAAGAAGGTAGAAAATTATTACCAGATTTTGATGACTTTATTGAAGGACTAAAAATGTATAGCGAAATGGAATTTTGGCATAATAATAAATATTATGGAGTTTGTAATACAAGTAAAGGCATAGAATTCTTTGAAGATAAAAATTATGATTGCATGCAAAGTTATAAAACAGTAGAAGAATTTAAACAAAAAGCACATATAAATGAAAAACTCTTAAAAAATATTTGGAATGAAGTAAAAAATGTCAACTATATGCAAGGATAAAGATATAATAATTATAAAATATTTAAAACATAAAACAACAAAAAACACCAATTATTATAATTGGTGTTTTATATTTTAATAAATGGTTGCGGGGGCAGGACTCGAACCTGCGACCTTCGGGTTATGAGCCCGACGAGCTTCCAACTGCTCCACCCCGCGATATGCGTTTTTAATTGTGACAAAATTATTATATCAAAGCTTATTTAGCTTGTCAAGTGTATTGTATGATAAAGAAAATAAAAATATTACATATATTAATTTTTATTTTTTTTGTTAGTTATTGCTAACAAGTTGATTTTTGTTTTTTATTATGTTATTATTAAAAAGTAAAATACTTATTGAATTATCTTAGAAAGGGCATAATGGTGTAAAATAAAAGTTTTAAATTTATTAATAAAAATTTTTTAAGTTTTTAGTAAGAATAATTTTAATATATTAAGAATATAAATATCTTTTTAATTATTATACATTTATTTTTGTTAAATTTAATAAATCAATTTTAATTTGGATATTTTTTTAATAGATAAAAGGAAAGAAATGAATTTTTATTTTGATTTGGCAGATAAAAGGTTAGAATATTTGAAAGAAAAATTTATTAACTTTGGTTATTCTGTATATAATTTTTCAGATAATATTAAAAACATAAAAGTTAATAGTGTTATTGTTCTTTCTCCAGCATATAAATTAAGTGAAGTTGAAGCAAAGCAATTACCAAATGATGTTTTACTATTTACTTTTAATGTGGCAAACGATGTGGAAAAAGTTTTAAAAACTAAAAATATTAAAATTATTAATTTTATGCAAGATGAAAGTTTTGTTTTAAAAAATGCAAATTTAACAGCTGAAAGTTTTTTGTGTGAACTGTTAGACAACACTCAAATTTCATTATATGATTTAAATATTTTAATTTTAGGTGGTGGGAGAGTTGCAAAAGCACTTGGAGAAATTTTTGAAAAACTAAATTTGAATTTTAATTTTACAACAGTTGATGCTAAGGAGTTAGAAAATAACTTGGTCTTTTATAATAAATGCATTGCTTGGCAAACCTTTAAAGACAATTTAAAAGATTATAATGTTATTATAAACACTATTCCTACAGAAATATTTAAAAATAGTGATGAACATAAACTTAACAAGGGAAGTTATTTGTTTGAAATTGCCTCTGTTAAATGTTTAGAAAATATTTACCCCAAAGAATTTAATTATATTCTTTGCCCTAGGTTGCCAAGTAGGCACACTTATAAATCGGCAGCAAATTTAATGGAAGAAGTTATTAGAAAGAATATAAATTTTTAAAGTTTAAATATAAAATAGATGCTTAAGTTTAAGCATTTTATTTTAAAACTTATGTTAGCAAATGCTAACAACATTTATTAACCAAATTAAAAGTTAGTATTTCAATAAAATTTTACTAAATGGTTTAAAATTTATTAGGTAAAACCAATGCTAAAAGTTTGTTTATTTGTGGCTGGTTACTTCTAAAAAAAATTGTATATAAGTGAAAATTCAATAAGCAAATTATTAAATTTAAGTTTTATTAGAAAAAACAACTTGTAATAAAAAAAAGGAGATAAAAATATGAATATAGGTTTTGGGTTAACAGGGTCGTTTTGTACACATAGTTATGCAATAGAAGTTTTAAAAGGTTTGGTAGATAGGGGGCATAATGTTATACCCATTGTTACCGATATGGTTTATAACACCGATACCCGATTTGGAAAGGCAAATTGTTTGATAGCGGAACTGGAAAGGTTAACAGGAAATACTGTGGTAAATTCTGTTGTTACGGCTGAACCTCTTGGTCCAAACAATATGATAGATGTTTTTGCAATTGTACCTTGCACGAGTAATACATTAAGCAAACTGGCAAATGCAATAACCGATAATGCAGTTACTATGACTGCAAAGGCAATAATGCGAAACAACAAACCTGTTGTGGTTGCTATTGCCACAAACGATGGCTTAGGGCTTAGTATGCCAAACCTTGCAACTTTAATGAACAGCAAAAATGTTTATTTTGTTCCATTTCATCAAGATAATTTTGAGAAGAAACCAAAATCTCTTATGGCAAAGTGGGAACTAACTGAGAGAACTATTGAAGAGGCAGTTAAAGGAAATCAAATCCAACCTGTTTTGTGTTAGTTATAGGCTTTATAAAATCATTTAGTTTTAAAAAAATAAAAATACTACCTTTGTGAAAGATAGTATTTTTTTATGAACTTTTATATGTTACAAATATTAAGTTAACATATTTTCAAAAGTATTTTTTAACATAATTATATTTAGTAATTTTAAATTTAGTTAGTTTTGGTTGCTGCATTTGAGTTTAATTTTAAATTTGCAAAATGTAGTTTATAAATTATATGTTAAATAAATAAAATTAAAAAGTTAATATATTTAATTTTAACTTAAGAATTATTTATGCCTTTTCTTCCACAATAAAGCCATCTATTTTTACACTTGTATTGCCTTCGTTATAGTCAATTTCAAGGGCGGAAGTTACTGCCTTAACATCATCTTCAACAGTTCTGAAAAATTCTTTGTTATTTGTTGTAATTGTTACATTTTTAATTTTGGTTTTAAGCGAAAGTTTGCTTTCGGTTTTAAGCCCTCTTATTTGAGAAACCACATCACAAACTTCTTCACCTTTTTTTATTAAGTCTTTGTCAATATCTATTGGTAGATTTGTTAATTGCATATTGTGAATGGACTCTGTTTTTTGAGTTGCTTTAAATGTGTTTTGATAAATTTCTTCTGTGATATGAGGTAGGTAAATGCCAAACATTTTAAGCATTTCAAGTAGAGTATAGTAACAAGCATATTGTGCACTTTCTTTTGCCTCTTCACCATAAATTTCAGGGTTATATAACCTTACTTTAACCAATTCAATATAATTATCGCAGAAGTTCCAGAAAAAGTTTTCTAGTTCGCTCATTGCAAGCCCAACTTCGTATTTTTCAAAATAATCGTTAAATCTTTTTTGCATTTCTCTACCTTTAGATAAAATCCATTTATCCATAGGCTTTAATTTTGTGTTTTGTTTTGGTGTGTAGTTTTCAAGGAATAACCAAACGAATTTGCTAGCGTTAAATAACTTATTAGTAAGCCTTGCACCTATTTTAAATTTTTCTTCGTTAAAAATTATGTCTCTACCCAGGCTACCTGTTGCAGTCCAATATCTAACAACATCTGCAGAATAAATGTTAATTAAATCGATAGGGTCGTTTTTAGCGTTAGATTTACTTTTAGATATTTTTTGCCCCTGACTTGCCATTATAAAACCACTTATCATAACTTCTTTCCAAGGTAAAGAATTGGAGTGATAAAAAGATTTTACTATTGTATAAAAATCCCAAGTTCTAATAATGTCGTGTGCGTTTGGTCTTAATGTCATAGGCATAAGTTTTTTATAAAATTCATTATCTACATTCCATTTTGCGTTAATTTGTGGGGTAATACTACTTGTTGCCCAAGTGTCCATAATATCGCTTTCAGGAATATATTCAGTGCATTTACATTTAGGGCAAGCGTGCTTTGGCATAGAGGTTAGTGGGTTAACAGGTAAGTCTTTTTCATCGGCAACAACAATTTCTCCACAGTTTTTGCAATACCAAACTGGGAAAGGTACCCCAAAATATTTTTGTCTAGATATACACCAGTCCATCATTAAATTTTCAACCCAGTCCATATATCTGCTTTTCATAAAATTTGGGTGCCAAATAAGTTCATTACCTTTTTTTATCCATTCTTCTTTTTCTTCAAGAGTTTTAATAAACCATTGCTTTTTAAGTTTAATTTCCATTTCTGTTCCACACCTTTCGTGCACAGAAACTTGGTGAGTAATTGGCTCTTGCTTATAAAGAAGTCCACTTTCTTTTAAATCTTCAATAATTTGGGCTCTAGCTTCTCTTGTTTTTAAGCCAGCATATTTTCCAGCAATTTCAGTCATTCTGCCATTATCATCAATGGCAACTTTAAGTTCAAGCTTATATTTTTTAAACCATTGAGTATCGGTTTGGTCTCCAAAAGTACAGCACATAACAACGCCAGTGCCTTTGTCTAGTTCAACTTTATCATCACTCAAAACGGGAACATAATAATTGTATAGTGGAACCTTAACTTTTTTACCAATTAGGTTTATGTGTTTTTCATCTCTAGGATTTACAAAAATACAATCGCAAGCACAAAGCAATTCTGGGCGAGTGGTTGCAATTTCAACATAATCTGTGCTGTCTTCAATAAAAAACTTTAAATAGTTAAATGTGCTTTCTTTTTCTTCACTTTCAAGTTCGCTTTGGGCAATAGCTGTGCCACATTTAGTGCACCAAAGTGCTGGTGCTTCAGCGTAATATACTTTACCTTTTTTATAAAGGTCTAAAAACGACATTTGGCTTGCTTTTTGACTATCATTGCTTACTGTGTGGTATGATAAATTCCAATCAGCACTATTTCCCATAGAAATAAACAAGTCTTTAAACCCTTTTTCATATTTCTCAACAGTTTCCATACACATCTTTGCAAATTCTTCGCGTGTAACTGTATAGGCTTTCAATCCCTTTTCTTTTTCTACAAGCAATTCTGTAGGTAATCCGTTATCATCAAAGCCAAAAGGGTAAAAAACATTAAAGCCAGTCATTCGCTTAAATCTTGCAATAAATTCTGCCTGACTATAACTAAATATATGCCCAATATGAATTTTACCATTAACTGTTGGAGGAGGAGTGTCTATAGAGTAAATTGGTTTTTTACTACTTTTATCAAATTTATAAGTTCCATTCTGTTGCCAAAAATCTTGCCATTTTTTTTCTGTTAATTTGTAATCATACTTTTTATCTAACATTTGTAAATTTGTCCTTTTTTTACTTTATTTTTAAGTTCTAATTTTTAATTTAAGTTTATAATTTTTTTAACACAATTTAATTGTTAAAGCGCAATTTTTTATTGTCATTACAATAAAGATTTTGAATAGTTAAATTAAAACATTTAAATTTAGTTATCTGTATAGCCTAAAAAATCTATTTGTACTTTTCCGTAAATTCGTGTGTCTTTAACTTTTGTTTTAAATTTTAAATTTTCTTCATCTGTGGGGTGCTCCCACACCACAACTCCAGTAGGAGATAATAACCCAAACTTAAAAATTTTTTGCAAACTAACTTCTGCTAAGTTACTATCGTAAGGTGGGTCAAGAAAAATAATATCAAATTTAACATTGTTATTACTAAAGTTTTTTAATGCCTCATAAAAATCTGTTGCTAAATAACTAGCATTATCAATTTTAAGTTTTTCACAAAATTTTTTTAAAATAGATATGTTCTGTTTGTTGTTATCTACAAAATATACATCTTTTGCCCCTCGGCTAACACATTCCAAACCTAAGGCTCCACTGCCGCAAAATAAATCTAGGCAAACTGCATTTGGCACATTAAACTGAATAATGTTAAAAATGTTTTCCTTAACTCTATCTAAAGTTGGTTTTACAATTTCTTCTTTTGGAGAAGGTATATTTGTTCCTCTAAATTTTCCTGATATAATTCTCATACAAATATAATATAATAAAATTTCTACTAAGTAAATAAAAACTTTTGTTTTAATAGTTATAAATTTAAAAAAGTTACTTTGCGATTTTTCAGTAAATTATTATTTAAAATTTGTTTTCATAATAGGTTTATAATTTTAATATTTTAGTTTAAGTTTGTTTATAATGCATAATGTAAAAATTTATAAAATTATAAAAATATTTTTAATTTGGTTTTAACTTTATTTAATAATTTTTTTAGCTTTTATTGCTAGGTTTATTGTTCGGTTTTATTTTTTATATGAAAATATTAAGTTAACTTATTTCTTTTTGCTAGGTTGGGGAACCTATTAAATAATTTCATAAAAATTTTTAAATTAATTTATACCATTAGTGTTGTATAAGTTATTTGGCAAAAGTTGGAAGGAGAACAATAAGCCGAAATTGTTAAAATTATTAAACCTTTTTTTTATAAAAATGTAATTAAATTTAATTTTCCAAAAAAAATTTTTTACCCTTTATGCTTTTTTTAAAAATTTCTCTTTTATATGTTTTCTTTTTATTTAACTTACGCTTAGTTTCTAAGTGTTTTGTTCTATTTGTTAATTAAATATTTAAATTGCATATTAAAGTTTTTATAACTTTAATACAATTTGAAATGCGTTTATTACTAAAAAATTTGCTTTTAACTTTTAAGTAGTTTATTTATTTTTATATTCTTTCTAAATAATATAGAATTAAGTTGATAATGAAAGGTTAATATCTAAATTTAAAAAAAATCCCAGTAATATCTTTAATAAGATTTACTAGGAAAATTTCAGTGGTGGGCTGTCGGAGACTCGAACTCCGGACCCACTGATTAAGAGTCAGTTGCTCTACCAACTGAGCTAACAGCCCATATATTTATTTTTGTTAAATAATATTATTTTAATAATTTTAATTATTGCAAAACAATTTTAATATTAATTTTATAAATTGTCAACCTTTTTATTTGAACTATCTATTTTGTTAATAACTTATAGTATATTTACAATTTGTAATTATTACTAGAAGCATATTATGCTTATGTATATTTTTTTTAATTATAAATATTTTTATTAATGAGTTTAAAATAATTAAAAATTTGTAAAGATTAATTTTAAATTTTATAATTTGTTTGTGTTTTAAAACATAAAAAATTTTTTAAAGTTTATATGTTTCTAATTAAACATTTAAATAAAAGAATAATAAAAAATTTTGTAGTATTCAAAAAAAAGTTTATTGAAAAAAAATTATAATTTAATAAGGATTTTTTTATAATGGTAGATGAAGAATATGTTTTTTCAAAGGATAATAGTAGGGTGTTTTTAAACACAAGTCTTGGCTGTTCTGGAAGGTGTTGTTATTGTTACTTGTCTAAAATGGGCTATTCTAATTCTGGGAACGATATTAAAACAGTAGGTGCAGACTATGTTTTAAACATCTTGCAAAACTCAAATTTGAAAATAACTTCAAGCACACTTATAACGCTTGGTTGTTTTAGCGAATGTTGGGATGAAAACAATAAGCCCGAAACTATTAAACTTATTAAACATTTTTTACAAAAGGGTAATCAAATTCAACTTTCCACAAAAAGAAAAATTTCATTAAATGAATTAACAGATATTATCCCTTTAATTAAATATTATGGTCAACTTGTTGTTTTTGTTAGCTGTGCAACAATATCTAAACAAAGTTATATTGAAAGTAACACCACAGAAATTGAACAGAGGTTTAAAACTTTTAAAGAACTTCAAGGCCATATACCTACGGTTTTATATATAAAACCAGTTTTAAAAAACATTACAATTAAAGATGTTGAATTATTTAAAAACTATATAGAGTTATATAATATAAAAGATGTTGTTGTGGGGTCAATTTTTACAAACGAATCATCTTTAGAAACTGTTCATTTTTCAAATAAAGAAAATTTGTTTTATAATGAAGTTGATGATGAAAAGGAAATTATAAAAGCACTTAGCCCAGTAACTGAAGTTTATAAACGAAGTACAGAAGTTGTAAAAAAATATTATAAAACAATAATAAATAATGTTAATTTTAACTAAATTTTAATAACGTAAATAAAAAAAACAGGGGCATATTTTAAATGCTCTTGTTTTTTTGTGTTTTTGAATTTTATTTTATTAATATTTTTTTAATATAAATAATTGTACATAATTTAAAATAAAATTTAAAAATTTTAGTTTATAAAAAATATTTAATAATTAAAAATGCAAGCACTCCAACAATACCCAAAATAGCTAGCATTAAACTAGCAATTTTAACTTTAGATTTTGGGGTTTTGCCATAGGTTTTTCCAGTAACACCATTTATGTAGAAATTATAGGTTTTGTTTTTAAACTTGTAATTACAGTTGTAAATAGGTAGGTATAGGTAATTAAATTCATTTTTTGTAAAGGTGGTGGTACAAACAAAGTTTTCAACTCTGTTATATTTAGGTTGATATTCTGCCCTATATTTTATTTCATTTTTAATAAAGTTTTTTGTTCTCTCTACACTTTTTTGTAAAGGGATATCAACTTCGCTTCCAATCCAACCATATAAGAATTCTGGGCGGTAAACACAAATATTTTCATAATTATAATTGGCAATTTTTTTAAATGTTTCAGTTGAAATTAGGGATGTTGCAGTGTCGATATAATTTATAAAAGTGTCTTCTCGCGAGCCAGAAAAGCGTTCTCTATAATAATGCATTATTGGTGTAGAGCCACCTTTTTGATTTGGCATATGAGTGGTGGTTTCTATAATTCCATCACCACTATATTCGCTATAACAATCAAAATTGTATAAAAATACTGGCAAATATAATCCATTAAAACTATAGTTGCTTGTTTTTTCGCTTAATTTGTTTGGGGTAAATCTTTTAGTTCTAATCCAACTTTTAAAACTTTTTTTTGCACCCTCTTTGTTTAAACTAAAAGGAATAATTCCATCGGGCATATATTCAACATTAATTGTTTTTGTAAGATTACTATCACAACAACTAGGGCAGTTATAAAGTTCACTATCTGTTGGAACAATATGATTTCTTCCACAGGTTGCACAATGATACTGAACATATTTTGTTTTGCTTGTTTTAATTGTGCTAGAGTCTGTTAATTGTTTTTTTTCAAGTTTAATGTTTTGTTCTGGTATATCTGTTATACTCGAGCACTTGTTGCATTTTAGTTCTCCGCATATAGCATCATAAATTAATTCACCACCACAGTTTTTACAAACATTATTTATAGCCATAATATTTTTTGCTCCTATTAATTATTTTTAATTCTAACAAAAAAAACAATAGAAATCTACTTTTCTTATAAAATAAATTTTATTTTAAAAAACAAATTCTCAGTGCTTTTAAATAATTAATAAATTTTTATTTAGTTTAAATAAATTTTATTTATTCCTTAATTTATTAATATAAAAATAAATTAAAGCACTATAAAATTTTTATGATAATTTTTGATGTAAAGTTATTTTTAAAACTAAAGTTAAAATTAACTTTAATTATTTAAATTAATTTATTTAAACATAATTAAAAAATTAACATATTTAAAGATATTAAGCATTGAAATTTTAAATGAAAAATTATTATATTTATAATAGTGGTTATTTTAAATTAAGCATAACAATAAATTATGTTAACAGTTTTTATAAAAAAAGTGGTTGCAAATTTAAACAAAATACTAAAAATAAATTTATTTTTAGTCATTATTCTATTTAAATCTACAATTTAGGTCTTGTATTTATTTTTATTAATGCTATAATGTTTGCTTACCAAAATATTAAATAAAATTTTATAAAACCTATATTAAAACAAAATAACAAAAGAGAAATATATAAGAATGAATAATGTAGTTTTTGAAAGGCATAATAATATTTTTTTAAAGTTTATTACTTTAATGTTACTAGCAACAATAATTCTAATAACAATAATGTTAAGTGGTTGTAAATATTTAAGAGAGGATGAATATACTCTTGAGTTTACCCCTAACGAAATTGTTGAAGAAGTAGGTAAAACTTTTAATATCTTCGACCTTACATATAAAACCAATCTACCAAAATCGGTAACAGATAATTTAAAAAATAATAGTAATGTTGAAATAATAATAGAAAATGAAAACTTAGTAACTAGCAATGCTACAAACACAATAACAACTGTTGCAGAAGGTAAAACAAAAGTTGATGTTGTAATAAACTACAAAAATGAAGAAATAGATTGTCTTTTTAATTTAATAATAAATAAAAAAGAAGAACCAAAACCACCAGTTCCAGACACAGAAGATAAAAACCCAGAAGAAAATGAACCACCTGAAGAAACAGATTTGAAAGTGGGTAAATTTACATATACCTATACATATGAAAGAATAGAAATAATAGAATGTGTAAGATATATATTGATAATAAAGAAAGATGGGAAAGGGTATAGTAACTATAAAATAACAATAGAAGATAAAGATAAAATAATAGAAACGCTTAAAGAAAGAGAAATGTATGAAATAATAACAATAACAGAAAACCCAATAAAATTAAAAATAACAGATACAAAAGATAGCACAAATACAGGAACAATAACCCTTAAAATAGATTAATAAAAAAACTATAACTTTTTTGTTATAGTTTTTTGTGTGTTTTAAATATTATTTTTTTTATGTTATTTATTTAATTTAGGAAA
>CAJUBT010000030.1 GCA_910584815.1 uncultured Christensenella sp. | reverse complement strand
TTTTTTAAGTTTTAATTATTAAAAACACAAATATAATTTTACTTAGAAATATTTAAACATTAAACTTAAACAAAACAATGTCGCCATCTTGCATAACATAATCTTTACCCACGCTTGCAACTTTACCGTGTTCTTTTGCGGAATTATAACTACCTAAGTTAATTAAATCATCATATTTAACAATATCTGCTTTTATAAAGCCTCTTTCAAAATCGCTATGAATTTTTCCAGCAGCTTGAGGAGCTTTTGTTCCTTTCACAATAGTCCAAGCCCTAACTTCCTTTTCTCCAGCTGTTAAGTAACTCATTAACCCTAAAGTTGAATAACTAACCACAATCAATTTTTCTAATCCGCTTGTTGTTATACCTAATTCTTCCTTAAACATTTCACGTTCTTCGCTATCTAAAGAAATTAATTCTTCTTCAATTTTGCAGCTTAAAACAAGGGTTTCTGCATTCTCACTATCTGCAACCTTTTTAACTTCTTGCACTAGTGAAAGGTTATTTATATCTTTAGATATATCACCTTCAGCTATATTTGCAACATAAATAACAGGCTTTGCAGTTAGTAAAAACAAACCATTAACATATTTTTGTTCATCTTCAGTTAAACTTAAACTTCTAATTGGCTTTTCTGCCTCTAAACAATTTTTAATTTTTTGTAAAGTTGCCAAATTCTCTTTTGCCCCAGCACCAGCTTTTGCAAGTTTATTTTCTTTGTCGGTATACTTAACAACACTTTCTAAATCTGCCAAAATCAATTCTAAGTTAATTGTTTCAATATCTCTTTTAGGGTTAACACTGCCATCTACGTGAATTATTTTGTCATCTTCAAAACAACGAACCACATGAACAACCGCATCTACCTCTCTTATATGGCTTAAAAATTTGTTCCCTAAACCTTCCCCCTTACTTGCACCACGCACTAAACCTGCAATGTCAACAAACTCTATTTGTGCAGGAGTTATTTTTTGTGTGTTATATAACTTACCCAACACTTGAAGCCTTTCATCTGGAACATCAACAATTCCAACATTTGGTTCTATTGTACAAAATGGGTAATTTGCACTTTCAGCACCAGCTTGAGTTATTGCATTAAATAATGTGCTTTTGCCAACATTCGGTAAACCTACCACGCCTAATTTCATTTTTTAAATCCCCTTTATAATTTCTATAAAAACCTTTAATTCCCTAAAGTTTAGAGATTTTTATGTTTACCATTTAATTTTATAATAAAACTTCTTATTACTATTTATTACTATAAATTTAAACTACTTAGTTTTTATTTTCACATAACTTTATTCTTGTTAAGTTTGCAAATAAATTTACCTTTTAAGTATACTATTTTTTAGAAATATTTAAAATAGTTTTAACAGTTTTTTAAATATATTTTATTACATATTTTAACTAAACAGTTAAAAATTAAAACTTTTTTATTAAATTGATATTTTAAAAAAATTTATTGCCTTATTTAATATGCTAAACAACAACATTAAACTTAAAGAAATTTTGTGCTTAAAATTTTTGCATAAGTGCTTATATATTTGAGTTTTTTATTATTTTTTGCTATAATAAGTTAGTTAAATTTTTGGTAATAAAGGATTTTTATGATAGAAACCAAAACAGAAGATTATAAATCGCACAAACACAGTTATAATGTTTATGTAGAAATAAACTCTAAAACAAAACTTGGGCAAGACTTGCTTGAACAATATCATAAGCAAGCAAAAAAACAATATATCGATATTGGCAGAATAGGTTATCACGATAACTATGGCAGATATGTAATAGACCATTACAGTCTTTTTGAACTAATTGCTGTACCTAAACTTATTATAAGTGTAACAGAAAAGGCTATAGACAAAGCTGGACGAGATGAATATAAATTAAGAACCTATATGTCTAAATTTGGGCAAATAAACTTTTTGCTTTTAGTTGATAGAAATAATGCCGAATTAATTTTAGTTGAAAATATTTATATAGAAAACCTTAACCATAAAGAGAATTACGAAACTTTAATTTATAAATTAAGGTATTCTTCTAATCGCCCTGTTCCTTTAAGAGAAATATTTTTTAAGTTTGGCATAAAGGCAAATCCTGATGATTATGGGAGATCCTTTAAAGAAGAAGTTAGCATTAACAACCTTATTGTTGCAAAGGCAAAAGCAGACTTAACATTAAAACTTGCAAACACAATTGCAAGCAGCGTTAATCAAAAAGCATTGGTAACTTCCTTAAACTATTTAAATAAGGAAGGCACTTATGGTAAAAAAGTTACAAAAGAATATAGCAAAAAAGTTTCTGGCAGTAAGGAATTAAACAATTTATCTGCCTCTCCTAAACTAGAAAACACTCTTAATAATGTTCTTGTTAAAACGCTAGAACAACAAACAACTAAGGCCGATGTTAAAGATAAAACAAATTTTAAACTTTATAAAAAAGTTTTAGATGTTGAACTAACCAGCCATAGTGAAGTTAAAAAAGAAGTTAAAATGCTTAACACCAAGCAAAATTTAAAAGAATTTATGTTAAGCACATATCAAAAACCTTCCGCAAAAAAAGAAGACCAAGAAAAGATAAATGAAGAAAAGTTTAAAACCTTTGAAAAGATTATAGATAAACAATATTCAAAAAAACCAAATAAAGAACAAACAAAGCCAATTGAAGAAGATTTTAAAGCAAAAGATATTAAAATTACAAAAACTGAAGACTTTTTTGATTTTAACTATAAAAAAATTGATATAGATTTTAATTTAGAACGGTTTAATGCGAAAGAAGATCCTCGAAACAAACAAATAAATAAGCAACTTGAAAAGTTAGAAAAAAAGCAAGAAAAGAAACAAGAAAAACAACTTAAAGCGCAAAACAAGAATATTAAAGTTCTTAATGCTGAATGTGACCTTGATGAAGAATTTGAAAGGTCAAAGTTAACACTAGGCATTTTACCTACCGATAGTAAACGCAAAAAGAAGAAAGCACTAAAACTATTTTTTAGTGAAGATAGCAAAAAACAAAATAAAAAAGTTAAAACAAAAGAAATTGTTAAAAATGAAAACTATCAGGAACAAGATAATAAAATTAACATACTAGAAAAAATTGAAAAACAAATAAGAACCCAAAAATTAAACAAACAACCTGAACCAAAAAACAAAAAAGAAAAAACAAAAAGAAATTTGAAAATTGCTGCTAATAACTTAGAAAATAATAATTTAAACAATTCTGAAACTTTTAATATATCAGCACCTATTAAAACAAACTCTAAAACCAAAACCATTGGCAACCAACCTCTTAACAACCAAATTGTAGATACCAATAATTTTGTGGACCCTAATAATTTAGAAGATAAAATAAAAAATAAAAAAGGCAAAATAAGTTTATTTTCTAATATAACTAAAAAACAAAAACCTTTACAAAAGGAAGAACAGTTTCCACAAACTAAAAATGCTAAAGCTGTTAAAGAAAATAATTTAAACAAACAAGATAAACAACCTGCAAAAAACCAATCGGTTATAAACAATTTAAAGAACGAAATTATACAAAAATTCGATGAAAAGAAAAAGAAAAAATCGACCGCTAATACCTTAGATTTAGATGATAATAAAACCAAACCAAACAAAACTAAAACAGAAACCACCAAAAAAACTGAAGATAACAAATTAACTAACCCAGAACATTCTAATTCTAATAAAGTTAATGCAAAAACCACTCAGTCTGCTGTAAACTCCGCTAAATCTCAGGAGATTAGTAAATCGAACAAGAAAGAAACACAACAAGTCAGTGAAAATTTAGAAATAAAACAATCGGTTATTGATAACATTAAAAAAGAAAAATCTAAAAAAACAATTCAAAACATAATTTTAGATGAAGACACAAAAGTTATTAGTTCCAAACAAAAAACTGAAAAGTCGGCAGAAACTTTAAACTCAACCAATAGTTTTGAAAGTACACAAAAAAGTTTTAATCAAAATCAAGTTTCAATTGTTTCCTCTCAAAACAACCAAGTTAAAAAACGCAAACCAATTCAAGACATAGAACGAGAAATGTAAAAATATTAACTATAACAATAAATATATTTTAAAGCTAATTTTCAACCTTTTATAATTTTTTGTAAATTTTTATTTTATTATAAAAAATTAACAGTGTTAAAGTTGTTTTTTTAATACAGAAATTTATTAAAAAACAATAAAAAGCTATACAAATTTAAAACTAAAAAAACAATAAATAAAGGAATGAAGTTATGGAGAAATTAAGCGGAACCCAAACTGCATTAAAAATTAAAGAAACTCTTGCAAATGATATTCAAGAAAATTTAATTAACAAAGGGTTGCCAGCACCAAAATTATGTGTAGTTATTGTTGGCAATAATCCAGCAAGTGAAATTTATGTTGCTGGTAAAATTAAAGCTTGCAGTAAAGTTGGCATACAATCGGAAGTTTATAGATTATCAGAAAACGCAAAAGAAAGTGAAGTAGAAGAAGTTATTAACAGGTTAAATAACGATAGCACTATTAATGGAATTCTTCTACAAATGCCATTACCTGCCCATTTAAACGAGCAAAAACTTACAAATTTAATTTCTGCCAATAAAGATGTTGATGGACTATCCCAAGCGAACCTAGGCAAACTATTACAACAAGATGAAACTGGGCTTATGGGTTGCACCCCATATGGAATTGTTAAATTACTAAATGCCTATAATATAGACTTAAAAGGTAAAGATGTTGTTATAATTAACAGAAGTTTATTAGTTGGCAAACCTTTAGCTTTAATGATGTTAAACGAAAATGCCACAGTTACAATATGCCATAGCAAAACTAAAGCTTTAGCTGAAAAAACTAAACAAGCCGACATTATTGTGGTTGCTGTTGGCAAAAAGAATTTTTTAACCAAAGATATGGTTAAAGATGATGCAATTGTTATTGATGTTGGAATAAATAGGGATGATACTGACCCAAGAATTATTTGTGGCGATGTGGACTATAATAATGTTGCGCCTAAATGCAAATTCATAACTCCAGTGCCTGGTGGGGTTGGGCCTATGACTATAGCAATGCTACTTAGAAACACATACATAACAACAATGGCAAATTATAAAAATAAGGAAGATTAATATTTTAAGCACACTAAAATCGAATTTAAAAATTAGAAATAATTTAAATAAGTAATTAAAATTAATACTAATTTAAAAATTCAACTAAAATAATTTAAAATAATATTTATAAAAAAAAGATAAGCAAAACACTTATCTTTTTTACTCTTTTTATTTCTGTTTAAGTTTAAAAATTTTTAATTTTTTTTAAACAAATATTGCTACATTCCGCTTATTACTTATTATCTACGCTTGCCATATAACTAATTAAATCTACAACTTTATTTGAATAGCCCCATTCATTATCGTACCAAGCAACAAGTTTAACAAAGGTGTCGCTTAACATAATTCCTGCGGTTGCATCAAAAATAGATGTGCGTGCATCGTGAATAAAATCACTTGAAACTACTGCTTCTTCTGTATAACCTAAAATTCCATTTAAATCTGTTTCTGCGTGTTTTTTAACTGCTTTTTTAATGTCTTCATAAGTTGTTGCTTTTTTCAATCTGCAAGTTAAATCTACAACAGAAACATCTAAAGTAGGAACTCTAAAACTCATTCCTGTTAGTTTTCCTTTAAGTTTTGGAATAACTTCCCCAACAGCTTTTGCAGCCCCAGTTGAAGATGGAATAATATTATAAGTAGCAGCCCTGCCACCACGCCAATCCTTTTTAGAAGGACCATCTACAGTTAGTTGTGTTGCTGTTACAGAGTGAACTGTTGTCATTAACCCTTCCAAAATTCCAAATTCATCATCAATAACTTTTGCAAGTGGAGCTAAACAATTTGTTGTGCAACTTGCATTCGAAACAATGTTCATATCTTTTTTATAATCATTTTGGTTAACGCCCATAACAAACATAGGAATACCATCTTTTGCTGGGGCTGTAATAACAACTTTCTTGGCGCCTGCTTTTAAATGTAGGTTAGCCCCTTCTAAGTTAGTAAATTTGCCAGTTGCTTCTGCAATATATTCTGCTCCACAACCCTTCCAGTCTATTTTTTCTGGTTCCTTTTCTGTAAACATTTTAATTTCTTTGCCATTAACAATTAAAGTATTTTCTGTATTTTCAACTTCACCATTAAACTTTCCGTGAATTGTGTCGTATCTTAACAAATAATTTGCATAATCTGCTGAAATAAATGGGTCGTTAATACCAACAACTTCAACATCATCTCTTTCGCAAGCAACTCTTAAAATTAATCTTCCTATTCTTCCAAAACCGTTTATACCTATTTTAACTTTCATAATAAACTCCTTTTTATTACTATATTTATTATTATACTAATTAACAAAATTTGTTACAACTTTTTTAAACTAAATTCTCTGGGTTAAGCCCTTTTAGTTCTTCTAACACAAATTTACCATCTTTTCTTATTAAAACATCATCAAAATAAATTTCTCCACCGCCATATTCTTTAGTTTGAATTTGAATTAAATCCCAATGCAAAGCAGATTTATTTCCATTATCGCATTCATCATAGCAAGAACCAGGAGTAAAATGAATAGACCCCATAATTTTTTCATCAAACAAAATGTCTAACATTGGTTTTTTAATGTATGGGTTAAGCCCAAAAGAAAATTCACCAACATATCTTGCCCCTTCATCTAAATCAAAAATATTTTCTATATTCTCATTGCTTATAGAAGTTGCTTTAATAATTTTTCCATCTTTAAAAGTTAAGGTTATATTTTCGTGTCTTTCCCCATTACTAGATAGTATTGGAATATTATATTTAATTGTGCCATTAACACTGTTCTTTACAGGGGCTGTAAATAATTCTCCATCTGGAATATTATGCGTGCCAGAGCATTTAATTGCAGGAAGACCTTTAATAGAAAAAGTTAAATCTGTGTTAGGGGCAACAATTCTAACCTTGTCGGTTCTTTCCATTAAATTTTTAAGAGGAGTCATTGCATTATCCATTTTAGAATAATCTAAGTTACAAACATCAAAATAAAAATCCTCAAATGCTTCCGTGCTCATTCCTGCATTTTGTGCAACAACACTTGTTGGATAATTCAAAATTACCCATTTAGTTTTTGGCACCCTAGTGTTAGTATGAACAGGCATACTATAATTAACCTTATATGCTTTCATTCTATCTTTTGGAATGTCACTATTTTCAAAAACATTTTTGCTTCTAACAGATATATAAGCATCCATTTGCTCCATTATTGGCAAATCAAAGTTACAACTTAGTTTCTCCCTTTCCTCGCTTGTGCCAAGCATTAGTTGTCTTGAAAGTTTAGATTTTAAAACATTTACAAAAGGATATGCTCCTACTTTATAAACTTCTTTTACAAGTTCACATAAAAACTCTTCATCACAATCCATTGCTTCTATTAAAATTTTTTCTTTTGCTTTTAATTTACAAGAATAATTTATAAGGTTACTTGCTAATTTTTTTAGTCTTTCATCAATCATAGTTTTAAATTCCTTTTTCTTTATTTAATTTTTATATATTTCAAGAATCTTCTGATATATAGGCATTTTTAATGTATTAAAAAATTAGGTTATTATTTTTATTGTAGTTTATAAAGTTTTTAATTTTATTTAAGTTTTTATATTATAAATTAAAATAGATAATTACTCTTTTTTTTGCTTAAATTTTTTACTTATTTTATAAACATTATACAAAAATAATTATTGATAAAAAATATAAATTTATTTTTTATTTTGTTAACTTAATTTCTTTAAGTTCAAGGGTTTCTTCTCTATTCCAGTAGTTTCTTATATCAAAAAAGTGTTTTGGTAAAGTTGTAGTAAAAATAGATAAGGAAAATATTATAAATAATGCCACAATAATATTGTAAATTGCTCTGCCATTTGGCACAAAGCAATTTAACATAATTAACATAATTATAAAAGCAATATTTAACACCCCACTTACAATAGCAGTAACTAAAGAACTTGTTTTAATTTTGAAGTTTAACTTATAGGTTTCTGTTTTAGGAGGGATGTAAATAGTTCTAGTTTCAAATCCTAATAAATTTTTTGTGTTTTTCAAAAAACAACATTTATTGGGCAAAGTTTTTAAAACATCTAAAACATTTTTATCTATAAGCCCTAAAGAAATAACATTTAGCCTGTCTATTTTATCTGTAAACACTTTAATAAAAAAGTTGTAAATAGAATGTATTATAGTTTGAAAAAAATTTTTAAACTTGGTTTGTTTTTTAACAATATGCACAACACTGGCATTCTTTTTATATTTATCTAAACATTTTTCAAAAACAAGGTCTATTTTCCCAACGCTAGTATCTCCTAGCAATACAACATCTGCTTTAAAATAATCTATAGCATATTTAAAGGCATCGTTATAAGTAAAGGTTTTATTTAAAGTTAAAAGCACACTTTTTTTATTAGTTTTAATCTCTTGTTTTAAAATTTTTAAATTATTTTCATCACTTGTTTCACACACAAAAATTAAATTTATATTTGAATTATTTTTAAAAAACTCTGACGCTTTAAAATTGGTTAAATATTTTTTTATATCATCTTTTTTATACACTGGAAAAAAACAATCAATATTCATTTTTTTCTCCTATTAAATCTAGTTATTTATTCACTGTAATTTACAATTTTTAAACAATTAAGTTTTCAATTATAATATTTTTTATTTCTACTTACAATAAGTATATTATATACAAAATTTTTTTGAAAATGTTTTTATCTCTTTTTTCTGCATTATTTGTATTATTTTAATTAAAAAATAAATTAAGCAAAATATATTTAACATTTATTTTTATTTAGATTAAAATATATATGTAAAAAATATATATAAAGGAAATTTTAAAAATGAAAGAATATTTATTAAAAGATGCATTAAAAAATGGCTATGCAGTAGGAGCTTTTAATTTTGCAAACCTTGAAGTTTTAAAATCTATTATTGCAAGTGCAGAATTAACTAAATCTCCAGTTATTGCACAAATGAGTGAAAGTGCAATAAGTTTTATAGGCGAAGAATATTTAAAGCAAATTATAATTGCTGCAAGAAAACAATGTAAAGTGCCAATTTCATTTCATTTAGACCACGGTAAATCTCTAGACAGTGTTAAAAAAGCAATAGAAGTTGGTTGCGACTCTGTTATGTTTGATGGTTCTATGTTACCTTTTGAAGATAATATTGCAATAACTAAAAGTGTTGTTGACTATGCCCACGAAAGAGGCGTTTATGTAGAAGCTGAACTTGGTTCTCTTGCTGGAATTGAAGATGATGTTAATGTTGATGAAAGTAAAAGTTTTTATACGGACCCTATTCAAGCAAAAGAATTTGTTGAAAAAACTGGCGTTGACAGTTTAGCAATAGCAATAGGCACAAAACACGGAGCATATAAGTTTGGTGGTGAAGCAAAGTTAAGATTTGACATATTAGAAGAAATTGAAAAACTTTTACCTAACACTCCACTTGTTTTGCACGGAGCAAGTGGCGTTGATGAAAAAGCTGTAGATAAACTTTTGGAACTTGGCGTAAACATTAAAGGTGCAAAAGGTGTTGCAGATAATTTACTTGCAGAAGCATCTAAAAAACACATTTGCAAAATTAATGGCGATACCGATTTAAGAATTGCCTTACTAATTGGTATTTTGCATAACATTGAAGAAAATAATAAAAATATTGATTACAGAAAATATCTAACCGAAGGTATGGCCGAAATAACAAAACTTTGTGCAAATAAAATGAATTTATACGGAAGCAGCAATAAAGCAAACTAAAAAATTATAAATATAAAAGACAGAATTATCGTTTATAAATAACAAAATTATAAAAAACAAAAGCAATAATTATTTAGTACTTTGTTTTAACCTCATTGGCATTATTTAAATGCTTATTATTTTAAAATAGTCAAGCTTTATAGTTTGTTAAAACAATAAACATTTATATGTTTTATACTTAATTTTTTAGTTAAAATAAATTATAAAATTGTTTTAAATTTTAATAATAAATTTATAAAAAAAGCAAGTTATATAATTAGCTTGCTTTTTTGTTTTTTATAATTTATGTATTTTAAAATATAAGCTTATAAAAATGGCTAAATGTAAGCAAAACACTAACAAATACAAATATTTAATTATAAGTTTATTTATGCTTTTAATTTCTTATTATCCTGCCTTGTTTGTTTACAAAATAATTTGAAATATAAAAATTTTTAAACATAAAAAAAATAATAAAATAATTCTAAATATTTATAAATTTTACAATTGTTATTTTTAATATTTTTAACTAATTTTTTTTCTAAATTATAACTTATTTTTTTGTAACAGAATATAAGTTTTTTAAACTTTTTAAATAACTTTTTTAACACTACATATACAAATTAATTTTCTATATTTATTTTATAATTTTAAATTATTAAAAACACAGTAAGCACAATGCAACTAACTAAGGACAAAACCGAAGTTACTATACCTATAATACCCACTGCTTTACGGTTTAACCTAACTTGAAGAACAGCAAACACAAAAGCATATAAGGACATTACTATTGGTATTATTATGCCCCCTAATATGCTAACAATCATTATTAAAACAACCGATACTCCTTGAAATTCAACATTTATTATGGTTGTTATTAAACAACTAACAGAAATAACTATAGCCGCTAAAGATAGAATTAAGGATATAATTCCATATTTTTTTATTCGTTTTCTTTCATCCTCTCCACTAACTTTGTTGTCGTTATAATTATCAATTAAATTTCTAAACAAAAAAAAGCCCGTTATTTTGCCTATTGGGTCAGAGTTATTTTGTTTAGAATCTTTCTCTTTTAAACTTATAGACATTTAATTTTTCCCACCTATAATAAGTTTAAATATTTATAAACCTTTTTCATAACCAAAAATGTTAGATAACAAAATTTTTATTCAAGCTAATTTGCAACTTTAATAAATATTTTTAGTTGCTATTTTATAAAATAAAAAATTTCTATATATCAGCAAAATAAAGGGTTTTATAAAAATTTCTTTATAATATTATAGTGTGAAAAAACTTATTATTTTATTTATTATTTATTGTTTGTTTTATACAAAAATTGTTTCTATGTCTATAAACTTATTTTAATATTTAAAAAAAATTTATTAATAATAAACATTTAAACTTAACATTTTATTTTTATCTTTAAAAAAAGTAAAACAAGTTTAAAGTTAAACTTCTTTTGTTATAAAGTGTTTTAAGTCTCCACCATTTATAACATAATCAACAATTTGTTTTGGCTTAACATCAAAAGTGTTAAGTTCTTCTTTAGTTACCCATTTAAAACTATGTGTAACAATTCCTTCTTTGTCTTGTTCTTTAACAAATTTATCTGTCATTAAAATATTTTCATCTGTCGGCTGAGCATAATAATAAAAACACAGTTCGTGAAAATTATCTCCGCGTAACTTATAAAAATTTTCGTTTATAGCAAACAAGTTTTTAATCTTTACATCAAAACTTAATTCTTCCTTTAACTCTCTTTCTATTGCTAATTTGCTATCTTCAAATAGCTCTATATGCCCACCTGGGAAGCAATAAAAATTATTTTGGTTCATTTTTACAATTAGAACTTTGCCTTTGTTTTCAACAACGCCACCAACTCTAAATTTAAATCTATCATTACCATTTTTAATTCTTATATCACAAGCCATAAATATTTTTCCTTATAAATTATTATTTTTTATTTAAATATTTTATAAATTCTTCATATTTTACATTATATCGCTTATTCTGTTTTAAACAAATTAAATTTTCTTAAAACTATGTTTTAAATAACCAACAAAACAAAAATATTTTTCAAATTAAAATTTATTGTATATTTATAATTAAACTAAAACCTTTAAAATTATTTTACAAAATTCATTTTATACAAACTCTTATTTTATATTTTTATATGTTTTATTTTAGCTAAAACAAAAACTTTATATGCTAGAAAAAATAAGCAAACCACAGCTTTTTAGTTAAAAATTTTTTAATGTTTTTATTTAATAAAACTATAATAAAAAATGTTTTAAATTATAAATACTTTTATTTTAATAATAAAAAAAATTTAAATAAAAAAGGCAAGCCTTTTACAATTTTGCTTGCCTTTTTAACTTATTTAGATTTGTGAACTGCTAACAATTCATAAACATAATTATATAATCCTTGAGTGCTCATTTTCCCATTTAAACTATATTGGAAATATATTCTTGGGCTTGAACTTTCACTATCTTCAGAATTAAGTGAACTTGGCAAACCTAAAATTATATCTTGCAAATCTCCGCTTTTGGTAACAGTAAAGCAAACATATTTATAACCTTTATAATTTTCTGGAGCACCTTCTACTTTTTGTTCTTCGTTATAACAAAAAGCTATTGTTATGTGTTCTTCTTCATCTTTATACTTATCTAAATATTTATCCTGTCCATTATTTTCTGCCTCGTTGTCTACAAACTCAAGACCTTTACCTAATTCACCATTAAACAATGCTGTTAAAGCTTTTTGTTGGCGGAAACCATCGTTAAACAAATTAAAAATTTCGTTTATCTTTCTTGCATCATCACCTGAACCATCTCTTCTATGAAGTTCTATTTTGCCTCTTTCTTTATCAATTAAATTAGTGTAAATATAAACATCATTAGGTAAATTTATAGCATCGTTACTTCCAACTGGAACAAGTGCCATAATTAATGTTATTACGCCAAGTGCCATTACCAAGACAACAAGACTTATTGATACAATGTACTTTACTTTTTTACTCATAATTTTTCCTTATTGTAATAATAGTTTTTGATTTATTTTACTTTTTTATTACCATTATTTTTCATCTGTTTTTTCGTTTTGGTTTTCACCATTCAAATTTTCTTCTTTATCAGCATTTTCGCTAACTTTAGCGTTTTCTTCTAAAGCCTTCTCTTCTTTATTTTTAACCTTACTATCTTTCTTATTTCCCGCTTTAGAAGTTTCTTTTTTTCCGCTTTTTGTTTTTGGTTTACTTTTTAAAGTTTCTTCTTCGCCCGAAACTATTGTTTTAGCATTATCATCTAAACTTTTAGCAACAGTTTTTTTGCCTTCTTCATCCTTTTCAGCTGTTTTTTTTGCGTTTTTGTTCTGGTCTTCTTCAAACTTTGCTTTAAGTTCATTTACTTTATCTTCCGCTTGTTTAATAACTTTTTCACAATCTTGTTTTACTTTTTCAATTTCTTCGTTATTAATTACTCCGCCATTCTTTAACGCTTCAGCAGTTTTAATTCTTATTGCTTGTTCTTTTTTTGCTCTTTCTAATTCGGCTTCTGCTCTTTCAATTTCAATTTTAGCTTTATTTCTAATTTCTTCTTTTTCCATAAAGCTAAGAACTTGTTTTGCAGTTTTACCTTTCATTATAAGTTCAACTTCATTAAAGTAAATTGTTTCTTTCTCAAGTAAAACACTAACCATAGTGTTCATTTCTTTAATGCGTGAAGTTATAATTTTCTTAGCGTTTGCATAACAGCTTTTAATTATTTTATCAATTTCACTGTCAATTTCGGCTGCAGTTTTTTCGCTATAAGTAACCTGATTTTGATAATCTCTGCCCAGGAAAACTTCATTGCTCGAGCCAAAATTTATAGTTCCAAGTTTGGCACTCATACCCCATTCTGTAACCATTTTTCTTGCAATTTTTGTTGCCCTTTCAATGTCATTAGATGCACCTGTAGAAACATCTTTTATAAATATCTCTTCAGCAACCCTTCCACCAAGCATCATAGTAATGTTATCTATAAGTTTGTTGTAAGACATATGCTCTTCATCTTTATCTGGCCTACTTAAAGTATAGCCTGCTGCCATTCCTCTTGGAATAATAGAAACTTCTTGAACTACATCACAATGAGTTAAAACCTTTCCAACAATTGCGTGCCCAGATTCGTGATATGCAGTTATGCGTTTATCATTCTCTGTAATAATTCTGCTCTTCTTTTGAGGGCCCATAAGCACTTTGTTAATAGATTCTGTTATATCCGTCATAGTAACGCGTTTACGGTTATTTCTTGCGGCTAGAATTGCGGCTTCATTTAATAAATTTTCAAGGTCAGCACCAGAAAAACCGCTTGTTAGCCTTGCTATATTTTTAAAGTCTACTGAACTATCAATAGGTTTGTTCCTTGCGTGAATTTTTAATATCATTTCACGACCTTTAACATCAGGAGGATTAATATAAATTTGTCTATCAAATCTACCAGGTCTTAACAATGCAGGGTCTAAAACATCTGCTCTGTTGGTTGCTGCAATTATTATAATTCCTTCATTGCCTTCAAAGCCATCCATTTGAACAAGTAACTGATTAAGGGTTTGCTCTCTTTCATCATTACCGCCACCTAAACCTGTTCCTCTTTGGCGACCTACAGCATCTATTTCATCAATAAATACAATACAAGGAGATTGTTTCTTTGCTTGGTCGAACAAGTCTCTAACACGGGAAGCACCAACACCAACAAACATTTCAACGAAGTCTGAACCGCTTATAGAGAAGAACGGTACATTACTTTCGCCAGCAATAGCCTTTGCTAATAGCGTTTTTCCAGTTCCTGGAGGTCCAACAAGCAATATGCCTCTTGGAATTTTGGCACCAAGATCAGTAAATTTCTGTGGATTTTTTAAAAATTCAACAACTTCTTGAAGTTCTTCTTTTTCTTCATCAATACCAGCAACATCGCCAAATTTTACTTTAACATTTTGGGCTATTTGAGCTTTTGTTTTTCCAAAGTTAAAACTTTTGTTATTAGCGCCCAATATGTTTTTAACTAGAATAAAACCAACAACTATAATTATAACAATAAAAGCATATGGCAATAAACTTTCCCACCAAGAAGATGAGGCGTGTGCTCTGCCCATTGAAATTGTTACAAAATCGCTATTTTCTCTGTTATTATTATAGTCTTCAACAAGGGCTTTAAGGTCATCTATATCGCTTTCTAAGAAATAATTAAAATAATAGTCGCAATTCTTAGTTATACCATCAACCGAGTTTTTTGAATCTGTTGCTAAAACATAGCCTATACCATTGTTGCTAATGCAAATATATTTAATTTTACTTTCTTTCTTATATACTTTTGTTTGGTTGTCCCCATCACCAGAAATTTCTGGTCTACCAATAAGTTCTTCAAGAGTGGTAATTTTGCTTACAGAAGAATCTCCTGTTATGTTTACCAAAGTGCCTAAGTTAGAAGCTGAGGTAAAATAAATAAGTAAAATTACAAGCACGCCTATTAGTAGGAAGAAGAGCCAATTTCTCATCTTATTGCTTTTCAATGCAATCTCCTCCAATTTAATATTATTATATTATCATATAAGTATTTCTAAATCAATAAAATTAATACAAATTACAAATTTTTTCGCAAAAAATGTCAATTACAATTTTATGTCTTTTAATGTTCGACTTTGCATTCGACATTTTTCTCTAAGCCTTTTAATTACAGGAAAATAAAAGCAAACTACATATTCACTAATAATTTTACAAGTTATAATTTTATAACTAAATGCTTTAAAATGTGACATTAAAATTTCTTGTTTTAATCACTTTTACAATTATTTTAATATTAATAAAAATATTAAAAAACATTACATTACTTTAGTTATAGTTTTATAACTATTTAATTTAAATATATTATAATTTTTATTTTAATTTCTTCTAAAAAATATTTAGTTAATAAAAATAAAAGTGCTTTAAATTTTTTTATAAAAAACTAAATTTTGAGGTGCCACAATTTTAATATATAGAGTAAACTATTTTAGGTTTTTAATTTCCTAATAAATTCTCTGTTCCTAAAAATAAATTTAAATTTTTCAATTTAAGTTTTTACTTTTTTTATTTTATAATAAAATGAAGTTTTAGCCAACCTTCTTTTTGACTTTTAAATTGTTTAAATAAACAATGTATAATTTTTTGATAACAACCTTACCCCCATAACTAATTTTAAATTTGATATTTAAATTTTGTTTCTTATTTTTTTGAAATCCCCTTTTTCTTTTTTTAAATGTTCCACGTGGAACATTTTTATTTATATTTAAGTTTTATATTTTATGTTTTAATAAAATA
>CAJUBT010000029.1 GCA_910584815.1 uncultured Christensenella sp. | reverse complement strand
TTCACTTAAAATTTCGTTTATTTTGTTTTCTAAATAGTCTAATTTATTCATAAATATTACCTCCTATAAAATATTATAATTTAACTAATTTTTGATTTCAATTTCAGGTGTCAATAAAAGAAAGACCTAGCATCATTTAAATTTATAATTTTAAAATAATTTAATTAACAAACATAAACCTATAAATTTTAATTTATTTAAATAAGTATGAGATATTAAGAATAATTAAAACAATTTTATTATAAAAATAATTAATGTTACTTGAATATTGAATTAAAATTAATGCAACAAATAAATTAATAAAAAATTTTTATTAATTTAAATTTCTAATAATTCAATTTTGAATTTTAATAATTTATATAAAAACTATTAAATAAATAATTATTTATTGGTACCAAAATTGCACAATGAATACTTTATAAAAACAAAATGTAATAAATAAAAATTATTTTTAATAAACATACTTGCTTTTTATTAAATTCTGTGTAATAATTTTTTATATATCAACGCATAGCAATTAGTTATTACCAACATAAATTATCAACTTAAACCAAATCAAAATACTAAAACTCATTTAAAAAACTACAATTTAACCTAATTACATTTGCACCCAAACTTATAACCACACACAAATAGTATGAGAAACAAAAACTGAATAATAAATTCTTCATTTCTTACTCCTAATTATTCAATAAATTTTCCACAAAAATACTAAATATTGTGATTTATTTTAGATGAATAGAAAGATCGCCTATTAAGTTAATAAATCGATTCATAAAAACCCATTTCATAGTATTTTTATTAATAAAATTAATTAATAATAATACTTATTCGATATTTAGTATAGCTTTTTTATAAAGTACCTTGCGTTTAGTTTAATAATATGTAATAATTTTGTATCTTTGACTCCGTAGTAAAAGGGATATTACAAAAACCTCCTAAGTAATAAGTATAGCCACTAAAAAGCACATTATATAGCGTTTTTATCAGCAAAATCAAACTACATATAGTGATTATTCAATATCTGGTATAGTTTTTGGTATAGTTTTTTTATAAAGTAACTTGCATTTCGTTTAATAATATGTAATAATTTCAGTATCTTTGACTCCGTAGTAAAATGGAAATTACAAAGCTCTCCTAAAGCTTAGTTCCGTGTTCGACTCACGGCGGGGTCACCAAAATAGTAAAAAAACGGTCATTTTTTCTGACCGTTTTTTAATTATCTATATGTTAAAACATTTAATACATTTACTACCTTATCTTGTGTATCTGGTATAAAATGGCTATAAACTTCAAGTGTAATTGTTGAGTCACTATGTCCCATATATTTACTAACTGTTTGTATAGGAACATTTTGAGATAGTAGCAAACTGCAATAGGTATGCCTTAATGCGTGGCAACCCATGTGTTTAAAATCGTGATTTTGTAAGAATGCTTTTAACCATCTATAAGGTGTATCTACTGCTGTAGGTTTCCTATATATAGTAGAGCAAATATAATATTCATCTAACTTATTATCAAAATTCTCATCAGTAATTTTAAACCATTCATAGTATTCTTTTAAATCTCTAATTAAAGAGTCTGCTAATGGTATATCTCTAATTGATGTTTTTGTTTTAGGCACTTTTTCATAAGTTCCAATAAGTTCTGAAAATAATCTTGAACGCCTTATATGAACAACTTTATTTTCAAAATCTATATCGCACCATTTTAGCCCTGCCATTTCGCCTTTTCTTATGCCTGTTAATAAAAATGTTTTTAATACAACTTTTTGATTTATAACATCATTACTTAATGAGTTAACTTCATTTAGAAATCTTTGTGCCTCACTAAATGATAATACTTCTTTTTCATCTATTGCTCTAAGAGAAGTGTTATTACTGCCAGCACCTATTTTAGTAGCACAAACAGGATTTTTAACTATCCATTCATATCTTATAGCCTCATTAAATATTGTTCTTAATACTCTACGATAACCTCTAATAGTTTCAACAGAATATTGTCTTGTATTATCTACATCTTCAAAATATTCATTGATATTTAATTTATATCTATTGCATAATTTCTCAGCAGTAGATTTTAAAATATGTTTGTCATTGTCTTTTTTTAAATGATATGATGAAAACCTGTTTATAATATTTTCTCTTGCGAGAAGTCTATAATTTATATTTGAAGGTAACTGTTTTATTAACCTAACGGATTTTTTACTTGCCTTATATGTAGTAAAAGAATTTAAAAATAGTTGAACATCTCTAACTTTAATTTCATTTATTGGTGCTTTGTAAAGCCTTCTACTTTCAAGATAATTATTAAAAAGTTTAACTACTTTTGAAGCCCTTATTAAATAACATTGTGAATAATTTTTTTCTATATTAGCCACAAATTCTTGTGCAAGTTGTGGAAAACTTAAAATATTATTTTTGATTTGATTAGTTTTTTGTTCATAAGCATCTGCAATATTTTCTTCAAATTCTAGAGAAAATTTTTCAACTTGCTTTTTAAATTTTGCTTCGCTTAAATTTTCTTCGTTATAAATTCTTTTGGTAACAATTTTATTTTTACCTGTGTCTATATCTTTTGTATAAACTTGAACCTTTGCTACAAGTTCGCCTTTTTTATTCGCTGTAATTTTATAGTATGCCAAAATTTATTCCTCCTTAATTTTATAGCCGATATATTCGAGCAAACTATCCATATCAATAAGAATTTTAGTGCCAACTGTTAAGAACTTTATTTTTCCTTCTTTACACCAAGTTCTAATTGTATGAACTTTAATTGCAGACTCTGGGTCAGTTGAACGAATATATTTAACAGCTTGATTAATACTTCTAACCAATTTATAGACCTCCTTTTAACAAACTAAATTCCGTTTTGAATTTTAATTTTCATTTCGTGAATTTATTTTCGTTTAAAGTCTAATAAATGATTTAGAAAAAATGAATGAACTGTGTCAGCACTTTTGTAAACTTATAGTAATAACTTTAAGAAAACAAAAATAACATTACTTAATCTCAAATTAATAAAAACTAAAATCAAGTTAATACCTCCTTTGTCAAAAAACTTTTAACAAGGGAAGAAAAATGATATAGTATCAAATCTGTCAAAGACCTTAATTTTAGAATAAAAAAAGAAGAAAAATATTGCTTTTATATCATTACTAAATTTTGATTTTAAGCAATATTTTTTCTCTTTGATAGATTTGATACTATATCATAAACTAAAACGAAAAAAACAAGGCAACACCTTGACAAAGGAGGTTTTTGATAAGAAAAGTTTAATTTAAGGTTAAATAATAACAATATAAGTTTTATATTTATATTTCAAAAATGCGACAATAGTTTATTTTAGTTCATTCCTTTTTTGCAAAATATTAGTTAAAATTAATGTAAGTTAAAAAGGAGTTACTTTTATGAAAAATATCTTAAATGATAAAATATTTTTAGTTCCCCCATAAAAATTTTTAAAAACTATTGACTTTATGCGAACATATGTTCTATAATAAAAACCTAACTTAACAAAATTAGCCCTTTGTTTTGTTATAATAAACAAAAAACAAATATCTTTTATTAACTAACTATTTTCAAATAAAGGTTCTTGCTTTTGCTTTTATAAAAATGGAGGTGATATATTGAATAAGTTAAATAACTATTCTAAAAAGACTAGAATGCGTTGCCCGAGATGTTCTAACTATGTTGAGGTATTACCTTTCTCAAAGGGTGGTGTTTATGGAAATTGTAATATATGCAACTCAACATTTTATAGCAAAGAACATTCTGCAAAAGAACAATTAATACGCATTATAAAACATTAATTTAATATTTTCGTTTATAAAGCAAAATTAAGGTCGAATTGAAATAGTATTCAGCTAAATCCTTGTTCACTACCTTATAAGCAAGATTCGTGTAAAAGGAAAACACCTTGACGAATGTAATTATCGAAAGAAATTACAAACTGTCTAGGTGTTTTTTATTCTCCTAGACAAATTTAAAGATTTTAAGGAGATTAATTAAATGAAAACAATTGAAGATATAAGAAAAGATTTAAAAAATATTAAATATTATTATTCACGAAAAGATAAATTTGAAAAAGCCATAAGCTCTGTTGGAGAAAATAAAATTTTAGATTTGATAAAAATATATAATGAGGCAGTTTGTTATGCTCCACCAAGATTGTATGATTTGTATGTATCTTTATATATGGATAATAATACTCAATTTTCCTTATCAGAAAAATTTGGTTTCACAGTTGAATATATGTCTAAACTGCATAGACAATTAGTAGCATTTTTATATAAAAAATTGGCAAATGAATGTAAAGGTAAAGAAAATGTCTTTTAATATCAAAAATTTAATGCATATATTTTAGTTTAAATTATAAAATTCAATAAGAATTTTGGCACTACTATATTGACTAATGAAATTTTAATATTAAAATACAGTGTATAAGATGTTTTAAATGTTTTTTTATATTTTTAAATGTTAAGGGTTGAAGAATCTTTGTATTCTTCAACCCTTTGCATTATAAGGAGAATTTAAATATCACATGAAAAGATATACAATTTTTATTATGAGGTGCTATAATGGAAAAAGGACCTAGTGAATTTGCAGAATATTGGACTAGTGAATATGAGGAAGTTAATCATTTTTATTTCCATGCTGATGAGTTTGGATACCAATTAATAACAGAATATTCTAAAGCCGCATATAATTTTGCAAATGAAAAAGGAAGTAAAATATTATCTTTTACAGCTAATGCTAAGAAATATTGGTCAACATACAAATATAAAATGGAAACGAATGAATTTATGATTATTTCAAGAGGCGGAAAAATTGTAACTTACTTTCCTCCAGATAAGGGAATAAAATATTTTTATGACCAATTTAATAAATGGGGAGATCACTGGAATTAAAGGAGAATTATATGAAAGAATTATTTAGTAATAAAGAAAAAATAGAAAAAAACGATTTACCACCATATAAATGTAGAATATGTGGTTTAGGAAACATAGAAAATAGTTATGAAATATGTGAATTCTGTGGTTGGGAAGACGATGACATACAAAATGATAAACATGATTATATGGGAGGAGCTAATAAAATGAGTTTTAATCAATATAAAAAATTTTGGGAAGAAAATAAAGTGATAATATTAAATTCTCAGAATAAATGTTTTACTGCCATTGATTTAGCAAAAAAATATTTTCAAAACAATTTTTCTTCTTACAAAAATTAAAATTATATGATTAAAGATACAGAATATTATTAGAAAACTGATAAAGAATAAAAGAACAGGAAAAATAATTGAATACCCTCCTTACAAATGCAAAGTTTGTGGTATAGGAAATGTTGAAGTAATACATGATATATGCAATTATTATGGTTGAGAAGATGATGGTTTGCAGAATAATAATCCAAACTATACAAGCGGAGCAAATAAAATGAGCCTAAACCAACACAAAAAGTTTTGGGATGATAATAAAGAATCTATTATGAAACACGATAAAGATAGATGCTTATATGCAATACAATTATCTCATGAATATTATGAAAGAAATTTTCAAAATAAGTAAAATGAAAAATTATAGATACTTAGGTATTTATAATTTTTTTATTTTATGAGGAGAAATAAATGGATAATAAATTAGAAGACAAAAAAAAATCAATTTATGATTATGATAAAATGCTTAAAAAATTAAAATTAGTTAGAAACGAATTCAAAACTGTTGGTAAATATGGGATACCACTTATAAAAAAACAAAATATTGATATAGATAAAATTGATTTATGGAATTTCACTAAAACAAAATTAAATGATATTGAAAACAAAAATAAAACAATTCATTTTTTTACTTATGATTGGTTATTTGATAGCGTTTATGAAAAACCAGAAACCACTTTTGAAAAATTAGACCAATACTATGCTCTTCTTACTCCAGAATTTAGTTTATATTGGGATATGCCGAAAGCACTACAAATTTATAGCACCTTTAAAAATCGTTGGTGTGGTGCTTACTGGCAAAAGCAAGGGAAACTTGTAATACCAACAATTTGTTGTGCTGGCGAAGATAGTTATGATTTCTGCTTTGATGGAATTGAAGAAGGTTCTGTTGTAGCCATATCTACATATTGTCGTGAAGATTACAAGAATGAATATTTAAAAAGTTATAATAAAATGTTAGAGATTATAAAACCAACTGCTATAATATGTTTTGGAGAACCTTTTAAAGAAATGAAAGGTAACATAAAGACTATAAATCCATTTGATAAAGAAGAACTGATAGCAAAATTGGGATTAAATAACTTTATGGAAAAATATTTAAATGGAGAGTTGTATCCTTCTAGGTAAAAAATATGAAAAATTATAAATTAACAATTGATTTACTTCCTAAAGGTGCTTGGGGAAATGATTTAAGTAAAACATTATCTAAGAAAGATTGGGATATTATTAGAAACGAGTGTTACAAGAAAGCGCATTACAAGTGTGAAATATGTGGCTATGAAACAAAAGAACTAGATGCTCATGAAGTATGGGAATTTAATGAAGAAACTAGAACCCAAACCCTATTAAATATAATCACAATATGTAGTAAATGTCATGGTGTAAAACATTTTCGCAATTCTAAACGATTAGGTTTTGAAGAAGATGCAAAGAAACATTTTATGTATGTCAACAATGCCTCAGAATTTGAGTTTGCTTCACATTTAGCAAATGCTCTATTTGAGTTTGATAAAAGAAATAGTATTTATTATTGGAACATGGATGTTGATTTAACAAAACTTGGATATAAAGATATTAAATATTTACAAAAATATAGAAAAAAAATTATTAATCCTTATAGTGAAATAGAATTAGATAGTTTGCAAAACGATAATAGCTTATTGCCTAGAATTTTAGAATTAGAAATAAACAACTATAATGGAACAATAAATCTTATTTGCGATAGAACAAATAAAATAGAATGGTATGGAGATAATTTGATTAAAATTAAATTTAATTTTGCAAGAAATTTTAAAACTAGTTTTGATGTAACTGAATTAACAAATAGCAATATTTATTTTAAACTTTATGGCAATAATAGCAAATTTACTTCAAAAAAATTTAAACTAGTAAAATTTGAAATGTGATTTAATATTTTTATTAAATAATCAAATTTTTAAAAAAGACAAATCTTTATATGTTTGTCTTTTTTTTATTCATTTTAAGTCGTATTATGTTAATTTAGTTTTCTAATTGTATTACTAAACTACTACAATCATCTCACAAATATACAATTCCACAATTACTTAAAAGAATTGCAAGTATAATAGAGTCATTTTCAGCTGACACAGGTGATAACATTATACCCCTTATAGACTTAAGCGACTTCTTGCATTTATACGAATATGATGAAGATAAAAAACAACTTGTAGGCGAACCTATTGGCTTAAACACTATAACTAATTCGTATTTCACAATGCAAACACATTACGATAAAAGAGGTTTAGTGTGGTATTAGCAATCTATGTTTAAATCAGTTGCATATAACTCTAGTTACAATGAAAGTGGTTTAACAGAAGATGTGGATTAGTGGAAATCAACTACTGTATATAACCTTACAGAAAATGACCTTACTACGAAATACTTACAACAAATAATAGCTAATTATACTCTCTACCTAATGAAAAAATTGCAGAACTTAAAAACTATGGTGACACTGAAATATATATAACTTTTGACATTTCAAAATTAGGTGACAATAAAAATGTTATAGATTTTGACTATTATGCTCTCTATGGTATTAAGGTTAATTCTTTAACAATTAAAGCCAACAACGAAAGACAATTCAAACTTCTAGTTAACTCTCTTAAAGACACAGATTTAATCTCTATAATTACAGAAAATGTAACAATAAATAATCTTCATTCGGTGGTGGAACTATGAAATTAAGTCAATATATATTTTGCGTTATAGTTATAGTAGTTGGTGCATTTTGCTTTATGAATATACTAGAAACTTTAAGCATCAAAAGTGGCGAATATGAATATGCTGTAAATATTATAATCAAAAAAAACTATAATGAAGTTAGTAGATACGATTATTGTTCACTATCTTTTGACACAGAAGACAATGTGAACTATGAGAATAAATCTAGTTTTGTGCCTACTAAATTTAATGGTAAAGAAAACAAATATATTCTTTTATTCAATAATTATCTGGTTATAAATTTAGAAATTTCAAGTGTCAGTATTTCTGGTGACTTTATTAAAAACTATTATGATATAAATGGCGAACTAATTACTACTTCTAACTTAAAAATATTAGTAGAATTTTTAGAAACAGAAGTTAGAGTTATAATGCTAATTACCAACACTAATGATATCGTATATTTTAAAATAATAAACTTAAAAATTTGTGTTTAAATATGTAATACCATATTACTTAAAATAACAATATAAAAAGGCTTTTACAATTTATAAGTAAGATTTTTGTAAAATGATTGCCTTATATAATGCTATTATTATAAGAAATTACAAATTGTTTAGATGTTTTTTTAATTCTATTAACAAAATAAAGACTTGAGAGAATTAACTATATAAAAATATTGAAGATATAAAAATAGATTTAAAAAATATAAAATACCATTAGCTTAAATAGCAAAAAAAGATTGAAGAAACTTTTTATTTCTTCAATCTTTTATAATTTTATTGTTTTGGTATCATTTCTGTAACTATAAAACTTTTACAAAAATTTTAAAATTTAATAATGTATTTTATAAATTACCTATTTATATTTATAAACTTCTTATAAAATGTCTGGTGACTGAAATGCTACTTTAGAAAGTACATATATGTATAATATTTAACCTTATTTTTGATTTTTATTGTTTTGTTTATTCTGCTAAGAAAGTTTTTTGTAACCCCAAATTTAGAAATAACGTTTATAGCAAGAAAATTAAATACTCTTTAAATCAGATAAATTGAACACACGCATAACTTCATCGTAAGAATCGTAGATATGAGTTTTAGCAAAACGGAACACAATGCCATCGAATTCTGCTTTTACTTCAATTTCTTTTTCCTGTAAGTTAGCTGGCATAATTGTAAATAAGGTATCGCCTTTTTTAAAATTTTCTCCTAATTGTTTTTTAAAGTCTACAATACCACCGCATTCAGCAAAATAGCTTACAGATTTTGAAAAACCAACTTGGCGTTTTTTATTTTGTTGAGGAACACTATCTATTATTCCAAAACTTCCAATAACATTTAAAACACCTTTAACAACATCTATTTTATATTCTTCATTAATATCATCGTGGCTGCCACATTCAATTGTAAAATTAGGAATATTTTTTAAACTTAATTGCCCTGCAAGAGTTGCCTTATATTCTTCACTGCCAAAGCACAAACGGTTGTATTCGATATTTGCAAGTTTTGCAAGTTCTAAATTATTTTCGCTCATAGTTATTGTGTGTGGAAAACTTGTGTGAGCTGTATGCAAATCTATTGCAGCAGCAACATCTTCACATTCTTTTAATATTTCTTTTGATAGTGCTGCTGTTGAACTATTTAAAGTTGCCTTGCCATATGTTCTATTAAAATCTTCACCAGTTTTATTGCTAAATTTACCCACTGTGTAGGCATATGATTTTTGAGCCCAACCCATTGGGTTTACAAAAGGAATAAATTTTACCTTACCTGCAACAATATGTTTTTTAACTTCGTTATAAATTTCTCTTATCATATGCAAAGTTATTTCCCCACCGTGAATGCCACCTTGCAAATAAAAAGTTTTTCCTGGTTTTTCGCTATCTATTGTATAGCAGGTTATATAAATTGGTTGCCCTGCAACAGTAGTGCCTACAACTATATCTTTTTTTGTTTCTTTCATATTAAATTATCTCCTTATACAAAAATTGTTTTATCACTTTTAAAATAAAAAATCAAATTAGTTTTTTAATAATGTTTATTTATAATTTAACTTTGTTTTAAGAAAACTAAACAAAGTTTTTAAAATTTAATTTTGCAATTAACAAGTAATATAAAAAAATATTTTAAATAAATATTCGTTAAATAAACAACTATTCAGTAGAAATTATAACTAATACTTATATTATTTAATTTACAAATACTTTTTAGGAAAGACATTTTTTATATTAAATTTTCCTGTTTTAATATTTCATAAAGTTGTGAAGTTGGCAAACCTAATATGTTATGATAAGAACCTGTAACTTTTTCCATAAACTTTCCTGCACTGCCTTCAATACTGCAAGCACCAGCAATGTTAACATATTCTTTTGTGGCAATAAAATCTTCAATTTCGTTTTCGTAAATTTTTCTAAACTTTATTGTTGTGCTGTTTGAAAACACAATTTTAGTTTCAATTCCATCGCCTTTATCAAACATTACACAAACCCCAGTAACAACCTTATTTGTTTTTTGGCTATAACTTCTAATCATTTCTTTTGCTTCTTCTGCATCTTTTGGTTTGCCATAAATTTTATTATCTACACACACAACAGTGTCTGCCCCAACTACGCATCTTTCCCCTTGTGTTGAATTAAAAATGCTTTCGCATTTACCCTCTGCTAATGCCATAACCAATTTTTTAGGTGATTTACAACTAATTATACTTTCATCAAATTTTGAATCTAAGACTTCAAAATTGTTATATAAAGTTTTAAACAAAGTTTTTCTATCTGGGCTTTTACTAGCTAAAATTATTCTCATGTGTTATTCTACCTTTTTTTTTCTAAAGTGTTATAGGTATTATAGCACTTTTAAGGTTACAATCAAATAAAATTAATAGTAAACATTTGTTGGGTAAAAAGTGTAAAATACTACATTAGTAATAATAAGTAATATTAAATTAGTAAAATTTATATTTTAAAATTAACCAATAAAAAAAATTAAATAAAAGAAAAAATTTTTATTAAATTTAACTTTTAAAAAAATTTTAATTACAAAGATTTTGTGATTATAAAAACTATGGAAAAATTATTTATTTACATTGATAAAATTTTAGAAATATATTTAAAAAACATATGGCTTAACTTAAAAATTTTTAACAATTATTTTAGTATTTCTACAAAATATGTTATTATATATAAAAAAATAAAACTTATTGAATAAATTTTAAATAAAAGGATTATTTATTTTATGGCAGATAACGATTTAGAAAAAATTGCAAATGCTTTTAAAAATAGCAATTCTTCAACAACAAAAAACAAAACTGCAAGCAGCAAATCTGGCAAAAGTAAAAAAACATCAAATTCATCTAATGGCAAAAATTATTGGGGTAAAAACTACTATAAAAACCCAGATTTAAATAATAAAACTTCAAGTGCTGTTAATAAAAAAATTTCAAGTAGTGTTAACAAAACACTAGATAACACAATTTCGGCAGGTTTAAACAATGTTACAACATCCAGCCAATCTAATGTTTTGCAAAAGCAAATAAAAAAATTACCTGTTATATCTAAAATCTGCATTATAATTTTATTTATAGTTGGAGTTGCACTTAGCATAGGCATTTGCTACCTTGTTTGCAGGAATGACCAATTTGAAATTATTGGCAAAAAAAATATTACTTTAAATGTTAACGATAGTTATACAGATTCGGGCGTTAAGGCAGTTGGCTTTGGTTTTGATATGCAAAATCAGGTGACTATTGAAGTTTATAAAGATGGCAAAAAATTGGTGAATGGTTTAGAAGAAATAGATACAAGTAAAAGTTGCACATATCAAATTGTTTATAAACTATCTAACTTTCGATTTAGAGATGCTCAAATTATAAGAACTATAAATGTCATCACCCCAGTTGAAGAGGCTCCAGAAGAATCTTACAATCCTGATGCTACAGAGGTTATTTACATTGAAAATGAAATTACAAAGTTTAACATTATTTTAAACATATAAATTTTTAAAATTTGTTACATAAAAATTTATAATAAATTAATTTTAAAGTTATTAAAAAGCTTATAATCTAAGAACTTTTATTTTTAAAGGATTAAACTATGAGAAAGAAAACGAAAATTAAAACAGTATTATTTTCAATTATTGCATTAATTTTTGGCTTGATTTTAGGAACAGGCACCTATGCCATTGCTTTCACACCAGCTTCTGACATATTATATAAGGTTGCAAGTGGCGATTTATCTATACACTTTTTAGAACTTGGAAACAAATATGCTGGGGATAGCATTTACATTAAAGCAAACGATAATGATATTTTAATTGATGCAGGCTCTCGCCAAAATAGTGCTACAACAATATGCAGTTACATAGATAATTATTGCACAGATGGCACCCTTGAATATGTTTTTGCCACCCACGCCGACCAAGACCATATTGCCGCCTTCCCTACAATATTCAATAAATATGTTGTAAAAAATGTTATTGATTTTGGAGATGCAACTGGTAAAAGTACAGCAACTTTGCAAAGATATAGAACAGCAGTTGAAAATGAAAAAGATGAAAATGGAAAAGAAGTAAATTATGCTAAAGCAAGTGATTATAATAAAGAAGGATTTTTAACCAACATAGATAACTCTAACCCTGAAGATAAAACTATAGACTTAGGCAATGGCATTACAATTAAAATTCTTTATAACTATTATCAGGACCATATAACAGAAACCCGCGATGAAAATAACTATTCGGTTTGCTTGCTTATAACTCAAGGTAGTAACAACATATTATTATCTGGAGACTTAGAACTTGAGGGCGAAACAAAGCTAGTTGAAAACAATTCTTTACCAGAATGCATTCTTTTTAAAGCAGGTCATCACGGAAGCAAAACATCTAGTAACGAAGTTTTACTAAGTAAAATAAAACCACAAAATGTTGTTTTTACTTGTGTTGCAGGTAGTTGCGAATATACCTCTAATAAAGACAATATGTTCCCTACCCAACTTGCAATTAATAGAATTTCTAAATATACTAAAAATTGTTATGTAACTAGCGTTTGCACAAGCACTTATCCTGATTATTCTCAGTATACTTCTATGAATGGGGACATTATATTTTCTTCTAATAAACAAGGAAGTAAAATTATTTGCAATAATAATTCTATTTTATTAAAAGATACTGAGTGGTTTAAAAATAATAGAACTTGGTTAGGGGTTGCCTAAAACCAGTGACTTTTAAACAATTTAATTAACATAACCAATTTAAGTTTCTGTTAAAAAATTAAATAATACAACAAAATTAAGATTATTAAAATATTAAGTTAAAAAAACTATCTAAGGTAAAGATAGTTTTTTTTATTTTATATGGCATTGTTAAAGCCATTTTTATTATTATTTAATTGGTTTATCATAACTTGATTTATTTTACTTTTGCGGTATTGATAAACTTTTAACATTTTACACCTAACATAGCGTTGAATAAAGCAAGGTAAAATATGCAAAAATAAATTTACAAATAAAATAGGCAATGCAAAATAAAAATCTCTCACTTTAATAAAAAACAAAACAGTAAATCCGATAATAGCTGTAACATAGTGATAGAATTCCGCAAAACAAGTTTCATTTAAAAAATATTTTAAATATGTAGGGTCTGTAGAAACAATTTTATCTTTGGCAAGCCCAGTAGTTGCACCTTTTTCTGGCACAAGGGCTTTCCATTTTCTTATACCAATTTTTTCGTAAAATTTAATTTCTTTAGGGTTTACTCTAAAAATTTTCTTTTCAGCATTCCACACTTTTTTAGGAACAAACAACCGCATAATTAAACAACAAACACCCAACATTAAAAGAAGATAGGCATTAATAAACAAAGGGCAAAGAATAGCATAAAGCAAGGAAATTGTTCCTGTTACATAATGCACAATAATTGCAAGCCCTATAGTTACAATCATTGTTACTAAAACTATTATTGTGTAAAGCATATAACTTTCTTGTTTCCTTTTCTTTTACTATTTAAACCTTTAACCTTAACAAATTTAAGGTTATTCTTAACTTTGTATTTTTTTTTATTTTTAGACTTATTAATTGGTTTTTAAATTAACTATTTTTACTTTGTAATTTTATAAATAGTATTAAAACATTATTCGTTAATTTTAATTTAACAAAACAAAATATTTATTTTTATATTAGGTTTTATATTTAATTTCTTTTGCAATAACAACTTATATTTTTTTATAATTTATTTTCATCTTCATTTAAAAGTTCTTCACTTAGTTTCAAAATTCTATCCTTATATTTCTCTGTAAGCTTAGTTTTTAGTTTCACATAAATATAATGCGTTAACCCCATAGTTACACTTCCTATAACAGAAACTATAACACCAAACACATAAACTTTCCATTCTAAAATAAAAGTTAAACCTAAACCAAAAATAAGTGTGCCAGCAACAGCAACTAAAATAGATATACCCATTGGCATATTTTTAACTCTATCATCCAAATCTCGTATTTCTTCTAATTTAATTTTTCGGTCTTGGGGCATTAAATAGTCTTTTCTAATGTCTTCTATCTCTTGCCTCTCAGTTTTAGTAGGGGCGGAATAACTAAACCTAAATTTATTATCTTCCATTTTTTTGCCTTTTAATTTGAAATAATTAAATTTAAAAAAGTTTAAATATAAGTTTTAAAACTAAATTTGTTAAATTTAACATAGTTTTATAAAATTAAAACATTCTTATGCTTATAAATACTTTTGTTGTTATTTTAAATAAACCATTTATATAATTTCGTTAATTAATTTTTAATTTTATTGTAAAGCAAGAACCAACTCCAACTTCACTTTCAACATCAATTTCTCCACCTAAAATGTCTATAACTTCTTTAACCAATGCAAGCCCAAGCCCATTTCCTTCACTTGCGTGAGAAGTATCACCTTGGTAGAATTTATCAAAAATATGCTTGCCCACTTCTTTTGAAATGCCAATGCCAGTATCATTCACTTTAACAATGGCATAATCTTCTTGCTTTTTAAGAGTTACCAAAATTTTCCCCTTTTGTTCGGTATACTTAATAGCATTTGAAATAAGGTTATTCCACACAAGTTGTAATAGGTCTTTTGAAGAAGATACATCTATGTCATCTATATCACAATTAAGTGTTATATTTTTATTATCTATTAATTCTTCATATTGTAAAATGGCAAGCCTTAATTCTTCACCTAAATTAAAGGTTGTTATTTCTGGTTTTAATTGTTGGTTTTCTAATTTGTTAAGTTTTAATATATTAGTTATTAAATTTGATAATCTTTTTGTGGCAATAATAAGCTCTTGTAAATATTTTTCTCTTTCTTGCTTAGTTAGTTTTGATTTTTGTAAAAGTGTTGCATAGTTTTGAATAACAGAAAGAGGAGTTTTAATTTCGTGAGATACATTAGAAATAAAATTACTTTTTAACAACTCGTTTTTAGAAAGTTCCTTACTCATAATATTAATGTTTTCCATTATGGCATCGTATTCGTTAAATTTTTTATGATTGTGTTTAATTTCTAAATTTATGTTAAAATCACCTTGTGCAATTTTACTTGTAGCATCTAAAATTTTTTGAGTGGGTATGTCAACTAAATATTTTCTTCTAGAAATATCTATAATTGAACAAATTAAAGAGCCTAAAATTATGCTACCTGCAACGCTAAAAAACATTGCTGGGCTTTTAACTCCATATTTTGCTGTAACACTATTATAAATTAAAATTGCACAGGTTGAGGTTACCCCAATTATAATAAAAAACAAAGAAGAACCAAGTAGTGAAAACTCTATTCTGCTATTTTTCCTCTTATTCTTTTTCATTCAAAACCACCTTGTAACCTAACCCGTGTACTGTTAAAATTTCAAATCCAGAACATATAGAGGTTTTATCTCTTAATTTTGCCATATAAACATCCACAGTTCGTGAGGTTGCTGAACTATCAAAGTCCCAAAACTCTTCCATTAACTGAGAACGGGTGAAAGTGTGTTTTGGGTTGCTTAACAATTTAAATAAAATATCAAACTCTCTTACGGTAAAATTAAGTTCCTTATTATTAACATAGGCAGTGTGTTCATCAAAATCCATAACTAAATTGCCTATGGTTAATTTTTTTGTTTCTTTAATTCTTGTTCGCCTTAGCACTGCTTTAACTCTTAACACAAGTTCATCTATATCAAAAGGTTTTGTTATATAGTCATCAATTTCCAGTTTATAACCAAGTTGTTTAGAAAGTTTATCATCTTTAGCAGTCATAAAAATAATTGGAGTTTGTTTATCTGTGCTTCTAATTTTTTCTGCAAAAGAAAAGCCATCTAAATTCGGCATCATTATGTCTGTTAAAACTAAATCGTAAGAATTACTTTTTAACTTTTCTATAGCCTCTAAGCCATCAAAGCAAGAGGTTACTTTATATCCTTCACTTAACAAAAAAATTTCAACTGTTTTATTTAAATCTTTATCATCTTCAAC
>CAJUBT010000028.1 GCA_910584815.1 uncultured Christensenella sp. | reverse complement strand
GTCAACAAGGTCCAACCGAAAGTGCAAGTTTAAATAACGAAGCACACGGGTTACCTGGCATACACAGAGAAGCCTTCATAATGAACTTTGCAGATTTAAGAAACCAAGAAGTTGCCAGTTATTTAACTGAAATGGATGCAAGAAGCAAAGAAATATACGATGCTTCTACTCAAATTCCAAGTCCATTCTACATAAAAGTTTGCACCTTAAAAGATAGTTATAGTAAAACAGACATAACCCCAGGAGATTACACCATAACAAGAGATGAACAAGGCGAATATGCTTGGGATTTAACACAAGACAGACAATTAGATGAAATGCCAGAAGTTGATATAACCAAAGATGAAACAGTGGTTAGAATTAACACCTGCAGTGCAAAAGAAGGTGAATTTGTTCCAGAAGGTTCTCAATTCTTAAGAGTTAATGGAATGGCAGATAGCGAAACTGCACCTTTTGAAATTAATGAGGATGGCGTTTCTGTTTTAGCAGAAAATTGGGTTGACCCAATAAGAGCATTATACCAAACAGTATTATCAGAATCTCAAACTCAGGACCAAATAACTTCAGCTGTAATGCCAATACCATTGCCAATACCACACGAAGCTGCTCAATTTGATTTAGGCGTTGGTCAATAATTCTACTTAATTCTGTTTATAAATATTGCAAGTTTTATAAAAATAAAAAAAAAGAGTTTAGTTCACTAACTAACTCTTTTTTTTTATTCAAAACTAAATTAATTTAAATATAAGTTTTCTTATAAAAAACATTAAACACTGCACCAAATAAAAGAAATTTTAAAAAATTAAACATAAAATATTTTAATAGAATTGTTAATATAACACATTTTTTTTAATTCAGATACATTTTTTATGATAAGTTATGCACATTTTATTAAAATTTTGTGGAATATTTTTAAACAAAAAAACTACCACTTAATAATTGGTAGTTTTTTATTATTAATAAGAACATTTATATTTTACAAATTAAAACTTTTTTTAATAAACAATTAAAATTACTTATTTCTTGTTGTGTAGCACTTTAAGTAATAATATAGGTTTGGAAAATTTTTAAAACATTTCAAAGTTTTATGCTTTTTTTGAAGGTTATAATAAAGTTTAAATTTGTGTTTTAAAAACTTTAAAGTGTTACTTTCTGCCTTTCCTGCTCTTGCCAAACAATAAATATTTGCAATTTGCACTAGTAATTGGTTTAGGGCTTGAGGTTGCCATTTTGTGTCTTTAAAATTGTTATATCTATTTTCTAAAGCGTAATAAAAATCTAAGTCTTTTAAAGTAAATTTTTGAGCATTCTTTAATGGTTTTTTATTTACACTATAGTAATAAAGCCCAGAGGAAGTTCTTACAAATTTTTTGCAAGTTGAATATATTTTATCTGCAATAAATTCATCCTCATAAATTCTATCTTCATCAAAACGCAATTTTTTAAATATATTTTTTCTGTAAAGTTTACCATAAGGTACTGTTTTAATTTTTTCAACACCAGAAAAGAAATAATCAAAAATATCATCGCCTTCAAATATCACAATTCTACTTCTATTTTTTTTCTTTTCTAAAATCTTAACATTTTGCGTTGAAACATCAAATTTACTTTCATCGTCATCTTCACTAGCAAATTCTTCTTCCTCGAAGGTATCATAAACTTCCATATCACTAGCATCCGTATCATCGCCTGTTTCATCATTGTCATCAGTTTCGTTATTTATTTCTTCATTCTCTTCTATAGCATCACTTTCTTGTTCTGTTTCATCTTCATCAATTTTCTCTAACTCTTCCTCATCCTCGCCATCATCTTCCACAGTGTTTAAAACAATACCAGAGTTTTCGTTATATTCTTCAGGTTCTTTTTCTTCTTCTACTTTATTTTCATTTTCTAAATATCTGCATAAGGAACAAATTGAAATGTCACTATGAGTTTCTTCCAAATTTTTAAGTAAAGTAAATATATATTCTTTATCTACAAAATGGTTAGCATTAACAAAAGTAACATATTCCCCATTTGCATAATCTAAACCTGCGTTTTTACAACTTGCAGTGCTTTTTGTTTTATTGTGAATTACTTTTATTCTTATATCTTTTTGTGTCCAACTATCACACATAATGGAACTATCATCTGTGCTGGCATCATCAACTAAAATTATTTCTATATTTTCATAGGTTTGGTTTACTAAACTTTCAACACATCTATCTAAATATTCTTCAGCGTTATCAACAGGAACAATAACAGAAATTAAATCATCTTGCATAAAAATAATTCTCTCCTTTCTTTTAAAAGCAGGCATTTTTTAACTAAATTTAAAACTACAAAATTATAATTTTAAATTTAATTCTTTATTTGTTTAATTACAATTTAAACGCATTAAACTAAAAAATTAAATTTGTAAATGCAACTATATAATTATTATGCTACCTATAGTTACTTTTAATAATATAAATAAATATTACCATATTTTGTGCATTTTAGCAATAACTAATTTTTTATTGTTTTTTTATTTAAGGAAATATAACAATATAAAACAAATATCTTTATTTAAATTTCATTATAATAAAAATATAAAATTTAGTTATACTTTGTAATAATTCTAACTTTGTTATTTAATATGTAATTATTTTATAAATTATTTTTTATTTAAAAAATAATTATTCTATTTTTATTATCTTCCCCTATTTATCTTTTAACCTTAAAAATAATTTATTTTAAAAAATAGAACTAAATAAAAAACCGATTTTTATTCTTACCAAAAAGTTTTGAAAATAAGAACAAAAAAAAAATTACCAACATATAATATTGGCAACTTTTTATTAACTATTATTTTAATTTTTTTATAAAAATATATTAATCTATATTAATAATTTCATATTCTCTTGACCCTAGTTTTAAATTATAAGCTTCTTCAACAGTATGAATAGCATTTTTTTCTAACATTCTGTTAACAAGGCTAATTTTACCATTGTCTGAAGAATTCATAATTTGGTCATAACAACATTGGTCAACTGCAACAGGGTCACAAGATGCAAAAATGCCTATATCCTCCATTTCTGGATCGTGAGGGTTAGAATCACAATCGCAGTCTATAGATAAATTATTTGCAACATTTATATAAACAAGGTTTTGAGGTTTAAAATAATCTATAACACTTTTGCAGGCCTCTGCCATACTTTCCAAAAAACCATCTTGGTCATCTGTATGTTTCCACATAATGTCTGGGTCTTCAGTGTAACCTACAGAATGAATCCAAGCTTTTCCATTACGGGAAGCCACCCCTATACTCATATTTTTTAAAGCTCCACCAAAGCCACCCATTGCGTGCCCTTTAAAGTGAGAAAGCATTAACATACTATCATAATTTTTAATATGGTCTCCAACCAAATTATAGCCTTTTAAATGTTTACCACCGTTAACAGGAATTTTAATTTCACCTTCCTCATCTAAAATGTCACAAGGTGCAATGTCTAAAAAACCGTGTTCCTTAATTGCCTTCCAATGTTCTGCTGCTTCAAAGCGTCTGCCACGATATGCAGTGCAATTTTCAACAATTGTACCATTTAATTTGTTTACAAGTGGGGCAATTAAATTAGGGTTTAAAAAATTATGACCACCAGGTTCTCCTGTTGAAATTTTAACAGCAACTTTACCTTTTAAATTAATGCCTAATGCTTCGTAAATTTTTATTAAACCATTGGAAGATAAATCTTTTGTAAAATATACCTTAGCTTTTGACATAACTTTTTTCTTTCCTTTTATACTATTAAATAACCTTATATCTACTTAAATTTAAAATGCTTATAAAAAATATTTAATTTAAACTAAAATTACAATTAAAACAAAAAATTAATAAGCATAGGAACAAGCAATTGCAATAGCATTTTCGCCAATATGGCAAGATACCGATAAACTTAGTGGGTCTACAACCTCAATTTTAATGTTATATTTTTCAAGTGCCTTTTCAGCTTCAGCCTTAAATTCCAAGCATTTTTGTTTATCGTAGGTATAAGCCATAAACACTGTTAAATGTTTAGAATTTAATTCATCTTGGAACCTAGTTTCAATGTCTTTTATAATTTGCTCTATCATTCTCTTTTTGCCAACACTAACATTCATAACTTGGCTAAATTTATCTAATTTGTCACCTTGAATTTGTAGTACTGGTTTTATTTTAAGAAGAGAGCCTATAGCTGCAACAGCAGGAGTTAATCTTCCACCCTTTTTTAAATATTTTAAAGTAGAAACCATAATATATATACTTGCTTTCATACTTGTTTCTAGTAAAAAATCCTTAATTTCGCTACCTGTTTTACCTTCTTTTGCAAGTTTAATTGCATCTAAAACAGATTGTTTTTGAGTTATTGAAATGCGTTTATTATCAATAACAAAAACCCTACCTTTAAATTCATCACTTTCACTAGAAGCAGTTGCAGTTGCACAACTGGCACTTAAACCACTACTCATTGGAATATGCACTATTTGGTCGTAACTTTTTAAAAGGTCGGTCCAAACCTTGTTAATGTTATATATGCTAGGTTGACTTGTAGATACATCAGCATCTTCAAACAACTTTTTATAAAAATCTTCCTGATTTAAACTTATGTCTTCAAAATATTCTTCTCCATTAATTAAAAATGGCATTGGAATTACTGTTATGCCCAACTGTTTTGCTTCTTCTTGTGTTATGCCAGAATTACTGTCTGTAACAATTGCAACCTTCATATATATTAATCTCCGTTTAAGTTAAAACATATTAGTTTATGGCTTAAAAATTTTATAAAAAATTAGTTAAACTAACTAAGTTTTAACATAAGTCATAATAGCAAACATTATAGAAATTGTCAAAACAACTAGTTAAATTTTTGTTTTAAAACTTTTAAAAGTTACATTAAACTTATAATTGCAACAGAAAGAAAATATAAATTTTTTATAGTTATAGCCTATAGTAACAATCCAAATTAAAAATTATTTTTAAACCATTTAAAAACCTAAAAGACTTCTGTGTTTTTTTGTTACAACTATTTTATTAAACTAACAAAATATACCAGCTAAAAACAAATGCACATTGATAGGTTGACTTTAAAAAGGTTTTGCTTTAAAATTTAATTAACAAAAATTTTAAAAATTACAGGAGAAAAACAAAATGAAAATTAACATACTTGGCATTATGAACCCTATGTTTAACACAGAAGAAAAAGACATTCCTTCTATTATTCATCAGGCATATAAATTGGAAGATACCGACACAAATTTAAAAGATGCACCAACTGGAAACCAAAAATTACAAAACCATATAAGACAATATTGTGGCACAATTGGTGGGGAATGCTACAGCACCGATGGTATGCCTGTTTTAGCATCTCAGCCAAGAGAAAAGGCATTTGTGAGGGCAGATAACTGTGCTAATGGCGGACATCTTTCTGTTTTTGGGCATTTTGTGGCAACTCTTGAACTTGTTGGAATTTCTAAAGCAATGTGTATGCTACTAAATAATAACCATATAAACAACACAAGCGAACGCAGTATGCGTTATACAAATATGAAAAATGCCTGTACCGCAGAAGACCTTAGATTGTATGATAAATGGAAAGAAATTTTTCTTAACAAAATAAATGAAACCTATGGTAAAAAATATCCTGAAATTTTTACAAAATCTCTTATTACAAAAAAAGCAAACGAAAATGCAAGGTATATAATTTCTAGTTACTATAAAACAAGAATGGTTTATACAAACGATGTTAGAGAATTTACATATATTTCAAGAACAATAGATTATGTTCTAACTTTAGGGGATGAAATGCCACCTTTCTTAAAAGGTATGAAGGAAGAATTAATTGAATTTAATACTCTACTTAAAGGCACAGGATTAGTTTTTGATGCTTTTAACGACCAAAGAGAAAAAGCATTTTCACTGCTTAGCAAAAATAACAAAGTTATTAAACCATATTATGGCGATTGCATTGCAGATACATACAAAATGTCTCTTTCCTGCACTGCACAATTACAAAGACACAGATTTTTAAATATTAGCATTGCTTTTGATGAAACTCCTGAATTTTTTGTTCCTGAAATTTTAAGAGATGATGAAAACTTAGTTAAAGACTGGCTTAAAGACTGCAATAGCGTTAAAGATAGATTTCCTGGTGCAACCCTTATTAATGTAAACGAAATTGCCCCAGCAAACCTTATAATTAAAAAAGATTATGAAAGATTATGTAGCAGTGTTCAACAAGAGTTATGTATTCAAAGTTTAGAACAAGCTAAAAGAATTGCAAAAAATATGAGTGATGATTATAAAGAACTTAAAGCTCAATTCTCACGCCTTGTTGGCTCTAAGTGCTTATGGCAAGAAGGATTTAAATGCCCAACTCCTTGTGGTTTTATTGAAGGGGTTAAATGCACTCGTAAGGTATAAGAAATAAAAATAAAGGAAAACCTATTGTGAAAATTGATAAAGAAAAAGAAGCCATCTTTCATAGAGGAAGAATAGCATTTTTAATTATAGATAATGAAATTATATTTTTAGAAAACAGCAGTTTAAGCCACTATGATTGGGCAAAAAGTTTAGGAAAAGAAAAATTTGACATAAATAATTTTAACGAAATAACTCGTGGTTACTTTAAAGAAAATAACATTTATTTTTATTCTGGTAATTTTGAAGTTACAGATAAGGTTATAAAAGATGCAAAAACATATACTCCTGTTATTTGTAAAACCTACAACTTAACTTCCCCAAATGTTTATGGTGGTATGATTGTTGGCGAAGTTGGCACTGTTTGGCAACCTAAAATTAAAATTATGTAATTAAAAATTTTTAAAGAACATATTGGTTGAAACTAATATGTTTTTTATTTTTTTAACAAGTAAAAATAACATAAACACCTAACTTTAAAATTGAAAAATTTAACATAGTTATAATTTAAAATAACAATTTTTTATTTAAAGCAAAAAGGTTTTTTATTTTATTATTTTAAATTTAAAAGTTTAAAATTTGTTTATTAAAAAAATCAGTTTTGCAAAATAAGAATAATAATTTGAAAATGTTAGTAAAATATAATAAAAGTTGTTGACAAATCAACAAATATTATTTATTATATAATTGTTGACAAATCAACAAGCTTAAATTTGTTGTTAAAATGGTTTGCAACAAAAAAGTGTATTTAAAAGGAAACAAATGAAAATGACTGATAGGTTTGAAACTTTTACAACCTTAATTAGCAAAATTACGCGTAGCATAAGGCGATTAAAATCGGTTAAAAGTTCTAAATTTAATTTAACAGGACCTTGTGTTTATTGTATTTACTACTTATACAAACACAACGAAGGTCTAACTGCTAGAGAATTATGCTTGCTTTGCGATGAAGACAAAGCCGCAATTTCAAGAACTTTAGAGCATTTAGAAGATAATGGTTTTATTATTTGCAACTCAAGCACAAAAAAAAGATATAATTCCCCACTACTATTAACCCCAAAAGGTAATGAGGTTGGCAAGCAATTTGTTAATATAATAGACAACTTACTTAAAGAGGCTAGCACTAATGTTACCATAGAAGAACGAGATGCTCTTTATAGTGCATTAACAAAAATATGTAATAACCTGCAAAAAATATGTGATGATATAGGAGAAAATTATGATTAAAATTTTAGTAGATTCAGCAAGTGATATTAACTTAGAGGAAGCAAAAAAACTTGGCATAGATTTAATTTCTATGACAATAACTTTTGGCGACACCGAATATAGTGATGGTGTTAACTTAACGAATAAAGAATTTTTTGAAAAGTTAATAGAAAGTGACACTGTGCCAAAAACAAGCCAAATAAACGAAATTGCGTTTAAAGAAAAATTTGAAGAATTAACAAGCGATGGTAGCGAAGTTTTGGTTATTACCCTTTCCTCTAAACTTTCTGGAACTTACGATAGTGCAGTAAAAGCAAGCGAAGACTTTAACAAAAAAGTTATGGTTGTTGATAGTATGCAGGCCTGCATTGGTGAAAGAATTTTATGTAACTATGCAATAACACTTGCAAAAAAAGAACTAACTTTACAAGAAGTTGTTAAAGAACTTAATTACAAAAAAAGTAAAATTAGATTGCTTGCCGTGCTTGACACTTTAGAATACTTAAAAAAAGGTGGAAGAATATCTTCTGTAGTTGCCTTTGCGGGAGGACTTCTTTCCATTAAACCTGTTATTGCAATTGAAAATGGTGAAGTTAAACTGGTAGGCAAAGCAATGGGCTCTAAAAAAGGCAACAACCTTTTAAATCAACTTGTTAACAAATGCAGTGGTATAGATTTTGATATGCCATACGCCCTTGCTTATTCTGGCTTAGATGATTCCTACCTACAAAAGTATTTAATTGATAGTAAAAGCCTTTGGGAAGGTAAAACTGAACAAGAAGATATTCCTATTTTTATGATTGGAAGCACCATAGGCACCCACGCTGGCCCTGGAGCTATTGCTGTGGCTTTCTTTGCAAAATAATTATAATTAAAACACAAAACTTTTTTTAATAAAAAATAATTTAACATAAACCTATTAAAAAATAAAATTTTAACGCAACAAAAAAACAAAATAATTATAATTATTTTAACAACTTTAATTTAAAGTTTTAAACCCATAATTCATTCAAGTTTTAACCTTTTCAATACACTTTTAAATAGAATAGCTTTATAAAAGTCCTTTTAAAAAAAATAATTACACACAAAAAAAATTCCTTTTAAATTAAAGGAATTTTTTTATTTATTTTCTTTTACCACAATCCAACCAGCACCATTGCTTTTCTTTACGCTAAACTCTTTAACAATTTTAACATCTTCTAACCAAATTAATGTACAATATTTTTTACTGGCATATTTTTCCCAATCATCAAAATAGTTTGTGCATATTTCTTTGCCATAGGTTTTGTTTATGTAATGTGCAATTTGTGGAGTTAAGTTAAAATATTCTACCCTCCCCACTTTTGCGGTGGCGGTAACTTTTCCACCTGTTTTTTTAATTAAAAGTTCATCCCCCTTATTTACTTTTCCAAAAGGGGCAATTTTTTTATTACTCCATCTGCTTTCAATTGTCTTTTTACCGTTAATAACAAAACTATAAAAAGGTTCACGAAAAATTGCTATATGCTTCATAGTTAAATTTTACATAAAAAATTAATATATGTCACATCTTTTTTTATTTTATTTAACTAATCTCTTTTTTAGTTAAAAATAATTTAATTAACAGTAAAAAAACTTTTAATGACTTCACCCGCTAAAACTTATAAAATAGTACATTTATTTAATCTTTATCAATCACTTTTTTATTCCAAGTGCGTTTATTACATTTAGGACATTTTAAAAATCTATTTCTCCCGTTATGCATTGCAAAGTAAACAGAAGAAAACTTTGGCACATATTTATAACCACAATTAGAGCATTTATAAAACCCTGCTTTTTGCTCTACAAAAAGGGCAAAAGTTATGCCAACAATAAAAACTAAACTAGCGAAAACAATCATAATAATTTTAACTGTTAAATTATTAACTCCAAAAACTGCACTAAATAGCATAATAATAAAAGTTAAAGATGACATAATTCCAATAACATTTTCTAGTAAAAACAAAAATTTTGTGTTATTTGTTTGCTGACTTTTTAGCAAAATAATATTTTCTTCTGCCTTTTGTTTATATTCTTCAACAGTTAAAACTTTACCAGAAAGCAATTCGTTTGCATTAATTTCTAACTCGGCACATAAGGGCAAAATAAGTGAAGAGTCTGGGAACCCCTTACCGCATTCCCATTTAGACACCGTTTTTTCGCTTATATTTAGTTTTTGTGCTAACTCGTTTTGGGTTAAATTTTTAATTTTTCTGCGGCTACAAATAAACTTTCCTATTTCAATTAAGTTCATATTAAAATCCTCCTTTTACAAACAAATGCTAGCATAATTTTAATTAAATTGTTACCTACTTATCGTAGAGTTTTTTAAAAAGCTAATTTCTTTAAAAAAAGCACTAAATAAAATAGTGCTTAAATTTAAAATTGAAATTAAAGAAATTTATTAATTCAATTTAACTATTATTAACTAAATTTTAAAAAATTTGTTTTTTCTAAAAGCCGCAAATATAAATCTTCTAGAAGCTTTTGCATTTGTTAACCATACAATTTTTTTATTATTGCGTTTATTCTTAACCATTTTTGGCACAACATAAGCAGCAATTTTGTTAGGGTAATCTCCTAAAATGTTATAAACTTTTTTTGTTTTTGCCGATAGTTCTATTGCTGTTTTTCCGCCATTTGCATTATTTAAAAATTCTGTTATCATAATTCCTGGCGATAATTTGCAAACCTTAACTTTATTTTTAGTTAGTTCTTTGCTTTCTTTTGCAAGTGCGGAGGTAAAATAAGTAATTGCCCTTTTTGCAGTTCCGTAAATGCTAAGCCCTGTCATAGTTGCATCGTTACTTCCATAACCTTCTACATTATAAATTTGACCATAGCCTTGTTCTTTCATTTTCTCAAAAGCTAATTTGCTGCCATATATAGCACCTCTAAGGTCAACATCTAATAAAAAATCTATTTCCTTTTGTTGAAGTTCAAAAACTGGTTTATCTGGTTGATTTACTCCTGCGTTATTTATCCAAATAGAAACTCCGCCAAAATTTTGAAAGGCTTGATTGTATAAATTTTGAAGGTCAGCAAATTTTGTAACATTACAAGTAATACCTAAAACTTTACCTTTACCAACAATTCTTTTAATATCTTTAACGGCTTTTAATAAGTTTTCTTTATTAATATCGCTTAAAACAATATTATAATTTAATTGCTTAAAAACTTTTGCCATTTCATAACCAAAACCTCTGGCACTGCCAGTAATTACAACTGTTCGATTTTCTACTTTGCCTTTATTCTTTTTGCTCATTACCAATAACCCCTTTTTAGTTATAAAGAAAGTATAACATAATAACCTAAAAAACAAAATTAATTAAAAAAAGTTTTAAGTTATTTTAACTTAAAACCTTTAAATTTGTTTTTACTTGTTTTTATTTTTTAAATAATATATAAATTTTTTTATATATTTATTATAATTTTATTATGTGCTAAATTCTTTTTTAAAATTATAGCACTGTATACTTTATTAAAGTAATTTCATCTACAAGAGTACTTTTTATATTTTCAATTAAATCTGTAGATAAATACTTTTTACTATCATCTGAAAAAACTGTAGTTGCATTATCCAAACCACTTAAAGCACAACCTAAAAAGTTTGCCCCACTTGAAATGCCAACAGATAAACCAAGTTCCATACTCAACTTTCTTGCCATTGCAATAGCATCATCGCTTTTAATTGGAATTATTTGGTCTACATCCTCAGCATTATATAACTTTGGAATAAGCCCATCGCTAAGACCTTGTATTTTATGGTTACCTAAACTTGTGCCGTTTGTTAGAATGCTGCTCTCTGCTGGGTCTACTGCAATAATTTTTGCACCACATTTTTCTTTTAAAAATTTGCCTGCACCCATTAAAGTTCCACCTGTGCCAACCCCGCTTATAAAGCAAGAAGCGTTTTTAACCTTAGCATAAATTTCTGGAGCTGTTGTTTCGTAGTGTGCTTTTTTGTTACTTGTATTTTCAAATTGATAGGTTAAAAAAGCACCATTCTTTTTATATTCTTCTGCCTTAGCAAAAGCATCTTTAAAGCTATCTGTTAGTTCTAATTTAGCCCCAAATAATTTTAAAAGTTCTTGCCTTTCTTTACTCATTGTTCTTGGCATACAAATAACCACAGGGTTACCTAATAGCTTAGCAACTGCACAAATGCCAATTCCCATATTGCCAGAGGTTGTTTCACAAATTGTTTGCCCAGCTACCAAAGCACCACTTTCGTAAGCCGATTTTAAAATTTCAAAAGCAGGTCTATCTTTAATGCTTCCAGATAGATTGTACCACTCAAGTTTTGCAAATGCGTGAAGAGTTCTATTTTTATATTTATATTCAATATCCACAAGTGGAGTATTGCCTATTAGTTTTTTAATTTCGTTAAAATTATTCATTTCTTTTGCCTTTTTCTTTTTTTACTATTTAAAATTTTAAATAAACATTTTAATTAAAGTAACAATTTTATAAAAGCATTAATTATTACAATAAAAAACCTTTATTAATTTTATTGTTTAACTAAAATTTCATTTTCTAATATTAAAATGTTATTTATATTTTAGTTTTTGTATATCAATTTACATATATATTTTAATATTATTATTTTAATTATGTTACAGAATATAATTAAAAAATTAGTTTTAATTATGCTTTAAACTTACTATTTAAAGTTTAAAAAAACAATTCATAAAACATTACATAACAAGTATAGTTTTTAAAAACAATACAGTCAATCTTTTTAAAATTTAATTTTATGTATATCAGTATAAATCACAAAACTAAATATTTAAATTTTATTTTATTCTATTTCATCCTTTCTTCCCATATAAAAATCTTCTGCTTTTTCAAAAAAATCCATATTTGCTTTAGTATTCTCTGTTTTACTATTTTTTTTCTTTTTCTTCTTTTTAATCTTTTCTTTTGCCATTTCTATTATTTTATCATAGTCTTCTTTCTTAAAATAAGGCAAATCTTCATTACCATCCCATCTATATAAAGTTATATTCTTTAAACGCATCATTCGTGAAATGTTATTACTATAAGTTTTAACTTGGCTTAATTCTTGCCAGTCATAAAGTGACCACCTAACATTTATAAGAAAACGCTTTTTCCCATTAAAACTTTCATAACGCCCTGAAAGATTATTTACTAAAATATAAATACCTAAGTTACTTAACACAACATATTTAAAATATCGCCACAAGCTAATTTTATAAAATAATCTAACCAAATAACAAAAAATTATTAGGCACATAAAAAGTAAAAATGCTAATTTAATGCTATCATATTTAGGAGCCGTTAAATATAATACCAAACAAAAAGCTATTGCAAAGTAAAACTGAACAGCTTTAAAACCAAAAAATAAATCAAGTAAAAACGCGCCAGTGCTTCTTTTAAAAGTTACATAAAAAGTTTCTCTATCTTCTGCTTCATTATGGAACTTATTGCAAAGTTTTATTCGTTGTTTTAAAAAATCATTATCATATAAATCATCAGTCATATAAATTCCTTATTAATTCTTTGTATTTTTATCCAAGAAAAGTTTAAAAAACAAGATACATATATTATATAAAATTAATGTATTGTTTGACAATAAAATGTTTACCTTAAATTGTTACTATTAAAAAGCAAGCATAATTGTGCTTGCTTTTATTAAACTTATAATAAATTAACAAAGGTATTAATCAAACTCCCAAACCCAAACGCCGCTTTCCTGAGTTTTTCGAGTGTTGGTTTCATCCACAAAAGTTGAAGTTTTAATTTCTTTTAAATAAGCGCCTAAACTTTCGTAAACCTTTCTTGTGTCAAAATCATCTGGAGCACAAGCAAGATATAGCGTGTTTGAATTATGATGTTTTGCAACTTCCTTAATTAAGGAACAACTTTCATATTTTACAGATTTCATATTTTCGTAATTTTTATTTAATGTTAAAAAAACATTATAGTCGTGACCATCAAAACTTTCTGGCACAACAGAATAATTAACTTGGCCAATAAGATCTTGAGAGTTATGAAGAAGAATATCAAAACAATAAGTTGGTAAATTATTTTGGGTATTAGTGCGGTTAGTTGAAGATAATTTTAAATCTACAATATCTCCTACAATTAAATTAAATTTATCGGTGGCAAGTTCAACATTAAATTCTTCCGATTCTTGTAAAATATTACTATCTAACTCATAGCAATATGGTCTATCAAGGGCAGTATCTATAACCATTAAATCTCTTGGTGGGTTTATTTTGCCAATACAATAATCTAGTGCTTGTGAAGTTAAATGACAAGGAATAATAGTGCATTTATCTTTATACTCTTGCATTAATTTAATTCCATCTATAATGTTAAAATGCTTGCTAGAAATATCTGTGCCAGCCATATCAACAAAAGCAACATTACTGTTATCTACCATAAATTGCATACTGTCACAAAAATTGCTATCTCCAGTGAAACTAACAGTTTTACCACCAACTTCTTTAAAAGTATAGCCATAACATTCGGTTGGACCGTGGTCCATTCTATGAGAGGTTATTTCAAAATTTCCATATTGGAAAGTTCCCATTTTAGAAGCATCTACAATTTTAATATATTTATCAAAATTCAATTTTTCAAAAGTTGCTTTACTCATACCTAGGCTGCAAAGTGTTTTAATTTTTTCTTCACCACCTGGCGGACAAATAATGGTTGCACGAGTGTTAGGGTTTTTATCGGAAGCAAGCTTCCAAATAAAATATAGTATGTCAAAATAATGGTCACTATGATAGTGAGTTATTAATATTAATTTTATTCTTTCTATTTTTTCGTGATGAAGCACCTTGTTTGTGCTTTGAAAAAGTTGTTTTAAAGTGCCAGAGCCTGGGTCTATCATAATATCATTATTAATTAAATAACTTGCACACGCACGCTTTGTCCAAATACAGCCTGTGCCTAAAATTGTAATTTTCATCTTTTTAGTTTTCCTTTCTTCAAAAAAATAATACTAAATTTTTAAAGTTTAATCAAACATTTACAACATTTTTTTATGCATTTTTAAAAAACAAGCACACCTAAATGTTCTAGTAAAATTTTTAGACCAATTAAAATTAAAATAATACCCCCTACAATTTCTGCTGAAGTTTTAAATTTAGATCCAAAGAAAGTGCCTATTAAAACTCCCCCACAGCAAATTACAAATGTTACTATGCCTATAATTCCAGAAGCTAGAAATATGTTAGCATTAGTAAGTGCCAAAGTTATGCCAACCACCAAAGCATCTATACTTGTTGCTATTGCAAGTATAATTAATTCTTTTAAATTTAGTTTTGTTTTTTCGCTTTCCTTCTTTGCAAATTCTTCTTTATTCAATTCATTGTTGTTTTTTGTGTTGCCCTCTATGTTTGCATCTTTAATTAAATTCTTCTTTTCTTTTTTATATTCAACAACGCATTCTATAATCATTTTTAAACCAATAAACGATAACAAGCCGAAAGCAATCCAATGGTCAAAACTTTGTATATAGCCTGCAAAACCCTTACAACAGAAGTATGCTATTAATGGCATTGCAAACTGAAAAAAGCCGAACAAGAAAGCAATTATTAGCATATTAATTGCATTAAATTTTTTCTGTTCTAAACCTTTACAAATGCTAACAGCAAAGGCATCCATAGCTAGCGCAACGCCAGTTAAAAAGATTTCTAATAGTCCCATACATTCCTCTATAACAAAAAGTAAAGTTATTATAACACAACAAATAAAAATATGTTAAATGCTTTTTAAAGACAAAAAAAATAGCATTTAACAATTTATTTTAAAAACGCGCAACAAGCATTATGAAGGCAAATAAATCATATTAACAACTATTTGCCTTTATCAATTATATATACTACTTTAAAACTTATTAAATGCTAGATTATCGGTTATCATATAAACAAAATAATGATTGTAAGAATAAAAAAATAAAGAGAGTTTTTCTCTTTATTTTAATTTGCAATATCTTCTTCTAATTCTAAATCTTCAAGAGCTTTTTCATTTTTCATAGCAAAATGTTTTCTAAAACTTCTTGAAACAGTAAACTCTTGAACAATGCGTTTTGCTTTTCTAATTTTTTCGTTATATTCTTCTTGAGTTATTTTGCCAACCCTAAGAAGATAATCTCCATAATAATAATCTTGCCAATCGGTTTCACCAGTGTTAACACCTTTTTTGCTAAGAACGGCAGAGAAAGTTTTGAAGAAAATTTTTGTGTCTAGTTTGAAACTAATTTTATCTACATAAATTGCATCGTATGTAAAACCACTCTCCCAAGTGTTATTGGACCTTCCATTAACTTGATATAACCCTGTAAGCCCTGGTTTAACTTTAAGAGATTTAACATCTTCGCTATAAAAAATTGCATCTTTAACAAGCCTTGGGCGAGGGCCTATAATACTCATATCACCTTTAATTATGTTTATAAGTTGTGGTAATTCATCTAAACTAGATGCCCTTAAAAACTTTCCAAACTTAGTTATTCTTTTAGAATCTGGCAATAAATTTCCGTTTTTATCTTTTGCGTTAGACATACTACGGAATTTATACATCATAAATATTTTGCCATCTTTACCAGGCCTTGGTTGTTTAAATATAACAGGGCTGCCATTATATATAGCAGTTAAAATAGCTAAAATTAAAAGTATAGGAGATAAACCAATTAAGGCGAGTAATGAAAAAGATAAATCGAAAGTTCTTTTTATAAATTTATACATAACCTCTCACTCCTTTTAGTTTTATTTAAATTGAGTTAAAAAAAGCAGTAATTTAAAACAATTTGCATTTATTAGTTTTTGCAAATTAGTTACATTTAACCATTAATTGAATTAACATTATTTTACTTTTAAAATCAATAAAAAATTATAATTAATAAGTAAAATTTCTGTTAGCATTCGGCTAATAAAATAATAGCACAATTCACCCCTTAAAATCAAGTACTATTTACAATCTTTTTACATAATGCTAGTAATTATTATGCTTATTATAACTAATTTAATTTATTATCTACAAAACTTGTAACAAAAACCCAAAAAAATAAATTATATATATGTTAAAATAATAAAAAAAATTAAGGCAAAAAAAGCAAATTTTACCTTAATTAAATATTACATTTGTTATAAATATGTTACTTTTAATTTGCTTTGTTTTTTCGCTTTTTAGCAACCAAACTTTTTATAAGGCTATAAAGCAATAACAATACTATAAACACAAGCACCGCATAAACAACGTAAATACTATCAAACCCTGGAATAGAAGCCACTAAGGTTACCAACACTCCAGCAACTATGTTGCCAAGAATAACAGCTAAACAACTCCACCAAAAACCAAGCCCAAGCATAACTGCAACGCAGGTGCCTGTCCAAACACCAGTTAAAGGCAAAGGAACACAAACAAATAAAAACACACTTATTAGTTTTATAAAGAAAGTTTTATTATATGGTTGGGACCTTTTAAAGATGTTTGTTGTTTTTTTACTTTCTTCATTCTTAGTTGTTATTGTTAATTCTGAATTTACTGTTAAATTACTAACTTTAGGTTCGGCGTTGCCAGTTTTACTTTTAACAGCAGAACTTTCCTGTTGTGGTTTTTGATTTGCTTTTGCCGTAACTAAAGTATTTTCATTTTCTTTAATTTCTTCACTTTCTGCAACAGTGTTTTCATTAAAATTTTCTTGCTGATTTAAGTTAGATTTTTCAGCCTTATTTTCTATTTTGTTTTTACTACGGTTAACTTTTGCCTCTATTTTTAAAGCAAGTTTTTTAAAAAGTTTACTACGCTTTAGTGCATTTATAATTGGCAAATAAATTAAAGCTAAAATTGGAACTATTAAACAACTACCTAAAAGTGAAAACAAGAGGGCTTGAGTGGAACTTAATGCAACATTACCCCAAATGCTTGTTGACATAGAAAAAGGAATTGCCCCCTTAACTTCTATAATAGGAACAATTGATATAAGAATGGTAGCTAAAATTACATTATTACCAAAAATGGTGGAAAAAACTTGCTCAATAAATTCTGTCACTTAACAAATACCTTTTAAATTAGATTGTTTTTAAAAAGCCTTATACAAAATTATATAAATAAATCTTCTTAAATTAATATTAATTCTGCAGGTATTATATTAACATACCTGCAGAATTTTTAAAAATTTTTTAACCTTATTTTAAATTTAATATTCATATTTAATTTTTAATTGTTCAAAAA
>CAJUBT010000027.1 GCA_910584815.1 uncultured Christensenella sp. | reverse complement strand
ACGCTTGCCCCCTACGTATTACCGCGGCTGCTGGCACGTAGTTAGCCGGGGCTTACTCATTAGGTACCGTCACTATCTTCTTCCCTAATAACAGAAGTTTACAATCCGAAGACCTTCTTCCTTCACGCGGCGTTGCTGGGTCAGAGTTTCCTCCATTGCCCAATATTCCTTACTGCTGCCTCCCGTAGGAGTCTGGACCGTTTCTCAGTTCCAATGTGGCCGATCACCCTCTCAGGTCGGCTAACCATCGTAGTCTTGGTAGGCCATTACCCCACCAACTAACTAATGATACGCGAACTCATCTTTTACCGAAATAAATCTTTTACCCCTGTTTGATGCCAAACTGTGGTCTTATGCGGTATTAGCAAATATTTCTACTTGTTATCCCCCTGTAAAAGGCAGATTATTCACGCGTTACTCACCCGTCCGCCACTAGATGTGTCCGTTGCACAAAACATATTAAAAAATTTAACTTTCTTAAAATGCTTTGTGCAACAAACAAATCTCGTTCGACTTGCATGTATTAAGCACGCCGCCAGCGTTCGTCCTGAGCCAGAATCAAACTCTAAATAAAATTGTATAATAAAGAATTTACATTCTATACTATCATTATTTAAAGCATCTGCTCAAAACAATCATTGACTTGATGTTTTAAAGTTTTGCTTGATTAAAATTCTTAAAATTAACTAAGAACTTTGTATTAAACCTTAACTATTAAATTGTTATGGAACAATCACCGTTTCTCACAGTGACGGGGATAGAATACCACACGAAATATCCCCTGTCAACAACTTTTTTTTTAATTTTTAAGTTTTTTTTGTGTTTTTTAACAAATTTCCGAACACGCACCCCCGTGTGTCCACTTAAAACCTATATATATAATATAAAAATGCCATAAAAGTTGTGTTTTTTAGTAAATTTTAATTAATATTTGTATAAAATTCTTTTAAATTTTCTGTAAAAATTTTAAATATTTCTTGCAATTCATATAATTTTGTTAGCAAAAATTCAAATTTTTCTTTTTCTTTTGCAAAACTTCTTCCATCATTATAACAATTTACATTGCTAATGTTATTAGAATTAACGCAATCCTTTGTGTTACAACTATTTTTATTAACAATTTCATTATTTTCAAGCATTTTATTGCTGTCATTTTCGTAGGTAAATTCGTAAAAACTTGCATTTTCATCTTGAAAATTACATTGTTGATTATTATATAAACTGGTTTTGTTTTCTATATCCTTATTTATTATATAGTTTTCATCTTTATTTTCTAATGAACACTCATTAGTAAATGTGTTTTGGTACAAAAAATTTTTTATTTTATCTATTTCCTGTATAACATCTATATTAAGTTTAAAAACATCTATGTATGTGTTAAGCATTGATAAAGCACAGAATTTATGATTAACTACTTTTCTGTTTTCTTCCCAATTAACAGTTAAATTTTCATTAAAGTTATTTTTATAAAAATCTTTTAAATCATTTTTAAAAACATCACTTTTTGCAAAAAAGTTGTTAAATTGCTTATATCTTTTAAAAGTATGTTCTAAATAACCTAAAAAGTTTAATATATTGCAAAACATATTACGAGTGCCATTAACTAAAATATCATTTTCGTTACATAACACTCCTACTGTTTTATTGGAATATTTCCTATTATATTCCCTTGCCATTTTTTCAAAAGCATTACTGTTTAAAAAATCCAAAACGAAACTTCCCCCCTTAGCAATAAAATATGCTTATTAAAATTAAAACTTTCCAAATAAAATAATATTATATTTTATGTTATTAGTTTTCAAATTATATTAAAATTAAAATGTATTTATTTTATTTTTATAATTATATAATTTAAACTTTAGTTGAATTTAAAAAAATATCTTTTATTATATTGTTAATTTATATATTAAAAAAAGTCTAAGCATAAAAAATGTAGCTTAGACTTTTTTAAACTTAAAATATTCAACTTTATTTATTCTGTTGCTTTTAGCGAAGCATTCATATTTATTTTAACTATTTTAATTCTTAATAATAATGTTACTATTGCTGTAAAGAAAATTATAATAAAAGGAACAATTAACCAAACAAACCAACTAACTCCCGCCAAAGTGCCCATACCTAACAGGGTAAAAACTCCCCAAGTTAATAATGCAGAAAACGGATAGCCAAGTAAAATGCCAATAAAAGTGTCTACATATACTTCACGATAAATATAGCCCGCAACCTCGCTATCGTTATAACCCAACACCATAAGCGTTGCAATTTCTTTATTTCGTTCGCTAATGTTTATATTTGTAAGAGTGTAAATAACAACAGCAGTAAGCAACCCTGCAAACGCAACAACAACTATAGCAACTGCCATAACGGAAGGCGAATTAACCCCGTGAAATAGGCACAAATCTAATAAAGATAATCCTGCAAAAACAAGTGCTGTAGAAAATGCCACAGAAACAACTGTCATAAAAAATCTGCTTTTATAGCGTAACACATTTCTCATAGTAGATTTGTATTTAAAAGACAATAAATTCCAAAGCCAAGGAATACGTTCCAAAATAACTTTTTTACCAGCTCTTGGGGCTTTTGGTCTAAGAAGATTAGCTGGCTTATCCCCAGTTAATTTTCTGCCAGCTAAAACAGTTGCAACTAAACTTACAATAACAATACCAAAATAAACTGCTAAATAAAACCACAAAGTAATTCTTGCCGACATAGGTGGCATTATGAATGAATAATTAAACACAACATATAATAGCACAGCAACGCCAATTTCAACAAAATATGCCCCTACTCCGCCTATACCACAACCTATCATTGCAAATAATAAATATTTAAAAATTATACGCCAAGAAGGATAGCCAAGGGTGCTTAAACACGCAATTTGTGGGCGTTCTTCTTCAATTAGTCTTGTCATTGTAGACATAACAACCAATGCTGTAACAAGCAAGAAAGCAATCATTAAAACAAGACAAATTCCCCTAACTTTAGATGCATACGAAGAAAGTGAATAAAAACTATAGTTATCATATAAAGTAAGCACTCTTACGCTTTCTTCTCCACCTAAAAGTTCCATTAAATTAATTTTTTCGGTTGAAATAAACTTTTCGTATTTATCGCTAAAGGCTTTAAACATATCTCTATTCTGAATAGAAACATACATATCTCCCTTTGGCAAAACAGCAAATGGAATGTCCTTATAAGATAAATATAAAATATTTTCAACAATAATTAAGTTGTTAACATCGTTAATGTTGTCTGGCGTTTTAAAATCTTCACCATTATTATAACTAGGCTCTCCATCAAGTGCAAAAGTTAATGGAGACAGCACTGTTTTAGTTACCACAAACTTTTTTGTTAAATAAGAACTTGGAATACTTTCAAGAGTAGAATTAATTTCACCATCTGAAAGTTGAATTAGAATATCTTTAAAATTTAATTCTATCTCCGTTCCTAACGGAACTCCTTTAATTTTGTTATCTTTTTCTTCAGCACTTATTTCAAGTTGTGTTTGAGTTTTGTTAGTTTCGCTTTCTCTTTGTGTTTTAATATTAACTGTTTGTTCATCATCATAAAAATATAGCCTTACAAGTTGTTTTTCATTTAAAATTTCTATTTCAACATCTATAGACATTCCAACATTGACATTTTCATTTCCATATTTAGTTTTAACTTTTTCTATATCTTCATTTGAAAAGCCATTTTCATTTTTGCTTTTAATAATAAAATCGCTAACATTTTGAGATATGTAATAATCGGTTAATGAATAATTAATTTTATCCACAGCACTACCAATGCCAGCTATAAAGCCAACACTAATAACCACCATAAAAATTATTGATAATAAACGGGCAAACTGTTTTTTAAAAATTCGCACTAAGGTTTTTAAATACAACCTCACCACTCAATCTCCTCTATTGGTTTAGGATTTTTGTTTATTTCAGTTTTTTCTATGCTCCCATTCTTAATATATAAAACTCTGTCTGCCATATCTTTAAGCGCAGCATTATGAGTAACCACAATAACAGGTTTTTTTTGTTTTTTAGAAACTTCGTATAATAGTTTTAAAATGTGCTTACCAGTAACATAATCCAATGCACCTGTTGGTTCATCACACAACAGAAGTTTAGGGTTTTTGGCTATTGCTCTTGCTATGGCAACTCGCTGTTGTTCTCCGCCTGAAAGTTGAGAAGGAAAATTGTTAAGCCTCTCCCCAAGCCCAACCTCTGTAAGAACAGTTTTAGGGTCTAGTGCGTTTTTACAAATTTCCACAGCTATCTCTACATTTTCAAGGGTTGTTAAATTAGGCATAAGATTATAGAACTGAAAAACAAACCCGATGTCGTTCCTTCTATACTTTGTTAAACCAGATTTATCTAATTTTGTTATAACCTTTCCATCTAAAATAATTTCACCAGATGTTGCACTATCCATACCACCAAGCAAGTTTAACAATGTTGTTTTACCAGCACCAGAGGAACCTAAAATAACTGTAAATTCACTTTTGCCAAGTTCAAAAGAAACATCTTTTAAAGCATCTACTTTAATTTCTCCAGCCTGATAGCATTTATAAACATTTTTAAGAGACAAATATCCCATACCCTCACCCCCCCTATTTATTAATATATTAATATAATTTAATAATTATATTATATCATATATTAACTAAATGTCACTAGCTTTATTTACCTAAATTTCTAATCACAAATTACCTTCAATTTCAAAACAATTTTTTGGTTTAAAATTAATTAAAAACCATTTTATTTAAATGTTAAAATTTAATAATAAATAAACTTTCCTTAGCACTATTTTTTAATTAAAATTTATTATAAATATTTTTCTATTTTTCTTTAACTTAATATTTTAGCAAAACAGTAATGTTATTTTAATTTATAGAAATATATATTTGTTTTAAACATCAGCATTTTTATATACATTCAATTCTTGCTGTGTTTTATCAATTTCATTTTCTAGTTTTAATTTTTCTTCATTTAGTTTTGCTATTTCATTATCTAAGTTTTCTGTTGAAACTATATCTTTAATTTCTATGGTAGGCATTGTTTCTAAATTATTTATTACTTCAACTTCTTGCATTGTTTCCACATCTTGTGCTATTTCTGCATTCTGTGTTGTTTCCGCATCTAAGTTCGCATCCATATTTTGCATAAGTTCTTCGTTTTTAACAGAATTTAAATCTTTAGTTATTTGTGTACTTTCCGTTAATTCCACAGGTTTAACATTTAATATGTTCTGCAAAGATAAATTATCAGCAACTTCATTTCTTATTTTCATAAGTCTATCTATTTCAGCAACAACTTTTTCTTTGTTTATATTTAATATGCCAGATAATTTTTCTATGTTAATTTTTATATTATTTATTGTTTCCTCGCTTATAGTTGCATTATCAAACAGATTTTTGTTTACATTGGTTCCCTTTATTATAATTACAATTCTACAAAAAACTGCATAAATTCCAACCGCCAATAAATAGGCACTACCTATAACATCAAAAACCAATTTAGTTAACCATACACCTTTAAAAATTCCATAATAAAGTAAACACAAAACAAAAGACAAAACCATTGGAATAAACACAATAATAGTGTTAACCGCTTTTCTTTTGTTTTCTTCTAATTTTGCTGTTACTTTTTTAATTGGATATTTAATTAACATTGTAAGCCCAAAAACAATAATAGCAACAATAACCACTTCTACAGACAAATATTTAATGTTAAATAACAATTCATTATTCATTTTTGCTCCTCCTTTAATTTTTAAATTTTCTCCCTCCCAACCCTAATCCCAAAAATTTAATGTTTTTTCTATTTAATTAAAAAACAAAGGTAAATTTTTATATATCAATTAACATCCCCTTAATATTGAAAATAAAAAATAAATTTAGTTGTTTTATTTATAAATGAAATTCACACAAATCTTTACTGCCTACAATCTATAAAATATTTAAAATTTTAAAGAACTTTTCTATGCTAAAAATTTATAAAATAGGGAACAGAAAAAAATTCTATTCCCCATAAAAAATATTATAAATAATAAGGTTATGTTATCATTCAATTTTATCATATCTAACAAAGCTGTGTGTGTGCTAGTGCCATAAATTAAGAAAATATTAAATTATATTTATTAAAAAAAATTATAATTTAAGCATAAAAAAACACCACAAAATTTTGTGGTGTTTTTTTATATTTTTAATTAAACAATTTTAAAACCGCTAGTTGTTTTTATTATTTCTTTTTTGCTGTTGTTTTGCTAGGTGTTTTAACAGCAGGTTTTGAAGTGTTTTTTACTTGAGTTTTAGTGGCAGGTTTTTTATTAGTGTTGCTTTTAGCACTTGTTGTTGCTGGCTTTGATGCAGTTGTTTTAGAAGCAACATTATTAGTTTTTCCAACCACTTTTGTCTTACCAGCACTTAAATTCTTGCTGTTTGTTTTAGCATTATTATTATTTTTACTTGTTGCTTGTTTATTTGTATTTACAGGCGAATTTTTAACGTTTGAATTGTTTAAAGTTTTTGTATTGCTTGCATTTGAATTTGCTACATTTTTAGTTACATTACTTCCATTTTTTTTTGTAGCATTTGAGTTTGTTTTTGCTTTTACTGAATTTCTATTTTTGCTTCCTGCAGTTGCTGTAGCTGGTTTGTTTTTAATAAAGAACCACCAAACTGCAACGCCACCTGCTGCAATAACTAATACAGCTAGAATGCAACAAATTGCAATAACGCCACCATTGCCTTTACCACCAACAGGTGCATTAGGCACAAATTTATTACCGAAAGAAAGAGTTACCCCATTTGAAGCATAGTTATCTGCTGCTTCTTTTGAAACAAACACAACTTCTAACATATTGTCGGCATCAATTTCATTTTTGTTTAAAGTAAGTTTTCCATTAGCATAGTTAGAAGAATCTAAAACCTTTCCATTAAGGCGAACGCAACCAATTGTATAACCATTATCTGCTTTAATATCGTAGGTTATTGAATTACCGCTAACTTGGCTTATACCACTATTACCAGCAGTTGTAATTGTTCCGCCAACATTTCCATTTACATAAGCATAAACACTTGTAGTTTTGCTGTTTGTAACAGCAGCGCTTGTGTTTTTAATTTGAACTATGGTAAATGGGCTAAAACTTGTAACTTTTGCAATAAGGCCATATTCAGTTATTATTGCAGGAATTTCTTCTACACCAGTTATATTTCCTGAAGCATCGTGTTTGTAATGATAAATTTTAAATGTTGTGCCTGCATCATCTTTATCGTAACCTTCTGGGAAACCAAAAGCCACTTGCATATAACTTCCATTTGGAACTTTTTGAACAACACCACAAATTTGTAAATTTATTTCATAAGTAGATGAAGTAACAATTTCATTATCTTTTATGTCCATATCTTCTTTTAAAAGTCCTTCCATCTCTTGTACTTTACTATTAGATGGTTTTGTAGCAACTAATAAAAGTTGACTGCGTTGGCTTTCTGCAAAATATTTTCCGTTTTCATCTTTAAAATCTGTAACAGAAAGGTCGGAATTATCTAACAAACTTGGTGCACCAAACACATTCATATATAATCTGCCATCATTAAAAATTTTACTACATACAACGCTTTTGCCTTTAAAAGAATATGTAAATGGGTCAACATCTTTGCCACTTTTTTTACCAACTAAACCTATTGGTGTAAAGTAACAACTTGCAGAATTATGAATATACATTTTGCTTGGGGTAAATTTAAAAGTAATTGTTCTTGCCCCATCCCACTTAAAGTTTTCTATTTTAGCTTCATCTTTAATAGTGCTATTTCCGTGAGAACTTTCAATGTTTAATTCTATACTATTAATATCATATCCATCTTTTAAAACCAAATCATCAGTATAAACAACTCTTATATCATAAGTTTGGTCTACAGGTAAAGTGCCAGTATTGGCTGGGTAAAAACCTACTGCAGCAGGAGATGGAACATAAGAACCATATCCATTATTACGATATTGAGCTGTAGGCTGAATAATGTAGTTAGATTCTGTTAAATTATTTTCATCATATCTAACTATATGGTTTCTTGTAAAGAGGTCACTTGGGTCGCCATAAATATCTGGAGCTTTATTAAAAATTACAAACTGAATATATTCAGTGCCTGGACTAACTATAACTTTAGTATCATAATCTGTGCTTAAGAAATAATCCCCATCAATATTGTCTTTCATAGCATTATTAACTGCTACAACATTCATCCAATTAGACCATTTTACTGTATTGTCGTTTGAAGTACCTAATCTGTAAGCTAAATATTTTCCTTCGTTTTCTAATCTTACAGCACCTTTACCATCATAAGAAATAAGTAATTCTAAATTTTTTCCATAATCTGTACTTTCATATGAACCTAGTATTGTCATTCCATTTTCATCTAAATCTGTGCCATAATTATAAGGTTTAAGTGCTGGGTAATTAAGTTTATATCCAGAAGAAGATACACTACCATCTTCTATATGAGTATCATAAACAAACTGTTCACCAACTAATACCCATTTATTTTGACCAGATGTAGCATTATAGGTTACATCAACTAAATACCACATTCCATCTACTTGAACATAATTCCACATATGTGGTTCGTAATTACCATCTTTACTTCCATCAGCATAACCTTGAACGCACACACAAGGAATGTTTAGTCTATCCATAACAGCTTTAAAACTTTTTGCATAACCTTCGCAAACAGATTCATTATTTACCAATGCACCATAAGCTGAATGAATGTAGCCAACTTTATCTGTGTCCACATTTCTATCACCTTCAACTTTTGTTCCAAAGCCATAGGTGTTATGTTGTGAAATATATGTATTAACATATTCTATTTTTTCTACAATGCTACTTTTCTTTTGTGCTTCAGTAACAATGGTTGCTATTTCATTATTATATCTTTCAATAGCATTGTTAACAGCACTTTCAGAGTTAATGCTACCATTATACATTGTTAACACTCTGCTGGAATCAAGATAAGCAACATTCTTGCCGTTTTTTCCACCTGCACTTATGGATGTTGAAAAAACATCAGCATAAAATAAATCTGGGTGGTCCATATAAAAAGCATCCCTACCAATTCCATATGCTTTTGTAAGTCTATTATTATCAACTCCGTTTACATAAGCATCAACTTCATTTTGGGTAACAATTTTATTTGAAATTAAATCATATTGAATTTTACCTTTTTTGAAAGCCCCACTATTTAAAAGATTTTCAAAAGCAGTATAAAATTTCTTAGCCATTTCATTATTTTCTATTTGGCTATAATAATACTTATAAGCATAATCGCTGTTAGTAGCAGCAAAAGCTACATTACAAAAAATTATTCCAGAACTAAACAACACTGAAATTGCAACTATAAATGCCACAACAAACGAATATACTCGTTTTTTTAGTATCTTCATAAATCCTCCATAAAATAATTTTAATTTTTGTAAATTAACTATTAAAATTAATAATCAATTTACTTGCACATTATACACCTATTAACTAAAATATGCAAACTTTTAACTTAAAGGTGTTAAATTTAAAGACTTAAATTTTTAAACGCTATTTAATAATAACATATTGTTTTTATAAAAAATAATATTAAATACTTTTAAACTTTAATTTTTAAGTATGTTTCTCATAATTTCTATTGATTTTTGCAAAGTTTCATCATTAATATCATTTATATTTCTATCCTTATTTTCAATGTGGCTACTTGCGTTTCTAATATATGTTGGTAAAGTTTCTCGATTACCAGAATTCTCATTCCTACTATAATTAAACTCGTTAAACACTTCAATGTTATTTTCTTTTCCATACTTAATAATCTTTTCTTCCACATATATTTGTTTAACACAATTTTTATTTTTACAAAGTTCTAGCAATTCAGAATAAAGTTGGTTATGATAATCTATAGTTGGAACATCAAAAACTAAGAATTGAATTTCAGGATATGAAACATATTTTAAAACCCTTTCCATTGATGTTATGTTTTGGGCTTTAATTACATTATCTTCTTTATATAACCTTATAATTAATGTATCTTTCAAACTTAAGGCAGATTTAAGAATATTCTCCGAATGAGTTGCAACAAATAACTGCAAATCTCTTTCATCCGATTCCCTGTCCTTTAAAATATCAACAATAAATTTTAATATCATTAATTGCCATTTAGGATGCAAACTTGTTTCAGGTTCATCTATCAATATGTTATCTAAATTTAACTGTACTCTTTTTCTAAGAGTTTCCAACCTTAATATAAGTTCTTGTTCGCCAGAACTAAACGCATCTGGATTAATTGAACCACTAACATTTTTAATGCCAACCATTTGTGGAATATTCTCCATTAAATCTTTATTATTACCATTAAAATAATTAACAATATTTTCATCTTTTAAATTCAACAATTCCTTTGATAACAACTCAGAACTATTAATAACATTATCTTTAAGCAATGTTGTAATGTTCGCAGCCATTAATCCATTTGTATTATCTATTTCTGTTATGTCAGGGTATATTTCTCTACCATCTATATTCTTACATATTTTATTAATTGCTTTTCTATATTTTATGTCCTGCGAAATAAATAAATTTTTATGTAAGCAAGGCCCACAAAGATTATAGTTTTGTTCTTTCTCTATAATAAAATTTGATTTATCATAATTAAAAATTTCATTTAAAATTGTGGTTTTTCCGCAACCATTCTCTCCAACTAAAATAATATTTCCATAAATATTCCCACTTGAATCTTTAAAATTTAGTTCCAAGTTTTTTAAAATTGGATGATTATTAAATTTTATACCAGATAACCTCATTTTTTTATTAAATCTCCTCTCCAATAATTTTAATTTAATTACACTAAATTTTAACATAACTAAAAACTAAATCAAACCCATTTTAAAACACAACAAAAGTTTTTAATTTATATTTATTAATAAAAAATAAGTTGCTAATTTCGTAGCAACTTATTTTTAAAATTAAATTTTTTCTTGAAACTTTTTAACTCGAGTATCTATCATTTGCTTTGCAATTTCTATTGAATTGTCATTTTCCAATTTAACTTCTGTAGTTCCAAAAACTGCAATTAAAGTTGAATATTTTATAACAAACTTAACATAAATGTTATTACCAATACCCACCGAAAAATGTTGCTTTGTGCCTTTGGGTTTTGCATTAGGTTGTTTTAATGCATAGTCTTTAAGTTCTCCAAAATATCTCTTTTGATTTGCAGGTAAAGAATTAAAAGCACTATCAAAATCTAACTTCTCTACTTGGTTAGTTTTTACTTGTGCAAAGTTAGAAATATCTATTTTATTATCATCCTTATTAATTTTTTCTTCTAACTTTTCTTCTAATTTTATCTGCGAATTTTTAAGTTCTTTTTGTGCATCACCAACTTCACGAATTGCTTTTAAAAGTTCCTCATATTTACTATCTTCTTTTTGCTTATTATACTGCGCAACCTTACTTTCAAAGTTTTGTGATTCTTCTAACAATCTATCTTTTTCTGTGGAGTTGGAATTTATAGCAAGTTTTTGCGATTTTATTTGTTTTGCCCTTAAATATAATCTCATTAAGTCGTTTATATCGTAATCTATCATATCTTGATTATTAAATGGTATCCACTCTGGATTGTTTGCAAATTCAATTAACAAAAATTGCATTAACATTTTTTCTGTTTTTGCCAACTTATCACTCTTTGCTTTTTCTTCCTCGCTAGCAACTTGATATTTTGCCATTTTTAAAATGGTTTCACGCAATTGCTGAATTTCCAAATCTTTAAATCTATCACTTTCCATTGCAACTTGTGAAGTTGTAACAGATGGCATTATGTTAGCAGGCACAACCTGAATTGTTGGAGGTGCTTGGCTAACTATTTGTGGGCCCACAAAACCTGCATATTGTCCGTTATTATATCTAGCATCATCTAAATTAGATTTATTAGCTTTTTTACGCTTTTTAAAAGCAAGAATGAAAATTGTTAAAAGTAAAAATAAAATAATTATTGCAATAACAACATATAACCAATTATCTTTTAAGAATTCTGAAAAATCTTTAAAAGAAGACTGTGGTTTATTATAAATGAAACCTTTAATTTGTTGATTTTCAGTTAAAACTTCACCATCAATTTTAAATTCGTAATTAGGGTTTTTAAGTTGTAATTCATAAGAATATGTTTGTCCGCTAACCATATCGTTAGGCTTTACTTCAACTTTACTATCGCCACTGCCTATATAATATTTTATAGTAAACAAATCGCTTTGTTCCAAGTTTTCTAGGTCAATAACTGGGTAACCATTTTCGTTATTCCACATTCCAACAATTTGGGCTTTTTTAATTTCCCAGGTAAGAGTAATTTCTTCGAACTGATTTTCTCTTATTGAAAAAACCTTTACAGTGTCTTGAGTTTCCCAAGTATAGCCCATTGCTGTTAAACGAATGGTAATTGAATAAACACCAGCGTTTAACCCTACAATATCACTACCACTAACAACTTCCATTATTTCTGGGTTAAATCCAATAATTAAACTTGTAATATCAATTTCTTCACCAGTATAAAATAGTTCAGGGAATGTAGGTTTTTCTAAAACAACTTTTTCTTGTTCTTCTATTTTCCAAACAAGTTCTATTTCATCTGTATTTGCATCTTCATCTTCCCAACGATAGTTTGAATCTGTAAGCACAATTTTAATTGTGTAACTACCAGGCTCTGTAGCAGTAATTTGCCCAGTTACAGCCATAATAGTTGGTTTAAAATTAAATTCAGCAGCATTTTCTGTTAAATATGTAACAATGTTAAATTCTTCACCAGTATAAATTAAAGTTGGCATTGTTGGTTTTTCAACAAAAGTTCTCCCACCTTCTCCTGTTGTGAAATGATGTTTTGTTTCGCCAACAAGTTCAACATTATCTCCATACTGACTTTTAACTATAATTTCTTTAGTAAATTCACCATTAATAGCCCCAATAACCTGATTTACATCAACAAGGTTTCCATCCTTATCTTTAAATTGATATTGGGTATAGGCTTTGTAATCTGCAAAATCTGAAACAATTTCAGCAGAAATACCTACTTTCGACCAACGGTCTATATTAATTACTATTTTTTCAACATCTATAGTTATAGGTAAAAATCTTTCTTTCCAATAAAAGTCGGAAAGTGAATTTTTAAGTTTAAATTCCAATACATACTTACCATAATTGTAAGCCTTAATTTCCCTATTTTCTTCACTTTCAAAACTTTCATCAAGACCTGCATATAATTCGCCATTTCTTGTAACGTTTATATCATAGTATAAATACCAATCACTTTGTAACCCGCACATTTCGGCGAAATTATGAATTTCAGCATCAAAAACTGTCCAAGAATTATTAAAGGTTGGAATATCTAAATATTTAGGTGTAATTTCCCAATTTAAAGTAGTTTTAAGCCCTGCTGGCATTGAACAATTTTCAAAGTTATCTGTATTGAAAAGAGAATAATCAATAGCATATGAAACACTATAACTACCCAACACATAAACGCTACTTCTAGAAACATCACCAGTATATTTTATACAATTTACAAGTTCCTCTGGCACATTTATAAGTTTAAGGGTATACATTACTGCAACACTTTCCTCTGCAGTTCCTGTTCTTCTATATTCAAGGCTTCCAGTATAAGGAGTTTCAATTTTACCATTATTAACCACATATCCCCAAACAATATTACTTGTATCAACATTTGCTTTTGCAATATTGAAAAGAATTGTAGTAGAAAAATTTGGAGCATTATAACAAGAGGCATCATAAACAAAACTTATATTTATGCTATATTCGCCTGCATTTTTAAAATTAAGTTGCCCATTTGAATTACTATCAACTATATTAGCTTTAAGTTCAGAAGAAATAGTATCTAACCCTATAAATTCAATGGTATGGTCTAAGCCATCAAACTTAATGTCTGTTATTTCGTGGTCATCAGCATCAATCCATTTTTTTTGTTCCATATCATAAGTTGCAACAATGCCGTTATGTGTATATTGCAATTTTAAATTAGAAACATCAAAATTTCCTTTTACAATTTCAAAATCAAAATTGTCACAATCTTCCGATACAATTGTTCCGCCTTCCATTTCTGCACTAACAGTAATAATGGCGTGATATTTACCAACCGCAGTAGGAATTGTTGTAGAGCCAGTTGTTTCTGGTGTTCCATCACTATTAACATTATAATAGGTTATAACAATATCATCTTTTGTAAGTCCGCTATCGTTAACAGTAAAATTAACTTTTACATTAAAAGGTATGCCAGTATAAAAATAGGTTTGTTCTAAGGCTTTTTCGTTAAAAGTTATATAAAGTTGAACAACAACCTTATTTGTTCCAACAGAAAATTCACGGGATGGAACTGTTGGGCTTAATAAATAACTTCCTGCGAATTCAGACTTTAAAGTTGCTTCTACAATATAGCTTTTTTCTTTAGTTTTATCAGAGCCTATTTCATCTACCGAAATTTCATTGCCTTTGCTACCATCTTCGTTTACTTCATAGTAGGTATAATCTACCATTTCGTGTAAAGATATATCTCCAACAGGTCTTAGTTTTGGAATTGTAGCATCATTCCAATTTGCAACTAAGGTAGCCTTCTCTATTTCCCAATTTATTCTCCATACAAAAGGTGTAGAAGAATCTTCATCATAGGTTGTTTTGTCAAGTTCATTTGGAGTTACATAGTTAGCATTAGAGTTTGTAAACTGCACTCTAGTTGTATAAGTTCCTACAGGAATAACCCCATTGCCTGTATACTTAGCAGTAAGTCCAGTTGGAATTGTTCCAGTCGATTCAACTTTTTGAGCTGTAGCTTTTTTAAACACACGATTGTTTGTTTCTTTATCGTAATTCCAAGTAAGTCCGCTTAAATTATATTTTGCTTGTATAATTTCAAAATTAATTATATGAGTTGCTGTTGTAGGTTTATAGTTTTGTAAAGATTTAACATAAACCTTTGCCGAATACTTACCCACATTAGTTGCAGATGTGGTTCCTTCAAAACCGTTTATCCCTTTTGAAAGGTCAATTTCCATTCCATTAGAATGCAAATCATCTTCATCAACAGTAAAGTTGAAAGAACTTCCACTATAAACATAATTAATGTTTGTGGTATCTTCAATTACAACATCATTGCATTTCCATATAGGGTGTTCTAGAGTTACATCATTCCCTTCAACTGTAAAAGGTTGTGTTTTAACATCGCCAACAAGTTTGTAACAATCATTAGTATAGTTACTTCCAAATATTTCAATACCAATAACATAAGTTCCAACTTCGAGTTTTGGCATTGTAATAGTTCTTGTTTTTTTATCATCAGATAAAACTTTATTGTTATTTATATCATCATACTTTGTAGTTGGGTCGCCACTCTTGTAATAGTAAATATATAATTCTGTTCTATCGTTAGCATAACTATCACCAGTTATTGTTATAATTGGAGTTTTACTTGCTTCCCAAGTCCAACCGCTATCACTTTCAATTGTAAGAGTAAGTGGCTTTTTTGTAACTTCAATTTCAAGTTCAAATGGAGAAGTTTTATCTGTGCCATCTTTCCATTCAAATTCTGTTTCATCAGCAAGGGCTAACCTTACTTTATATTTCCCAGCATTCTTTACTTTAAGAACGCTTTTCGTGCTGTCAAAAGTTATCCCATCAGAAATAGGCACAACTTTTATATCACTCATTAACATTCCGCCCATTAAAGGGAACTCTTGTTCCTGACCATTATATTCTTTCGATTTAATAGAAATATCAGGTCGAGTTATTTGCGTTTTGCCTTTTGTAAAAGAAGTTGTGTATGGCTTTGAGGTATCAATTTGATAATTACATTCATTTGTAACTTTTGCTGTAACAAAATATTGTCCAACTTTATTGGGCTTATTAGGATAATTAAAAACATACCCTTTATCATCACTACTAACATAATCAACACCTATTATTGGTGTTCTGCTATTATTAAGGTCATCTGTATATATTTCTGAGGAATTAATATTAGCAACAACAAAGCCATCCGTATCTCGTGAAAAAGTTACAACAAGTTTCTTTTTGTTTATGGTAAATGTATAAGTATGGGTTCTGTTAGAAACCTCTTTCCCAGCAAAAGCAACATTTGGCCTTTCCTCAACACTTTTTAAAGTTATATCAACATAATAAATGCCTGCTTCTTTGAATTCTGTTACATTCTCATTTTCACTATTTCTATAAACAATACTTTCCACCCAATCGGTATTATAAAAATCTGCTAAAGTTTCAAAAGATTGAACCTGTCCATTATAATCAACATTAAAATCATCTATTGAACATAAATAAAGAGAATCTTCTTCCGCTTTTGTTAAATTTAAGTGAAGTGCTGGACGATAATTTAATGATTCATTTGCTTTATGTGAAGTTGATTCCATATCTCCACTTTTTGCAATACAACTAATACTAGCATTATTACCAACATTACCTGCTCTTTGCCAAACTATATTTGTTGCTTGTTTTTGGTTAGCAGTCATACCCCAAATACCTTTAGGACTTGAACTCCACTCTGTCATAGAGGGGATCCAAACATAATCATCTTTCCACTGAGAGTAATATTTTTTTGTATTTGGAGTATAACCTGGCACTGGCAAATAGTTTATATTATATCCGTTGTCATACATCTTAAAGGTTCCTTCTGGAACTCCCCAAGCACCATTAGGGTTTGAATAAGCAATGTCAGGATTAACCAAGTGATGGTTTTGTGTTTCTTGATATTTAATTTTTGCAGGTGTAACAATATAATCAGTTAAACTACCAGCAATATCTTCCATAGTATAAATTGCGTATTTATTTGTTTCACTCTGAGTATTGGCACCTGCTAGAGTTGGATTTGTCTTATTACCTTCTGTATCGTTAGGAACATATCCACAACCTTTAGCATTTAATGTTACATTTCTAATATAGCTTGTTGAATACATATTAGCAGGATAGGCTAAATTTGCCATCCCATTGCTAGGAGACCATACACTATATTTAAAAGTATTTGTAGAAGAATCTAATTGTAAAAGAGTAGCAATAATATTTCCATCATTATCTTTAGTTAAAGAAGTTACTGTCCAATCAATACTACCAAACCTTAAAACAATATCTCGACCTTTAGCATTTGTATTTAATATATTAGATTTAACAATATTACTGCCAAATAAAGTTACTTGAGATCTTGTAAATAAAGTTTCCAAATCGCTAAAAGTTGCTTTTTGATTTCCTGTTAACAAACTATATAATGTCGATAATTTATTACCATTAAAAACTTTATCAGAAGTAGCATAATCATCTTTTAAAATACTGCCTATATTAACAACTTTAGTAGTATCGGAAGAAGACATAGCAAAAGTTTTATCATTTTGCAAACTATTAAAACATAAAAAAGACAATCCTATACCAAATGTAAAAACACAACATAGAATTGCAAAAATTATTTTTTTAAAGTTTTTATATGTAATCACAATCAACTTCTCCTTTGCAAAACACAATTAAAAGGTGACATAACCCCCCAATTATATTATCTAGTATAAATATATTATAATACATAAAATAGCATTTTTTTCAAAATGATTTAACCAACTTATAATAAAACACATTCAAAATTATGTTCAACATAAGGTTACACAAAAAAAATTATACTCTTTTTAGTCTAAATTATACAACACCTATTAGAACTATAATTTCACTTTAAACTAATACTATAAAATTTTAATTTAAAGATTGACAACAATATACCTCCCTCCTCCACATAATTTTATCTACAAAAAAAGAAATATAAAAATTTTTATAAATATGCTACAAAAAATGATATTATAAAAATAACCTTAATTTCTAAAATATATTTTTCTTCACAATACTAAAAAGTAAATAGATTAAATTATTTTTACCTTATTTAATAATTAAATGTTTTAAAATATTTATTAATCAAGTGTTTTAAAATCTTTAAACACCATTAAAACAAAATTGTTATTAAGCAATCCTATTACCCCCCGCTTTAAAAATATAAAATAGTTTTATCTTTAAACACTTAAAAATAGCACTTTTTTATTAAAGTTCATTTAAATAAATTAAATATCTTTCTTTCATATTTTAAAACAAAATATTTTGAACATATAAAAACTATAAAAATTAGAAATACTAAAATGGAATAATTACTTTAAATTTAAAATTGTATAATTCAATTTACTTAAAT
>CAJUBT010000026.1 GCA_910584815.1 uncultured Christensenella sp. | reverse complement strand
CAATCTGTTGCACCGTGCCTTACAAAATATAACATAGTAATTTTTCTCCTTTTTTTCGTGACTGATTGTTTTTTAATTTTCAAAGCAAAAATCATTTTTTTAAAAAAATTGTATTTTTTGGTTATTAATTATTAATTTACAAATATATTTATTTCTTTATTATCTTCTTATAAATTTTGGGCAACATACCAAAACATTATTGCCACTTTCAACAAGTGCATCTGCAAACCCTAAAACTGCATTTTCTGTGCCATCTACCCCAGGAAGAAAACTATCTGTAAATATGGCGATATTCATAAATTTTCTCCTTTTCATTTGTTAATTAATTTTTAACTTATTTTATCTATTTAATTTTAGCAATAAACTATATTTTTATAAATATAAATTTTGACTATATAAATGCTAAAGTAAGTTTTAAAAACTGCAAAAAAATATTTTAATTAAAAAAATATAGTAAACATCATAAATTAATTTTTTTTGATAACCTTGTAATATAACCCATTCTAAAAATCTTTTTGATTATTATCATTTTAAGAATATTAAATATATTTATTTTTGTCAAACTATAAATTATTTTTTAAAAAAAACTTTATACAAATTTGGGGTTTATTTCCAATTAGTATAAAGTTTTATTTTTAAATATAACAATTTTAAATTTTTATATTGAAACTAACTCTATGCTTTTAAATAACCTAATTTATTTTATAACTAAAAATTTTCAGTAATAATTAAAATTTTTTAATTAAAAAGTAATTAATTACACACTAAAAAGTATGTCGGTATATGTAGGCATTGGGTAATAGTTTTTACCAATATTTACTTCTATTTCATCGCATAAATGGCGGATATAACTCATAGAACTTAAAATGCTGTTATGATAAAAATGTGCAAGAGTTTCTATATCAGTTATTTTTTTAGCATCATCTAAAAGCTTTTCTAAGTTCTTAACCTCTAACAAAGTTTTTTGAGTTAACTTAGAAATATGTTCAAACAATTCTAAGTCTTCACTTGCCAAGCCAATATCAAGTGTTAAATCTTTCTTTGCTTTAATTGTTTTTGAAAGGTCTAATAAAAACAAATTAGTTGCAGGATAAATTTCTCTTTTAACCATTTCAATCATTGTAAGTGCTTCTATGTTTATTGTTTTAACATAACTATCAAGAAGTATTTCAGTTCTACTTTCTACTTCTTTTCTGTTAAAAACTTTATGGCGTTCAAACAAAGCAATGTTTTCCTCTAACTTAAAATAAGGAATTGCTTCATCTGCAGATTTTAAATTTAATAAGCCTCGTTTTTCTGCTTCTTCCACCCAACTAGAAGAATAGTTGTTTCCGTTAAAAATAATTCGTTTATGTTCGGTTATTACTTTTGCAACTAAAGTATTTAATTCCGAGTTAAAATCTTTTGCTTTTTCTAAAGTATCAGCAAACTGCATTAGTGTGTCTGCCACAATGGTGTTTAAAATTACATTAGCACCAGAAATTGAGTAATTTGACCCAGGCATTCTAAATTCAAACTTATTGCCAGTGAAAGCAAAAGGAGAAGTTCTATTGCGGTCTGTTGTATCCATTGGAAAAGCAGGCAGAGTATTAACGCCCAGTTTCATAACTTTTCTTTGCTTATTTTGTGCCTTTTCGCCCTTCTCTATTGCAAGTAATATATCTTCAAGTTCATCACCCAAAAACATTGAAATAATTGCAGGAGGGGCTTCGTGCCCGCCTAGACGATGGTCGTTACCCGCACTTGCCACACTAAGCCTTAAAAGGTCTTGATGTTCATCTACAGCCTTTATAACAGCAGTTAAAAATAAAATGAATTGTGCATTTTCTGCTGGAGAAGAACCAGCTTCTAATAAATTAACTCTTGTGTTAGTTGCAAGCGACCAGTTATTATGCTTCCCGCTACCATTTATGTTTGCAAAAGGTTTTTCGTGAAGAAGACAAACAAGGTTATGCTTTTCTGCCACCTTTTTCATAATTTCCATTGTTAATTGGTTATGGTCGGTGGCAACATTGCTACGAGTGTAAATAGGGGCAAGTTCGTGCTGACAAGGGGCAACTTCATTATGTTCTGTTTTTGCATAAACCCCTAGTTTCCAAAGTTCTTCATCAAGTTCTTTCATAAAAGCCTTAACTCTTGGGCGAATTGTGCCAAAATAATGGTCTTCCAACTCCTGTCCTTTTGGTAGTTTTGCCCCAAATAGTGTTCTTCCTGTTAAAACTAGGTCCTTACGCTTTGAATACATATCTTTATCTATTAAAAAATATTCTTGTTCTGCACCAACTGTTGAAAGTACCCTTGTTACCTCTGTGTTACCAAACAATTTTAAAATACGCAAGGCTTGAGTGTTTATTGCCTCCATAGATCGAAGAAGAGGCGTTTTTTTGTCTAACGCTTCTCCACCATAAGAACAAAAAGCAGTTGGAATGCATAAAGTTTCATCTTTTATAAAAGCATAAGAATTAGGGTCCCACGAAGTATAGCCACGGGCTTCAAAAGTTGTTCGCAAACTGCCAGATGGAAAACTTGAGGCATCGGCTTCCCCTCTTGTAAGTTCTTTGCCAGAAAATTCGCTTATTGCTTTACCATCTAGTTTAGATAAAAAGCTATCGTGCTTTTCTGCGGTTATACTTGTCATTGGTTGAAACCAATGAGTAAAATGAGTTGCACCTTTTTCTAAGGCCCAATCCTTCATAGCGGTTGCTACTACGGATGCAATGCTGGCATCAAGTTCAGAACCTTGTTCCCTTGTAATTTTTAATTGATTATAAACAAGGGCTGGTAATTTTTCTTTCATAACCTTATCGTTAAAAACATTTTCCGCAAAGACTTCTACTATATTCATTTTTTTCTCCTAATAACATTACCTTTTAATTTTTGTTAATTACTTTATTAAACAGTTCTAAAGCAAAAACTCAATTTAAGTTAAACTTAAATAAGTATTATAACTTTTTATAAACCTTGCACTAAAAATTTATGTTTAGGTAAATTAGATTATATGTTATATTTTTGATAAATAAGATATAAACACTAATTTATTTTTTTATATTATATAATAACATAAAAAATAGAAAACATCATAATGTTTAAAAGAATTTTATAAAAAAACGCTATAGAACATATAAATTCTATAACGCTATTTAATACTTATTTAATATATGAAAATATTTTTATTTAAGTGAGATTATTTAAAAAAATAATTTTACTTTTGTTTGCTAATTAAAAATTTTAAATAAAAAACTAGTTTATATTATTTCATAATTTTAAATTATATTTTATTTATTAAAATGAAATTTTTAGCAGTTAATTAATAATTTAAATTATTTTTTTAACACATAAACAAGCCATTTGTTATTGCTATCTCCACCTTCTGTATGAAAAGAAACGATGTTAAAGCCTATATTTTTAATAATATCATCAACCAAATTTTTTGAAAAATAATGATAATATCTCTCTGCCCCCATATAATATTCTCCAGCAAAATCTACCATTTCACCATCAACATCTTTAATATCTCTATTCATTACATTAAAAATAAAAATTCCATTATCTTCTAAACCGCTATAAACATTTGTTAGTGCTTTTGTAAAATCTTCAGTTGTAAAATGAACAAAAACTCTCCAACAATACATTCCATTATATTTTTGTTTAAATTCATCTTCTAGCACATTAAATTTAATGGTGTTCACATTTAGCTTTTTTGTTGCTTCAATAAAGGCAGTAGCAACATCACTAGCTGTAACATTATAGCCGCTGTCTTGCATAAATTTTGCTGTTTCGCCATTAGCGGAACCAATTTCAAAAATACTATCACCTTTTGACAAGGTTGAAAAACTTGATAAAATAAATTTATTTAATTTTTCGCGTTTACGATTGGCTTTTCCTCGGTCTAACTCATCGTGAACTTTACAATTTATTAAGTATTTTTCTGCCCCACCATTTTTATAAACATCAACTGTTATTTTATTTTCTTTACTCATCTGTTATTTTTGCTCCTTATTTTTATTAAATTTTATGTTTTATAATACTATAACTCGTTTAACATAAACTTACTAATCATATTAATAATTAAAATATTTTTATATAGATAACTTAAAATGCAAATAAAATTGATACATTAATACTTTTTATAATTATTGAAACAAAGAAATATTATTTTCAAAACTTAAAAACATAAATTTAAATATACTCCAATATTTTTTATTCTTACATTCTTTAAGAACAATCTTATGTTAAAGTTCTATTAAACTATTTCCCTATTATTAATTAGATTTTTTTAAAAAAATAATAATTATTTATTATTCGGCTTTAAATAAATTAATAGAATTATTCAAGGTTAGTTAAAAATTAAATTACATATAAATAAAAAAAATTGCAACATAAGTTACATTTTTTTTCATAAACTATAATTATATAATTTATTTATGTAGGTGTTGCAAAACTTTTAAATTCTGGTGCCGGAGGCCGGACTCGAACCGGCACGAAGTTGCCCTCGAGGGATTTTAAGTCCCTTGTGTCTACCAATTCCACCACTTCGGCTTATAAAAAAATTTCGGTAGGTTTTTGGAGGCACCACCCAGATTCGGACTGGGGATGAAGGTTTTGCAGACCTCTGCCTTACCACTTGGCTATGGTGCCATTGTTAATTTTAAATTTGGTGGGAACAGTAGGACTCGAACCTACGACACCTTGCTTGTAAGGCAAGTGCTCTAGCCAACTGAGCTATGCTCCCATTTGGAGCGGAGGACGGGATTCGGACCCGCGACATTTGCCTTGGCAAGGCAACGCTCTACCACTGAGCCACCCCCGCATAAATACGCACTATATTAATGCTTATTTAATATACCAAACACTGAGAGAATAGTCAACAATTTTTTTAAAATTTTTTAAATTATTTTTAATTTTTTTATAAACCTAAGTTTCTCTAGTTTTCTTTTAAGTTTTATTTTTGCTTAAAACAACAATTAAACCCTATTTTAAACTAAATTATGTATTAATTTTGTGCCAACTTCAAAATTATTACCTATTAAGTTATATTATTATTTTTAAAAAAATGTTAAAAATTTTAAAAACTTTTTTAAAACTTTAAAACAATTTTTATTATTTTAATACTTAACCAACAATAGCTTTATAAAAAACTTAAATTTTTCTATTTTCATTTTCTTTTCATTTATGTGCTAATGAACTTTAATTAATAATATAAATTTGGATTTTAATTTATAAATATACTGGTTATATAAAATTCTTTTAGTTTAGAAAAATGATAATTGTTGAATTATTTTATTTTGTTTTTACAATATTCTAAAATTTTTTGATTTGATATTTTATTTTTTTATAAAAAAGAAGGGGCGAGAAAACTTCTCTCCCCCACTTTTTGTAAAAGGTTAAATATTTTAGATTCCTTTTTATTTTAAAATGTGAAATTTATATCTTAATATTTCTAATTTTAAAAATTTAAATTTTAAACTAAAAACTAATTTTTAAAATTTACAACAAAACTAAAATTTTGTTTAATAATAATTAAAAAATTATTATGGGTGTAATAACAAAATAATTAAGACCATAAACTATAATTCACTAATAAGAAAAACCAAAATAAACAACCTTTTAAAAGGATTTTTTCAAGCTACTACAAATCTAAAAGGGCGTAATTATCTACCACATTCAGAGTTGTTACTGGCGTTACAACGCTTTTTGCTTGAATTGTTTTTTGATGCTTTTTTCATAATTTAAAAACACCTCCTTTGTTTTTTAGCAATTATTTTTTAATTTTGCATAATTAAACTTTCTTTTAACAATAAATAAATTACACCTAACAAAATAATTTATTTATAACCTTATTTAAATTAAATAAATTGTTTAACCTTGTTTTAAATTTTGAATAAAACATAAATAGTTTTTAATAACAAAATAATTCTTACCTTCATTTATAAAAAATAATTTTAAAGACTATTTGCCAACAAACATATTATGTGTTTAAAATAAATTTAACAAGTGAGCAAACAATAAAATTAAATAAAGCACAAATAAAAGAAATTTTTTAGCAAAAACAAAAGTTAATTGCTATAAATAGTTTTAACATTTTTTTGTATTTAATGCAGAATTTGCGTTTACAAATTATTCCAATAACAATTACCAGAGGCATCTATTTTAAGTGTTCCGTAGGTACATTTTATTGGTTCCCTTACTTTTAAAGTTGATAAAGCATTTAATACTTTATTAAATTTTTGAGAAAAATTTTTAAAAATATCTTCTATCACCAAATTCACACCATTAGGAGCAAGAGTTGTTAAATTTAAATTTATAGTGTTTAAATTTTCAACAAAGTTAATTTGACTACAAAACTTTTGCATTGAAAGATAATTTTGATAAGTATAGTTGTTTAACATAAGCGGCAAATTTAAAATGCTTTGTAATACCCTGTTGTTCTCTGCCAAGTTTTGTCCAGCTTCATAAACACTTGGAAGCACATCAAAGAAATTAAAAAAATTTATTTTTTCGCCTTGTGTTGAGAGAATTGCAATTTCTGTTAAGTTTTTTAAATTTTCATTATTACTTTTAACTATTTCTAAAAGTTTAAAATCGGCATCCAATAAATAGGCATCTTGATAACTTAAGATATAAAACTCTGGTTTTCGTTCTGAAGCGTTTACAACAAGCTTGTTCGGAAACTTAATTTCTATATTTTTTAATTTTAAATAAGGATTATTGCGTTCTAGTGACAATTTATATGATGATTTATTAATTAAAAAAACTAAATTACCATAATCGAATTTTGTTGAGGAAATTATTTTGTTAACCTTTTCCTTAGTGTTAAAAAACAAATTACTTTGAAGGTTATTTATTTGTTTGTTATTATCATCGAAAAAAGAAACTTCTACAACCTTAAGCTTAAAAATTTGAGAAGAAAACAAACTAAAAAAAACTAAAACACATATTACACTAAAAATAATAATTAAGCGTTTGCTTTTTGTTTTCATTATTCTGTTTACTCCCACAAAAAATTTATTTAAATTAAGTTTCAAAACAAATTTCAAAAAATTCTTTAGTGTTGTAAACTTTTTTAGCTGTGTTTAGTTTTTTTATTTTTTATATGTATTTATTGAAAAAGAGTTTTTATCGAGTTACGCGTTTTATGTTAGCGCCTAATTTATTGAAAGCTTCTTCTAATTTTTCATAGCCTCTATCTATATTTTTAACATCATTTAAAGTTGTTGTACCTTCTGCAAGCATACCAGCAATGGTTAAAGCAGAACCAGCACGCAAGTCGTAACAAGTTACATCTGCCCCGTATAATTTGTTTACGCCTGTTACAATTGCCATTCTATCCCTTGTAACGATATTAGCCCCCATCTTAATAAGTTCAGGTGTATGTTTAAAGCGAGTTTCAAATAAATTTTCTGTAATAATGCAAGTGCCTTCACTTATGGTTTGCAAAACTAAGGCTTGTGGTTGCAAGTCTGTTGGGAAGCCTGGGTATGGTAAAGTTTCTATGCTTGAAAATGTTTTTAACTTTCCATTTGAAACTTGCCTTATCGTATCACCTTTTATGTCTATTTTGCAACCAGAATTTTTAAGTTTTGTGATTAATGAATAAATATGCTCATAATCGACATTTTTTATGGTTATATCGCCACCACAACCAGCACCTGCTAATAAATATGTACCTGCAATTATTCTATCGGTTATTGGAGTATATTCAACAGAACCTAATTTTTCCACGCCTTGAATGGTAATTGTGTCGGTGCCTGCCCCGCTAATTTTTCCGCCCATTGCATTTATAAAGTTTTGTAGGTCTACTATTTCTGGTTCTTTTGCTGAATTAAAAATTTTTGTTGTGCCTTTTGCAAGCACTCCTGCCATCATAATGTTTTCAGTAGCTCCAACACTTGGGTAATCTAAATGCACATTTTCGCCAATTAAATTAGGGGCATCTGCCTCTATAAAACCAAAGCGTTCCACAATTTTTGCATTTAAAGTTTTTAAGCCTTTAAGGTGTAGGTCTATAGGGCGGGAACCTATATCGCACCCACCAGGATATGTAACCAACACTTTCTTTAATCTGCTTAACATTGGACCTAAGAGAAAAATAGAAGAACGAATTTTTTTAGCAAGTTTTTGCGGAATTACATAATTTGTTATGTTTCTGCAATCAATATAAAGAGTTCTGTCTTCCTTTCTTTCTATTTTGCAGCCAAGACTTGTTAGAATATCTAACATTTTATCAATATCATCAAATTTTGGGTAGTTATGTAAGCACACTACTCCACTACTTAAAACGCAACCCGCTAATATGGCAAGATAGGAATTTTTAGCACTTGGAACATCTATTACGCCATTTAGGGTGTTGCCACCGTTAATTATAAATTTATCCATAGTTTCTCCCTGATATATCATTTTATGGGAAACTGCAAATATATGTTAAAAAAAGCCTAAGAAAATTAAAAGTATCTTAGACTTTTTATATATGAATTAATTAAATAAAAATGTTAAAAAGAATTCACAATTATTTTTGAGTTATTTTTTGAGTCTGTTTTCTTTTAAAATTAAAGTTATGTAAAAATCTTTTGTTACTTGCTGCAACTAATGGTTGCAAAGAACTTGACATATTTTGCTTGTTTATGTTTAAAAGTACCCCAATGGCAGACATAAAAACTACTATAGATGTGCTACCAGAACTTATAAATGGCAGTGGCAAACCCGTTGGTGGAATTAACCCAGTTACAACAGAAATATTAAGCATTGTTTGTATTGCAATAACAAGAGTTATTCCACTGGCAAGGTAACACCCAAACCTGTTTTTACTTGATATTGCAATTTTAATGCCACAAGCAATTACTACAAAATAAAGAATTAAAACAAAAGTTGCACCTATTAAGCCAAGTTCCTCTGCAATTACAGAAAAAATAAAATCACTTTCAGCAAAAGGTAAAAATAAAAATTTTTGCCTTGAATTAAATAGTCCTACTCCAAATATTCCACCTGCACCTATAGAGAAAAAAGATTGAACTAACTGATAACCTTCGCCTTTTGGTGATGCCCAAGGATTAATAAAGGCAAGCAACCTGTTAAAGCGATAAGGTTCAATTATTATTAAAATTGGAACAAGCAATAAAGCAGGTACAAGAAGAATAAAGAAATGTTTTGCTGACATACCACCAATAACAAGCATTAAAACCATAACTAAGCCAACACACATTGTTATGGACATATTAGGTTCTAAAATAATTAGCAGGCACATTAAACCACCAATTAATAAAACTGGAATTATGCCTTTAAAAGTTTTTACTTTATTATTGTTTTTTGATAAATAATGTGCAGAAAATAGCACCAAAGAAAATTTTGCAATTTCGCTAGGTTGAATGGTAAAAAAACCTAAATTAATCCATCGCTTTGCGCCATAATTTTCTACCCCTATTCCAGTTATAAAAACTAGCACAAGTAACACAAAACTTATAATTAGCGCAACAGGAACAAATTTACTCAATTTATTATAGTTAACTTTGCTTAACAAAAACATTGCAAATAAACCTATTACTATGCCTATTAATTGTTTAAACAAAAAAAAGTATTGATTATTATAAGTTTTTTTTGCGGAATAACAACTTGCACTATAAACCATTAAGGCACCAAAGCAAACCAAAAATACTATAACAAAGGTTAAAACTACGGCAACCATATTAGTTTTGGGTTTTAACTTTAAAAGTTTATTTTTCATAATACCCTTTAATATAACTTAAAAATTTTTCGCCTCTATCTTTATAATCTGTAAACTCATCAAAACTTGCACAGGCTGGAGATAAAAGAACATCTTGACCTATTTGCAAATTTTGACAAGCATATTCGGTTGCTTGTTTTAAAGTTTCAAAAGTGTTTACTTGTTTAGAAAACTTGTTAGCAGATAAACTTATTTTATTTGCCACTTGCCCAGTTGCTAAAACACTTATAACATTGTTTGGCAACTTTTCAAAAATTTCATCAAAATCGTACCCCTTATCACTGCCACCAAGAATTAACACAATTGGAGAAGCAAACGAATTAACAGCTTTTAAGCAAGCATCTATATTTGTTGCCTTACTATCATCATAGAAAGTGCTGCCGCTATGTTGATAAACATTTTGAATTCGATGCGGAGCTGGAACAAATTTTGTTAAAGCATTAGTTATGTTTTTATTACTAATTTTATGAAATTTTGCAAAGCATATACTTGCCATAATATTTTCTAAATTATGCGAACCTATTAAGTTTGTGTCGCTAATTTTACAAACAAATTCTAATAATTTACCATCGGAAAAATAAATATTATCCTCTTCTATATAGCAACCTTTTTCTACTTTTTTAAAGCCAAATTCATAAACCTGATATAAGTTTTTTAATGTTTTAAAAACGCTGTAATTTTGGTTAATAATTGAACTATTAACAACAATTTTCGCACCCTTTTTTAAGTTAGAAAAAAGTTTAAATTTTGTGCGTTTATATTCGTTAAAACTACCGTGTCTGCTAATATGGTCGCTTGTAATATTCAAAATTCCGCATTCTTTTGGGGCAAATTTGCTAATTGCTTCTAATTGAAAACTGCTTACCTCACAAATATAGGTTGTCCTACGAGGCGTATTTTTAACAACACTGCATAAAGGCGTGCCTATGTTACCAACCAATTTACAAGGAAGTTTTGCTTCACAAAACATAGCATTTACAAGGCTTACAGTAGTGGTTTTTCCATTAGTTCCTGTAATAGCAATAATATCATTTTTTGTGTTTTGAAAACCAAGTTCAAGTTCGCTTATAACCTTAATGTTTTTTCGTTTTGCTTTAACAATAAATGGGTCAAAAATAGAAATGGATGGACTTATTACTATTAAATTTATAAACTCTAAAATTGAAACATCTAGTTCCTTTAGAATAAAAACATTAAGTTTTTGTTCTGTTAAATTTTCTGTTTCGTTGCGTTTTGCTTCACTTTCATCATACAAATAAAATTTATCCTTTTTGTTATAAAGCAAGTTAAAACTTGCTGTCCCACTTTTTGCTAGACCTAAAATTAAAATATTTTTTTGCTTCATAATCCCCTCAACAATAGGTAACTTGTTATGAATAATAACAAGGTTATTACTATATATATGAAAACAATTTTAGTTTCATACATACCCTTATGTTGAAGGTGGTGATGAAAAGGAGCCATTAAGAAAATGCGTTTTTTTGTGCGTTTATAATATAGCACTTGAAGAATAACTGATACTGCGCTTAAAACAAACATAAACCCTATTATAACTATGTATAGGCTTGTACCGTTAAGACAACAAATTACGCTTGCCACCCCACCAAGTGCAAGAGAGCCTGTATCACCCATAAATATTTTTGCAGGGTAGAAATTAAACACTAAAAATGCAAGCAATGCCCCTGATAAACTCCACAAAATAATGTTTAAATTTTGCATTTGAGTTATGTATTCTCCTTGAAGACTTGGAGAATAAAACGAAAGTAAAAATTGACTTATTATTGCAATTGCAACAAAAAATACTAAACTTACGCCACCAGCTAGTCCATCTAACCCATCGGTTAAATTTACGCTATTTGTTGTGGCAAGAATAACAAATACTACAAAAGGAATTATAAACACACCTAAATTAATTTTGTTAGGAGTAAATGGCAAATAAATTTCTGAACCTAGTAAATTATTTTTATAAATAAAAACAGCAACTATAACAGCAAGCACAACTTGAAATATTATTTTTTGATATGGCAACAATCCTAAATTTCGTTTAAATTTAATTTTTATAAAATCATCTAAAAAGCCAATAACCCCATAACCTAAAAAAATAACAAGTGTTAAAATTGGAATAGTAAGATTAGATTTAAAAAAGAATAGGCTTACAATTATGGTTGGAATAATAAATATAATTCCACCCATAGTTGGAGTTCCCTGCTTTGAAGCGTGTTCTGCAACATAGTTTAAAATATTCTGCCCAAATTTTAATTTTTTTGCAAATTTAATTAAAAAAGGGGCAATTATAATAGAAACAGTAAAAGTTATTAAAAATGCTAATAAATTCAAAAGTAATTACCCCCTTAATTAAATTTAAATAGATATATAAATAGTATATAACTCACAAACTATTTTTATTATTTTTTTATGTAATTTAAAATAACATCTTTATCGTTATATTTATATTTAACCCCACCAATTTCTTGGTAAGGTTCTGCCCCTTTGCCTGCAATTAAAATTATATCGCCACATTTTGCAAAATTTATTGCTTTAATTATTGCTTGTTTTCTATCTAAAATAATTTCATAATTATTAGTTTTTAAACCAAGAACAATATCATCAGCAATTTGCTTAGGAGATTCATTACGAGGGTTATCATTAGTAACAATTATTTTGTTACTATATTTACTGGCAATTTCTCCCATTTTCGAACGCTTTAACCTGTCTCTATTTCCACCGCAACCAAAAACAGTTATTATACTGCCATTTGTTTTTATAGAGCTTAAATTTTGCAATACCTTTTCTAGCCCATCTGGAGTATGAGCAAAGTCTATTATTGCTGTTGCATTATTATGCAAAGCATAGCAATTCATTCTGCCCTCAACTTCTGGCATTGTTTTTATAGCATTTAAAATGTATTTGCTTTCTATACCCAAAACTTTACACGCTATTATTGCACTTAGAGTGTTATAAACATTAAAAATACAAGACAAATTAATGGTTACAAACATAACTTCATCTAAAACATTAGCAACAAATGTTGTATGATTTGCAAAATTTTGAACATCTATTGCAAAACAAGTGGCAGGATTATTTAATGCATATGTAATAAGTTTTGTTTTTACAAGTTTTTTAAATATGCAGCCGTAACTATCATCTACATTCAAAACTACTTGTTTGCAATAGTTTTTTGTTAAAAACTTTAATTTTGTTCGGGCATAGTTATTCATAGTTTTAAAATAGTCTAAGTGGTCTTGTGTTAAATTTGAAAAAATTCCTATTTCAAATTTTATTCCCTTCACTTTATTTAAAGCTATTGCGTGAGCGGAAACTTCCATAACAACATACTCCACGCCACTTTTCTGCATTTTGTTTAATAAATAAAATAAATCAACTGTATCTGGAGTGGTTAAATTTTGTGAAATAAACTTATTTTTATACTTTACACCATTTGTTCCAATCAATCCTGCTTTTTTACCACTTGCATTTAAAATATTATATATTATGCTTGTAGTGGTGGTTTTACCATTTGTGCCAGTAACCCCAATAAATTTTAATTTTTTTACAACCCCCTCAAAAAAGTTATTACACACTTTTGGCATAATATTTCTAGTTTTTTTAACTAAAATTTGAGGTAAAGCACTATCAACAAAGTGTTCAACAACAAGAGCAGCTGCCCCTTTTTTCTCTGCTTTATTAACAAAGTTATGCCCATCAAAGTTAACTCCATTAAAGCAAAAAAACAAACTTCCCTTTTTTACTTGTTCCGCTTTTTGACTAAGACATAAAATGTCTATATCTAACGAGCCCTTAATATCTAAAACTTTTACACCTTTAAGTAGGTTTTTAAGTAACATAAAACTAACTTCCAATATCTATGTTTTAAATTTTTTAGCTTTTGCTTATAAATTAAGTTATCAAATGTATATTACTATATTTATTTTAAATTTTTTAAATTATTGCAAAATTTGTTATTTTTAATTTTCAAATTAAGTTGATATTAAAAGTGTTGAAGATTTTTTAACTTTTGTGTTTGCTGATGGAAACTGACTTATAACAACACTACCTTCCCCTGCAACCTCGTAATTAACATTTAATTTATCTAAAATAACAAGGGCTTGAGTTAGAGATTTACCAGCTAGTTGTGGAACAATAATTTCTTCATCTACAACATCGTTTGAAACTTTTGGAATGTTTTTATATTCTATAATTCCTTCAAAAATTTCTTTTGCATATGGTTTTGCAACAACGCTACCATAATAAGCCCCAGAAGATGGTTCATCTACGCATAGTAACAAGGCATATTGTGGAGATTCCCCATTATTTAAAAAGCCAAAAAAACTAGAAACATATTTTCCTGTTGCAATTTCTCCATCTTCACCATATTTTTGTGCAGTTCCTGTTTTGCCAGCTATTTTATGTCCTTCAACAAAAGTCATTTCACCAGTTTTAGATAAACTCATTTCAAGCAAATATTTCATTTCTTCTGCAGTTTTACTAGAAATGTGTTTACCACTTATTAAATTTATGTTATTAAAAACAACATTGCCACTATTATCGTAATAATTCTTTAATAAATTAGGTTGACGAAGTGTGCCACCATTAATTATTGAACTTAAGGAATTTGTTAGTTGAAGTTCGTTAACAGCAATAGATTGACCAAAAGCAATACGAGCAAGATCCACTGTTTGAACACTATTTTTATCTATCATAATTCCGCTGCTTTCGCCACTAATATCAACTCCACTATTTGTGCCAATGCCATAAGTTACAAGATAATTATAAAGTTTATCTTTCCCTAGCCTTAAAGCAAGGTCCATAAAACAACAGTTACAAGAATTTTGCACACATTCTGCTAGTGTTTGGCTACCGTGCCCTGTTGTTTTCCAACATTTAATTTTCTCACCATCTACAATTCTATAGCCTGGGCAATAGAAAGTTTCATTTCTATTTGTTAAATTTTCTTCAAGGGCTGAAGCAAGAGTGAAAATTTTAAAAGTTGAACCTGGTTCAAAAACATCGGTTACAATTGTGTTTTTGGTTAATTTCATTAAAGTTTCAATATCATCTCTTGGCACATCATTCAAATCAAAACTAGGTGAAATTGCCATTGCCAAAATTTCTGCTGTGTTAGGGTTTAAAACCAAAGCAGAAACTTTTTTAGGGTTATGCTCTATCATTGCCTTTTGAAGAACTGTTTCCACGATATTTTGTATGTTAATATCTATAGTTAAAGTAACATTTAGCCCATCTATTGCTTCTACATAGTAATTAAGAGAATCGTTTAAAGTAATGCCAACAACATCGCTTTGGGTTAAATATTTGCCATTTGTTCCAGAAAGCACTTTATTGTAATAATTTTCTACACCACTTTGCCCAACACTATCACTTGTTAAATAACCAAGCACCTGAGATAATAATTTGCCATAAGGATATTGTCGAGAAATATTTTCGGTTATATAAACACCTTTTAAACCTCTCGTTGCTATTTTTGTTGCAGTTGCCTCTGGTATATTTAATTTTATTAAAGTTTCTGAAACAAAAACATCTTTTACTTTTGGATATAAAGTTTCAAAATTTAAATTAAGAGTTTCGGCTAAATAGTTTGCTGTTATAATTGGGTCGGTTACCTCTTTTGCACGAATATAAACATCGTAACTTGTGTAACTAATTGCAAGAATATTGCCATTACAATCTATAACTTGTCCTCTTTTTGCTTTAAGGGGCAAACTTCTTACCCATTGGTCTACAGCTTTTATTTGCAAAGTTTTATTGTTATTAACTTGCAAAATAATTAACCTTAAAAATAAAACAAAAAAAATAAAGGTCACTACCAATAAAACGGATAGTAACCTCTTTTGTAAAGATAATATTGAATATTGTTTTCTTGCCTGCTTTTTAATAATTGCCTCCAAATAACTGGTTTAAACGATTGCAAATTTCGTTAAACCAATTTGTTTGAATATTAATGTTTTTGTTTGAGTTATTATAATATATTTTTGAATTTTCTATTTCAGTTTTGTTTCCGTTATCAAAAGTTATATCATTATTCAAGTTATTTTCAACAATGGAAATGTTCCCACCTGAATTAGTTGAAGCACTGTTTGCAATAGTGCCCTCTAAAGATTTTATTACAAAAACATTATATATAAATAATATGCACAAAAGCAACGCAATAGAAGTAAAAGCGTAAAATAGTGGTTTATTAACCAAACTGAATTTGCGTTTTGAATGAATTTCTTCTATCTCTTCTTCTTCGCCCCACACCATACTGTCTAAAAATTCATTAGGTTGGAGTTCTAATTCAAATGCATTGCTATTTTTGCTAGAAGTTTCTTCATCATCAAAACTTTCAATTTTTCTTGTTGATAATTCTTCTAAATTTGGGCTTGCATCTTCAAAAGTTTCTAATTGTTTTGTTGCAAATTCATCTACATCGTAAATTTTGTCAAAATTTATATCATCTATTTTTGCAACTTTTTCTTCTAACAATATTTCATTTCTAGTTTTACTATCTAGCATTTTAAATTTTTCTCCCCCTTTTACTTATATTTATAGTTTTTCTATTATTCTAAGTTTACTTGAAGAACTGCGTGAATTTTCTTGTTGTTCTATTTCAGTTGGAATAATAGGTTTTTTAGTTATTAATTTTATTATGGCTTTATGGTTACAAACACAAATTGGAAAATTTTTAGGGCAAATACAAGCAGTTGAATTTTCCGTAAAACAATTTTTAACAAGTCTATCTTCTAACGAATGGAACGATATAATGCAAAGCCTTCCTGCTGGAACTAAAACTTCTATCATAGTGTTCAAAACACTTTTTAGGCTGTCTAGTTCACCATTAACTTCAATTCTTAGTGCCTGAAAAGTTTTTTTAGCAACGCTTCCACCTTTATAAAGAACTTTTGCGGGAACGCTGTTTTCAATTATTTTAACAAGTTCTCCAGTGCGTTCTATAGGTTTTATTTGTCGTTGTTTTATTATGTTTTTAACTATATTTTTGGCAAAATTTTCTTCGCCGTAGGTGTAAAGGATATTTAATAAATCTTTTTCGGAATATGAATTAACAACTTCTTTTGCTGTTAAGCTTTGGCTTGTATTCATACGCATATCAAGTGGAGCATCTTTTGAATAACTAAACCCCCTATCAACCTCATCTATTTGATAAGAAGATACGCCTAAATCTGCTAAAATACCGTTAACTTTGCTAATGTTGTTTTGCTGTAGAATGGTTTTTAAATTTTTGAAATCATCTTGAACTAAAATAACTTTGCATTTTAAATTTTTTAGCCTTTCTCTGCTAACATTTATTGCTGTTGCATCTTTATCTATACCTATTAAAATGCCTTTATCATTTAGTTTTTTCGCAATTTCTAAACTATGGCCTGCTCCACCAAGAGTACAATCAACATAAACGCCATCTGGCACAATGTTCAAGTTCTCTATAATTTCATTAAGCATTATAGGAATGTGTTTAAATTCCATATTCACCTAAACTAGATAAAATTTCTTCAAAATTATTTTTTGTGTTTTCACAATATTCTTGCCAACGCTCACTTGCCCATAATTCAATTCTATTTCCAACTCCAATAAAAATAACTTCCTTATTAATTTTTGCATAAGTTTTTAAATTTGTTGGTAGCAAAAAACGCCCTTGATTATCTTCTTCAATTTCTATGGCTGAAGAAAATAACAACCTTAATGGCATTTGTAATTTTGAATTAAACATAGGCAAACTATTAACTTTTTCTAGCATTGAATTAAACTGATTTTTTGTAACAATAAACAGGCAACTATCGTTACCTTTAATTAAAACTAAACCACAATCTAAGTCTTTTTTAAACTTAGGCGGAATTCTTAGTCTATTTTTATTATCACAACTATGTTTATATTCGCCAAGAAACATTTATCTTAATTTATATTCCCCCCTTACACCAAGATTTTACCACAATTTTTAACCACTACCAACCACTTTTAACCACTTTTTATTATTTTTTTAGTAAATTTTTAACTATTTTTACTAAAACTGTCCACATAAACAAAAATTTGTGCAAGTTGCACAAAAAAATATGAGCAGCAAATTGCCCATATTTTATTTTTTTATGTTAAATTTTGTTGGTTAATTAAATTTATAATAATAATTTTGTTTTTAATTAATTTTAGGTTTTATTAAATTTATCCACAATTAATTATAAATTTTTTTAATATTGTTTATTAATATAGTAAAATAGTTAACATATTAAATAAACAATATTTATAAAATAAACATTTTTTTACAAGTTTATTAAAAATAATTTTAATTACTAATGCTATTTTAATAAGCATTTTTTTATAATTTTATTAAAAATAAAAAAATATTAAAAAATTTATCTTTGAATTATAATATTTCTACTAATTCGTTATTAACCATATCACAAGAAGTTAAATAATATTTAACACCATTTAATGTTAAAAGTTTATTTACATTTGGTATTTTACCGTGCAAATGCCCAAAAACTACAGTGTCTATACTATATTCTTCTATCAGTTTAGTAAAGTCTGTTGGATTATTGTTCCTATCATATGGAGGGAAATGTAACATACAAATAATTTTTTGCCCTTCTGTTTGTTTAAGTTTTGCATCTTTAAGAGATAATTCCAACCTTATAAGTTCTCTATCAAAAATCTTTTTATCTTCACTGTTATTAAGTTTAGCCGCATCAACTATCCAGCCACGCGTTCCACAAAAAATATAATCACCTATAACTAAACTATCGTTTTGCAATGCATAAACATTGGTGGGTAAAATATTTCTAACTTTGCTTATAGTACTCCACCAATAATCGTGATTACCACGCAATAAAACCTTTTTACCTTTTAATTTTTTAAGAATTTCAATGTCTTGTTTGGCATCTTCTAACTTCATAGCCCAACTATAATCTCCTGCAAGAAGAACAACATCTTCATCTGTAACTTTTTTGTTCCAATCTTCAATAATTTTATCTAAATAATCATTCCAAACTGGTCCAAAAATATCCATTGGTTTTGGATTATTTATAGAAAGATGTAAATCTGATATTGCATAAATTTTCAATTTTAATTTTTACTCTCCTATTTTAATTATAACTTTTTACCAAATTTTTGTAAAGTTTTTATTTTTTTAAAGACACTTTTAAATAATAGTTTTATTATATGCTTTAGTTTTATTGATAAATTTATTTAATTAAAAATTTATAGTTAAAAATTATAGTTAAAAATTATAGTTAAAAATTATAGTTAAAAATTATAGTTAAAAATTA
>CAJUBT010000025.1 GCA_910584815.1 uncultured Christensenella sp. | reverse complement strand
CAATAGTGTTAAATTGCTATTGAGTGTTAACTACAAATGAATGAAAGGAAAATGTAGCATAATTTTTAAGGTTGAATTGGAAACTTGCAAAATATATTTAGCAGAAGTACTAATGGATTGGTAATTTTGGAAAATTATAAAATTTTATTTTTATATTAAAAATATTATTTATTTGTTGAGAACAAAAGAGGTCTTTAAATTTAGTGGTAGAAAAATAAAGGAATATTAATTTTGTTTGTAAAAAAGTTAGTGAAAGTGTATAATACTTACACATTAAATTACTTGTATTATTAAAAATATTTTATGTATGATAATAAAATAATTATTTTTTGCATAGGAGGTTTTATTATGGAAATTAAAGTTGAAGGTAAAGCAAAACGAGAGTATAGCCCTAATTTAATGAATTTAGATTTTGAATTTATATCAACTAAACCAACTCAAAATGAGGCGATAGAGTGTGGATTGCAAAGTGTTAGAAAATTTGTAGATTTTTTAATAGAATTAAAAGTTAAAAAAAATGATATTCAGACCAAGAATATGATTGTTCAACAAAACAAAGAATACAACGAAGTTCTTCGTAAATATGAAAATGCTGGATATAAGTTTATTCAGTCAATTTCTGTAAAATTAGATTATGATTTAGATTTAATTGCAAGCTTAGTATCAGGAACAGCAAAATTTCCTACTCCACCAAATTATGAAATAAACTTTGGTTTAAAAGATGAAGATTGTGCGAAAGAAGAAATTTTAGCACTTGCTTATAAGAATGCTGAAAATCAAGCAAAGGCAATTGCTATTGCATCAGGCAAACAAATTGATGAATGCGTGAGTGTAAGTTTTGATTCATTTCAGGAAAAGGTTTTTTCTAATACTAACTTTGGCGTAACTCGTGATATGGTAAAGTTAAGTAGCACAATAGAAGATATTAAGGTTACTTTTGTACCAGCCGATGTTGTTATAGAAAAAACCATTCATTGCATTTTTACTACAAAGCCATAGATTTAGTAAATTTTTGTTAAATATATGTTTTAAATAAGAGTTTAGTTTTTATTTATGTTTTTTTGTAATACGAGATTTTTAAAAACTAAATTAAATTTGTTAATTAAAAAATTATAAAAAAGATACTTGCATTTATAAAGCAAGTATTTTTTGTATTATATTACTAATATTTTTATTATAAGTGATAAATTAAAATGTCTTTATTTATAAATACGATTAATATTAATTATTTAGAATAAGGCAAAATAATTATAAATAAAGAATTAGTTTTAAATTTATTTGTTAGTTTAAAGGGTTGAATTAAAGTTTTAAATTTATTTATAAAAAAATTTAAGGTTTTTTCTTTTTTATGGCTTAATGACCATATAAAGAATTAAAATAGAAAATTTTGATAGAAATATAACGCTGTTTATAGAATTTAATTGTTGTGTTATTAAAGTTTATATTTAATTTTTATTTATGTATTTTATATAAGTTTTTTTAGCTTAAAAAAATAGTGTTGTTTTTTGTGATATTTTATTATTTTAATTTAGCAGTTTAGTGTTAATCTTCTTTTAGTGGACTAGCACTTTTAAACTATGCTATAATTAATTTATGAATATTGAGTCTTTTGAAAGTATAATACCAACTGCTTTACATACACAATATCCGTTAACTTTTACAGATATTGAATTTTCAGGGGAAATGTTTGCTGAACTTAGCAAGGTTGGCTTTCCTGAAAAACTTAAAAATAAAATGCTTGCTATTGAACTTGAAGCAAGATATAAACTTATAGATGAATTGCTTAAACAAAGTGGGTGTTTGCAAATTTTAGAAATTGCTTGTGGTTTTACAACAAGGGGATTATCTTTGTGTAATAAAAATTCTAACATAAGGTATGTTGAGTTTGATTTGCCTCAGGTGATAAATTTGAAAGTGGAATTAATTAAAAAGTTTAGTGAAATTCCTAATAATTTGAAGTTTGTTTCAGGTAATGCACTTGATAAAAATAGTTTAAATGAAGCATTAAACTTTTTTGACATTAAAAAACCTATTGCTGTTATAAATCAAGGTTTTATGCGATATTTGAATTTTGAAGAAAAAGAAATTTTAGCAAAAAATATTTATGAAATTATAAGCCAAAATAACGGGTGTTGGATAACTTGTGATGTAACTCCTGCTAAGTTTGTTGAAAATCAAAATAAAAATATTTCGGTTAATTATAATAAGGATTTAACTGAAATTACAGATAGAAATAATGTTAGTTGGAGATTTAAAAATAAAAGTGATGTTACCATATTTTTTGAAAAACTTGGATTTAAATTGGAATGGCACGACTTTATTGAAGTGATAGATTATTTATCTTCACCAAAACAATTGGAAATTGGTAAAACTGAAATCTATAAGTATTTAGAAAATGCAGTTGTGGTTGTTATGCGAAAGAAAATTGAATAGAGTTATGTTTATGGCTTTAATGTTTGCGAGATAGTTTTTAGTTTAATTAATATTTAATTTAAATTGTTTTAATTTAATTATAATTTTTAAACTATATTTATAATTAAAAATTAGTGATTTTATTTTTTAAGGAATGTATTAGAAGTTGGAAAAATTACATATTAAAAAGTTTAGTGAATTGGATGATGATTTATTAAATAAAATAATAGATGTTCATTATAATTATTGGGTGAAGTTTAACCCTAAATTAAATAGAGAAAATGTTGTTTTTAAATTTAAAAATTTATATACTAAAAAAAGTTTGCCATTTGGTGTTGCTTTGTTTAACGAACTAAATTTAATAGGGTTTTGTACCTTTAAAATAGAAAACCTTGTTAATTATCCACAATTCTATCCTTGGATTTCGGATGTTATGATATTAGAAGAATTTAGAAATAAGGGTTATGGAAAAGAACTTATTAAATATGCAGAAGAAATAATAAGGGAAGAGGGATTTTTAACCTTGTATGTTTGGACAGATCAAGTGCCAGATTTTTATAAAAAACAGGGTTTTAAATATATTCAGGAAATTGAAAAGAATGAAGGTGGAAGTGGTTTGTTATTTTCAAAAGAATTGAAGTAGTGTTTATTTAGAAATTAAGGTTAGGTAAGCTAAAATTTAGATATGAGTAATAATAGCATTTTTTGTTTTAAACCAATTTTAAATGAAAATAGCGAAATGTTAATTCTTGGTTCTATGCCAAGTAAAAAATCTAGAGAAAATAATTTTTATTATTCCAACCCAACAAATAGGTTTTGGAAAATTTTATCTTCAATTTTTTATGAAGATTTTTTAAATGCAAATAACGAGGAAAAAATAAATTTGTTATATAAGCATAAAATTGCTTTATTTGATGTTTATAAAAGTTGTGAAATGAAAAAAGCAAATAGTTCACTTGATAGCAATATTATAGATCAACAATTCAACAATATTCCTAAACTGATAGAGAATACAAAAATAAATAAAGTTTTTATAACATCAAAAAAAGCATACAATGAATTTATAAAAAACTTTGGTGGTTATTTAAAAAAACTGAATGTTAGTATTATTAATTTGCCATCACCTTCAAGTGCAAATAGAAGTAAGTATAAAACTGACGATGAACTAATTTTAGTGTGGAAGAAATCAATTTTAGATAGTTAAAAAATAACTTTTTATGTGTTAAAACTAAAATGATATATTAGTTATATTTCTGAATTTTTAATTGATTTTAGAACTTTATAAACAAAAAAAGTTGATAATAAATAGATATAAAATTTTATGATTAAAAAAGGGTGAGTTAAGTATGGATAAAATATTTAGTGCAGCAGATATATTAATGCCTAAAAATGTTAATATGGAGGCTTGGAGTGTTGTTGCGTGCGACCAACACACCTCAGATAAAGATTATTGGAATAAACTAAGAGACTTGGTTGGAGAAAAACTTTCAACACTAAATTTAATTGTGCCAGAGGCTTTTTTGCAAAACGATGTTGAAAATTTAATTGCTAGAGCTAATGAAAATATGATTAAGGTTTTAAATTCTGGGAACTTACAAGAATTTAAAAACAGCTTGATTTATGTTGAAAGAAGTTTATCTAATGGAAAAATTAGGAAAGGTATTGTTGGTAAAATAGATTTGGAGAATTATTCCATAAATATGTTAGATAACGCAAAAATTAAGCCATCGGAACAGATAGTTGAAAGTAGAGTTCCAACAAGAATAAAAATCCGTAAAAATGCAAGTTTAGACCTTCCACATATTTTATTGTTTTGTGATGATAAAAATAAAGAAATAATTGAACCTTTGCATAATAATTTAAAACCTGAACAAATTATATACGATTTTGATTTAAATATGGATGGTGGCAAAATTAGGGGTTTTTTATTAAATGCTGAACAAATTAAAGTAATAGAAAACAAAATGAATGAACTTATTTTAAAGAGAGAAACAGGAATTGTTGTTGCCGATGGTAACCATTCTTTAGTTGCTGCAAAGCGTGTTTATGAAGAGGTTAAGGCAACAGATTTGAATTATTTAAATTCTCCAAAAAGGTATGCTTTAGCAGAGGTTGTAAATGTTTATGATGAAGCTATAGATATAGAACCAATTCATAGAGTGTTAAAAGGTGTTAATTGTGAACATTTATTTGAAACTATGAAAAAGGAATTAGCCGCTTTAAATGAAAATTCAAAGTTAAAAACAATAGTGCAAATAGTTTATAATGGGCTAGAATATGATATGGCAATTAAACTAAAAGAAAATGAGCTGGTAGTTGAAAAAATTCAACAGTTTTTAGATGCCTATACAATCAAAAATGGTGGAGAAATAGATTACATACACGAAGCCGATAAACTTAAAGATATGTGTAAGCAAAAAAATACTTTTGGCATTTTGTTTGCCCCTATAGTGAAAGAAGATATTTTTAAAGTAATTTCACATAAGAAACTATTTCCTAGAAAGACATTTTCCATTGGCACTTCACTAGATAAAAGATATTATTTAGAATGTAGAAAATTGTTTTAGGTTAAAAATAACTTTTAAAACAAAATTAAAGAATAGATACAAAAGGAAAGGGAAAAAATAATTGAAAGCTTATAAGGAAATTGTTAAAGTTGGTGTTGCTGTAACTGGACAAGAAATTGATTTAATAAAGTATGTTATTGATAGTGAAAAAGAAGGTAAAACAATTTATATTCAGGGAGGCATTCACGGAGGAGAAATAACTTTGCCAATTATTAAAAAGTTGTTTGATTATTTAAAAACAAACATTAATGTTGGAAAGGTGATTTTTATTCCTTTTGCTAACCCTCTTGCTTGGCAACAACAAGCATATTGCTACACTTTTGGTAAATTTAATTTAGCAAATGGTAAAGATTTTAATCGTTATTTTGGTTTAAAAGATGAGAGTGATATTAATTGTAAAATAGCAAATGCTTTATTAAACGAAGCAAAGAAAGCCGATTTTGCAATAGATTTGCATACAGCAATGGAAAGTGAACCATATGTAATTTTTTCTACTTTAAATTATGCAAGTTATGTTAATGTTTTGAATTTAAATTATAACTATTTGTGCGAGCCAACAGATAGTTATTTAAACACTTTTGATGTTCAACTTTATAAAAACAATGTGCCTAATTTTGTTATTGAATGTGGCTCTCACGACAGTTATAATGAAAAGAATATAACAAAAGTTTATAATGGAATTAAAAATTTGTTGGCTTATTTTAATGTTATAAAAGATAAAATTAAACTTAATAAAAGTTTTAAATATTTCACAAATTTAAAAACTGTTAGAAGTGAAAATAGTGGAATTGTAAATTATTTAAAACCTATAGGAAGTAGGGTTGTTGTTGGTGAAAATTTATGCAGTGTTGTTGTTTCTAATTTATTAAATGAAACTATAAATATAACTTCGAAATATAATGGTATTGTGTTTAGATTTAATAAAACGCATATCTGCAAGGAATGTGACCAATTAGTGCAAATAATAGAAGAAAAAGATATAAAGGAATATAGCATTAACAATTAAAAATTATTTTATTGTTTTTAAAGTTTAATTTTTTTAGATATATCAAGTTTAATATATTTATAATGTTTTAAGTTTGTTGTAAATATAGTAAACGCAAATTATAAAATATTTTTTATACTGTTTTTAATTAAATAATTATAATAATAAATTTAACATATTTTTAAATTTTTTTTAATTCAAAAATTGTTAACTTTTAGTAATTAGAATATAAAAAAATCCCACCAAAAAATAGTGGGAATTTTTTATCTATATTAAAGTTAAATAATTTGATATAGCACTTTTAAGTTTTATGTCTTTTAAACTTTAGAAGGTTAAGGGGTCGCAATAAAATCTAACGATTCATCCAATAACATAGTTTCACCATTTTGGTTTGTCAATGGTGTTAACTGACAGGTTGCCTGTTGGTCTAGTGCTTTTATTATTGGTATCCATTCAGGGTTTAGTATAGAATTGCCTTCTTCATCAATTACAAAGGGTTCAGAGCCAACTTGTGCCTCTCCACAAATTCGACCAATTTGTGTGCCTACTGGAATAAATTGTCCTTCTGATAAATCTATTCCATCTAATGAAATAGCATTAAAATTGCAGTTTAGGTTTATAAGGGGATATGAACCTTCTGTGTCTTCTTGACTATTTAATTTTGTATCAAATTGCCATTGATATTCGCCACTGTCTAATTTTTCTAAACAATAGACACCAGAAGAAAGGTTTATGCTGGAAAAAACATTTTCATCTTTTCCAAGCAGTTTTATGTAGAAAGGGCTACTATTTTGTTGTTTATCCATTTCTTCATAAATCTGTTTTGAATTTTCTTTTAATTGTTTCATAAACAAATAGTTAGAGTAGTCGGTCATATCCGAAAAATTTTGTAAGAATGCAATGTGAACTAAACCAGGAACATTATTATTTTCGCAGTTTATGCTGGTTGTTTCTGTTGTACCTTGTTGACGATCGTTAATTTCATTAATAAAAACTTGACCTTCTTTTGTAATAATCAAATCAACTCCTGCCAAACCAACCTTACCACATAAAGCCATTAAAGAACCTAGTTTGTTGCCTATTTCGTATATTTGCGAACTTATTTCGCTTGCAAAGTGATAATTAATTATATTGCCAACACCACTTGTTTCACTATGGCTTAGGTTTTTATCTCCAACAACTTTTAAAGTGCTTGGGGCAACAACCGAAAATGTGTTTTCTTGCGTTAAACCTAGTTCTTCACCGCGTTGAAGTAAAGCATCTATTGTAGATGGGGCATATAAACTATCATCTTCCTGAAGTTGCCCTTTTGCTGCGCCTAAACCTGCTTTATTTGGAAGCAGGTTTCCTGCACAAAACGAAAGGTTGCTATTACAGCCTTTAATGTAGGTTGCAACTTTTTTTATGCCTTGTGTTTGTTCTTTAAATAAGTCTGCGAAAGCTTCGTAAGAGGAAACAATAATTGTGCTATAGCCGCCGCCGCTTTCGTTAACTCCTGGCCCACAATTTTGAACAACTAATTTGCCATCTTCACTTTTAAAGTCATCGTAAATTTGTTTTAAATGTTCACTACTTTGTGGTTGAGAAACTAAAGTTTGAGGAATAATATATTTTCCTAAACCAGCTTTTTGCAATATAGAAACTAAATTCATTTTTTCTTCAAAGTAACTGCGTAAATTTTGTTCATTTGTTCCCACTAAATTTGCATCAGTTAAATGTTGTGTTAAGTTTTTACTCCATAAATTGTTGCCAAGAGGAGCTTCAACACATAAACCAACATTGCCTGTTAGCCATTTAGGCAAAGCACAAACAATTTCTTTTAGTCGCTGTGGAGTTTCCTCAATTCCTGTAGTTTCATATTCTAAACCAAATTGTGGAACATATGGGAATATTTGTTGACCTTCAAGCCCACCCGAAATAACTGCCTTGCCTCCATATTTTGCATATTCATTAAGTATGCTTCCGCGTTGAGGGTAGAAGGCAGACATAACTAAAGTAATATCGTTACTTTTTAACATTTCAAAAGTTTTTATTAAATTTTTATCTCCTAGTTTTTTAATTAAAGGTAAATTGCTCATTTTTATTTTCTTCCTTTTATAAAAAAAGTTTAACAACAAAAAATGTCGTTAAACTTTTATCCGTTTTTATTAAATTTAAAAAATTCAAAATATTTTTATTTAACAACAAAAAATATTTCTTTTGTTCTGCAAAAGAAAAAGTTAAAAATGCGCCTATTCCTTATTTTTAAATTAAAATTTTTCATAAGAGATGTTTCCTACTTTTAAAACAATTAAATTACAACAAGTTTTACTTTTCATTAATTATAAATAAATTCGTTTTTAAAAAAATTCAATGTAATTTAATAATTTAATTTTATATTACATTTATACATTTGTCAACACTCAATGTTTATTTTAAGGTGTAACTATAAAATTGGATTTTAAAAATTAATTTTTTATAACTGTTTTAAAGGTAATTCCTTTTTTATTTTTGTAAATGCTAAGTAAATATTTTTTTTAATTTTGCTTTTTGAAATTTGTAAATATAATTTTATATTTGCTTTTAATTTTCATTATTATATTATAACTAAAAAAATAAAAGGGGATATTAATTTTTTTTATTTAATTGGTTTGCAAAATTAAAATCTTAATATATTATTTATATAGAAATTGAATTTATTTTTTATTTTAATTATTAATATTATTTATGTTTTAGTTTAAGGAAGGGAAAGTTATGGATAAGGATGTTTTTAAAGATATGACTTACGGTATGTTTGTTTTATCTACCAAATATAAAAACAAAGATGTTGGTTGTTTTGTTAACACAGCAGTTCAAATAACAAGTGCTAGTATGCTTGTTGCGGTGTCAGTTAATAAAAACAATTTTACTAACGAGGCAATTAAAAACACAAAAAAGTTTGCGATAGCAATTTTATCTGAAAATACTAATGCAGAAGTTATAGGCAAGTTTGGTTTTTTTTCTTCTAAAGACACGAATAAATTTGAAGGTTTTGAAGCGTTTGAAAATAATGGTATTTTAATTATTAACGAAAATATTTGTAGTTATATGGTTTGCGAATTGGTTGAGGTTGTTAGTGTAGACACTCACGATGTTTTTATTGCAAGAGTTATTGATGCAAAAAAATTAAATAATTTTAAACCTATGACTTATAGTTTTTATCATAAAGTAATAAAAGGTTCTGCACCAAAGTCAGCACCTACTTTTGTAGAAGAAAAAATTTTAAATAAGGGTAACTTTAAAAAATATAAGTGTACTATTTGTGGGCATATTTATGATGAAGAAATAGAGAAGGTTAGTTTTAGTGATTTACCAGAAACTTGGAAATGTCCAATTTGCGGCGTTGGTAAGGAAATGTTTGAAGAAATGAAATAGGTGGAAATTTATGAAAGTTTTAGAAGTTGATGGTAAAAATGCTGATTTTTATAATTTATGTTGTGAACTGGAAATGTTTCAATTTAATTTATTGCCTGTTTTAAAGGAAAAAGGATATTGCTTAACAAGTAATTTACAAGAAGTTATTAAAGCTTATGTTTTGTATAATAACAATGCTGCAGTTGGTTGTGTTGGGCTAAGACCTGTTACTAGTGAAGTGTGCGAAATTGTTAGGGTTTATGTTAAAAAGGAATTTAGAGGTAAGGGCTATGCAACAATGCTAATTGAAAAAGTTGAAAATTTGGCAAAAGAATTAGGGTTTAAGTTTGCAGAAATGACAGCTTGGCTTAAAGCAGAAAATGCAATAAAACTATATAAGAAATTGGGGTATACCTATAAAGAAGAAAAATTTTCTAAAACTTATGGCGGGCAGGCTTATGTTGAATTGTTTAAAACATTATAACATTTAAATTTTTTATAAATAAAAGAGGGCTAATTAAAAACCCTCTTTTTATATTTTTATAAAGTTAAAATTTTTGATTAATACAATAATTTATAATAAGGTTACATTATTTTTTTTGTAAAATTACTAAGTGAAATTTATATAATAATATTGTTTAAAAGTCTATTTACAATACATTTATAAAAAAAATTTTAAAATTAATTAAAAGTAATAGATAAATTAATTAATTAATTAATTTTATTTAATTATAATAACAAAAATATTGTAAATTTTTTTTGAAATTAGTTTTTTTGGTTTAAACATAAATTTATTTTTTAAAAAGTTTTTTAAAACTATCTGGCATTGGTGCTGAAATTGAAATTAGGTTATGGCTTAGTGGGTGAATAAACTCTAATTTAGAAGCGTGTAAGCCAAGCCTGTTTATTGGGTTCTTAGTGTGCCCATATTTATCATCGCCAATAATGGGGTGGTTTATATCATTCATATGCACTCTAATTTGATTTTTTCTGCCTGTTTCTATGTTAACTTTTAATAGAGAATAATCTTCCGTTTTATTTATAACCTTATATTGAGTAATTGCTTTTTGCCCAGAAATATCGCGAGTTGAATATACTATATTGTTTTTGTTTTCTTTTAAATATGATGTTATAGTATCTTCAGGTTTTTCTAAATTTCCTTCAACAATGGCAATATATTCTCTTGTTTTAACAAAATCGTTCCAATTTAATTTTAACATTGAATGTAGTTTAATGTTCTTAGTAAAAATTAAAACGCCAGAAGTTTCTTTGTCTATTCTATGTAAAATATAAGGTCTTAAATTTTTATCTATTTGCGTTAAATAATTTAGCAAATAACCGAATGCGCAAGTTCTATCGTTATCGCTTTCCACCGATAACAGCCCCGCAGGTTTATTTATTGCAATAAAGTCATCATCCTGATAAATAACATTAAAAGGCAATAATTGTTTTGTGTTAAGTTGTTTTTTAGAGGCTTTAAAATTAGGGTTTTCAACCGAATGTTTTGCTAGTTTAACTTCATCATCTTTTGCAAGCATAAAATTGTATTGAGTTACAACGCTGCCATTAACAAGCACTTTTCTGCTTGTTAGTAAAGTTTTAATGTTGTTGCGAGAAGTTTTACATTTTAATAGTAAAAATTCTAATAACTCTATGCTATGGTTAACTTTAAAATTTGCAGTAATAGTTTGGGAGTTTTTATTATTTTCCTGTTTAGTTAATTTAAAATTATTATTAGCGTTAGTTTTGGAACTTTTATTGATAATGGTATTATTGTTTGTTCTTTTACTACTTTTTAAATTGCTATGATTATTGTTTTTAAAAAGTTTGCGATTTTCTCTTCTCATTTTTTATCCTATAAAATATATTTATGTAAATAGTATATCACACCTTAAAAAATAAAGCATTGGTTTTTGATTTAATATTTTCTTGTCTTTTATGTTATTTTAATATATACTCAAAATATTAATTTAATTGTTGTTAAGATAAGTATTTTTTGTTTTTTAAATTTAGTTTTTTTGCTAACCAAAATTATAAAAACAATTAAAAGTTTTAAAACCTTTTAATTTAGTTTTTTTGTTTAAAAACTAAAGAAGTTCTTTAGAAATTTGAAATTTTAATAAAAGTTTAATTTTAAAAATATTTAATATAAATAAAAAAATCCTTTAATTTTTAGTTTGAATTTTATTTTTTCTGTTAAAAAAAATATACAAATTTAAATTTACAATTTTAAAAAAGTTTGGTAGGTACGGCAGATGAATGTTTATGATTTTGATAAAACCATATATAAAAAAGATAGTAGTATAAAATTCTTTCTTTTTTGTTTAACAAAAAAACCAATATTATTTTTTCATTTAGTTTTTATGTTTGTGTTATTATTTTTTAACAAACTTAAATGGATAAGCACTAAAAATTATAAAGAAAAATATTTTAGTTTTTTAAAGAAATTTAATAATGTTGATGACTTGGTAACACAGTTTTGGAAGAAAGAAATTGAAAATGTTAATGCTTGGTATTATGATGTTAAACAAGATGATGATGTTATTTGTTCTGCTTCTCCAGAATTTTTAGTTAAAGGTTGTATGGGTTTAATTAACGAAAATGCAATTGTTGTGGCAACTAAAATGGAAATTAGCACTGGTAAAATAGATGGAGAAAATTGTAAAGGCAAAGAAAAGTGTTTAAGAATAAAAAGTGCATTAAATTTGGAAGGGGATGTTGTTTTTGAAAATGCATACACCGATTCTTTAAGCGATTTTCCAATGTTAGATTTAGCAAAAAATAAGTATATAGTTTGTGGCAAAAAAATGTTCAAGGGGGGGGGTACCCCTTATAAGTTTGGAGAGCAAAAAATTGGTTTCTTCAAAAAAATTAAATACTATTTTAAGCTTATAAGGCTTCCACACTATGTTAAAAATGGCTTAGTTTTAGTGCCATTGTTTTTTAGCAAAAATATTTTCAACACAACAACATTACTAAGCGGTGTGCTTGGTTTTTTATCTTTTTGTTTTATAAGTTCTTTTGTGTATATTGTTAACGATTTAGCCGATGTAAAAAAGGATAGACAACATTCAACAAAAAGAAAAAGACCTATTGCAAGCTATATGGTTAAGCCGTGGGAAGCAATTATAATTGCAATTATATTTTTATGTGCCTCTGTTTGCATTAACATTTTTGCACTTAGTTTTAATTGGTTGGCTTTTTCGCTGTTGATATTCTATGCAATGCTTAACCTTCTATATTCGTTTGCATTAAAGAATGTTGCAATTGTAGATGTTTTTGTTTTATCTGGGTGTTATATATTAAGGGTTTTATATGGCGGAGTGGTTTGCTCTGTGCCAGTTTCAATTTGGTTATATTTAACTGTGTTATCTGCTTCCTTATTTATGGGCTATGGTAAAAGAAGAAACGAAATTACAAAAGAAAAAAGTGAAACAAGAAAAGTTAATAAAAACTATAACTATAATTTTTTAGATAAAAATGCATATTTGTGTATGACCTTAACTTTAGTTTTTTATTCAGTATGGGCTTATTTTGCAACAAGAGAAATTCAAGTTTTAAACAAAATTCTTATTATGTTTTCGGTAATTCTTGTTTATTTTATTATGATGAAATATAGTAAAAACATAGAAACTGTTGCAAACTCTGGCAATCCAATTGAAGTTTTAATTAAAGATAGATTTCTAATTTTTTGTGTTGTTTTGTATTTAGCAATAATATTTGTTGCTTTATATTATCCAATAAATTTTGATTTCTGGGGGTTGTATTATGATTAACAAAATTAATGAGTTTGAAAATAAATATCCAAGGTTTGCAGAAATTATTAGATTTTTAATTGTTGGCTTAATTGCAACTGCTGTAGATATGCTTATAATGTCGGTAATAATGTATTTACCAAACCGAAGTTTATATCCATCTTACCTTAGTGTTTTTAAATTAAAGGGAGTGGCTCCTATATGGCTTACAGTTTTAGCAACAGGTGTTGGGTTTATTGTTGGGCTTGTAATAAACTATGTTATGAGTTTATGGTTTGTTTATACGGGAAATAACAAAAATGCAAAAACAAAAAAAGGTGCAATTTTGTTTGCATTTTTATCATCTATTGGGCTTGCCATTCAAACTTTTGGTATGTGGTTATGTTGTGAAGTTTTTAACATTAATGAATGGGTTATAAAAGTAATTTTAGTTATTGTTGTTTTAATGTTTAACTACATAACAAGAAAAATTTTTATTTTTAATAATAAACAAAATTCAAAAGAAATTAAAAAAGAGTTAGAAGAGAATAATTTAGAAAAATTAGTTGATAATGCTATTGAGTTAAAAAAATATGATGCTGATGCGAAAACTACAAATAAAACAAAAAGTGCAAAAGATGAGGAAATTAGCATTAACAATAATTTAAAAAATGCTAATTGTTTAACAAAAACACAAACAGACATAAAAGAAGATGCCTTGTTAAAGAATAATTCGGCTAAGAATAAAAAGGTTAAAAAAAGTTCACAACTAAGCGTAAAAGAAAATAGAGCCTTAAATATAGCTGTAGAAAATGAAGAACAAGAAATAGTAAAAAATAATAAAAGCGGAAATAGAAAACAAACTATTGTTCAAATTATTTTAAATTTGCTTTTTATGTTTTCTTGTGTTTGTTATTCAAATAGTGTTTTTAGACAGTTTAGCATTTTAGGAATTTCTAGCACCATTATTATGCTATGTTTAGATGCAGTTATTCTAGTTCTTATGGGTTTTTATTTGTTTTTTGTTAATAAAGGTTTTGTTACTGATAATATAATTTACAAAAACAAAAATTTTACTAAAGTAGAATTATTTACAATAACTTTATCTGTCATAGCCACTTTTTGCTATTTAAATTACATTATAGGTAAATTAGTTGGAAATCAAAATGCTCAAACAATGCAAATTTGTTTTGCTGCGTTATCTATTTTTGCAGTGTTTGTGTTTTTTATGGTTGCTTATAAAATTATTATAAATAAAATTATTTGGTTTGCAAAATCGTTAACTAAAAGTGAAAAGTTATTTATTTTATACAGTGGAATTTTATTTGCAATTTTGTTTATTGTAACTCTTTGTTGCACTAAAATTTTTATAGGTTCTGAAAAAATTCCAGTTGAAATTTATAGTTTTGACCCAGGTTATGTTTATGATTATAAACCTTTTGTTGACCCTTTTAGTTTTATGAATAACATTCGCCATTTATTATTTTCTTATGCTGCTTTGCCATTTTGCATTATACCTTTTCATTTGTTTAGTTTACTAAATATCTATGCATTTTTTGGCTGCATAATTCAAATTCTAAACTTCTTTATGGTTGCGGTTATAATAATTTTAATAAAAAGGCTTATAAAAATAGAGAATATTTATGCCGAAATTTCTTTTTATATTTTAGCCTTTTTATCTGCAACATTTTTAATAAATATTCTTGTTGTAGAAAAATTTATTTTTGCAATGTTTTATTTAGTTTTAACTTTATATGCAACTTTAAATAAAAGCAATTATAAATATTTATATTTCTTTTTGGCAGTATCATCTTTATCAACATACTTGTTTTTATTTCCAATTGTGTTTTTCGATAAAGAAAAGAAAGCAAAAGATATTTTTAAAGAATTAATAGTTTTTGCTGTTTTCTTTGTTTTTGCAATAATGCTAAGTGGGGAAATGTCGTTTTTGAAAACTGCACAGCAAGATGTTGATGGACTTGTGGGGTCGTATGGAGGAACATCTTTAAAGAACAATTTATTATGTTATTTTTCATTTTTTACACAAAGTTGGTTATTTTCAAACATAAAGGTCCGCAATTTTGTTTGGTGGTTAGATGGCAATAAATATAAGGATATTTGGTATGCAGATTTTACTTTTAAAAGTCCATTTTTCTACATAGGCATTGCAATATTTTTATTAATTTTAATTTCTTTCTTTTTTACAAGAAAAGAAAAATTAAGTAAAATTTGTTTTTATTGGTTTATAATAACTTTTATTTTTATTGTTATTGTTGGTTGGGGCGTTATGAAAAATGAAGTTTTTATTTCTTCAACTTCATATTTTTGGGCTTTTTTAATTCCAATATTTATGTTTTTAAATAAAGTGTTTAAAAATAAAAAAGCACTGCTTATAACTGTAAGCATTGCTATGTTAGTGGTTACAACTTTTAATTGTATACGTTTAGTAGAAATACTAAAAGTAGCAAATGAAATTCTACCAACATTTTAGTAAAGAGAATATAATTAATATATAATTTTAAAAAATAATTAATTATCTTTAGCACGCAATTTTAAAATGCGACTATACATTTTTGCAAGTTGTTCAGGGGTTTCTTTCATTCCTGTTTCTATCCAAGCCATTTCCAAGTTATAAATTTCGCCTATAAACATTCTTGTTGAATATAGCCTAATGCGAGATGGGTGTGTTGTGTTATATAAATAATAAAAGCATTTTTCGTAACAAAAATAGAGCAGTGCATTTAATTTTTTATCCAATAGCAGTTTAATTTCTTCAGCGTGTTTTTGAAAGTGAATTAAGGTAGTTTTAATCATACTCTGGGTGTCAAAATGTAAATGTCCATTACTCTCTAAAGCGGTAACAGTGTCAATAAAATTTTCCAAAATGTATTGCTCAATAATGTTTTCTTTACTTTCATAGTTTCTATAAAAGCCCATACGGCTAACGCCTGCTTTTTTAACAATTTCGCTAATAGAAATTTCTTCAAACTTCTTTGTTTTAAGCAAACTAAAAAGAGCTGTTACAATACAAGTTCTTGTAAAAATTTTGTTCTTATTCATTTTTTGTTTTTGTATGTTAAGTTTTTGCATTTTTATAATTCCTTAAAAATTTCGTTACAAGTGTAACATACGGCAAGGTTTATGTAAAGTAAATAAATTTAATAAAGTAGATTTGTATTTTTTAAAATTTATAATAATATTTGGTTATTAATTAAAAGATAAATCACCTTTATAGGCAGTGCAAAATTTTGAAATGAAAATAAATTTTTTATTGCAAATTTTATGTTTATTTTTTATATTTTATATAAATTATGAGATGGTTAAAAGTAGCAAACAAAATTTTTTATATTTTTAAAAATTAAATTTAAAAATTTATAATTGCTTTTCTTTTTTTGTTATTTTAATTTTTTTAAAGTAGTTTATAATTTTTTGATAGTGTGAATAGTAAATTATTTATAATAGTAGTTAAAGGTTTTTAATTTATTTTTGTTTGATTTAAGTTAGTTGACAAAAATTTAAAACTTTTGTAGAATATTTTTTGTAAAAATAAATATAAATATATTCATCGGTGGGCAGGGTGTCGCAACACCAAGTTTTATAAAAACTTCTGCTAGTTTAAGATGACGAGTGCGCTCGGTTAGTAAAATGCTAATCGGGCTTTTTTAACAAAATGTTTTTATAATATTTTAATTTTTAAAAATTATATTTATTATTTATGCTTAATTTTTATTTTTAATTCGTTTTAAAATTAATGTTTTACTTTAATAAGTTATTAGTTTAGTAAACAAAAATAAAAATATGTGCTAATATATTTATAATTAATTTTAGTTAAGGAGATTTTTAATTATGGGAATAATAACGGTAAGTCGCGAATTTGGCAGTGGTGGCAGGGAACTAGCAAAAAAACTTGCAGAAAAACTAGGCTATAAATATTTTGATAAAAGCATAATAACTGCAGTGTCTGAAGAGGGAAAATTAAGTGAAGGTTACATTGAAAATGCCCTTAATAAAATTAACGATTTTACTTATACTCAAAGAAGTTCTTTTAACTTCTATTCTACCCATCAAAAATATGTAACCGATATTTTAATTATGGAACGCAAGGTTATACAAGAACTTGCAAAAAAAGGTAATTGTGTTATTGTAGGGCGTGGAGCTGATGTTATTTTAAAAGAAGAAAAAACAATAGACCTTTTTGTTTATGCTGATATGCAGGCAAAAATAAACAGATGTAAGGAAAATCTTTCTAAAGAAGAAGTTTTAACCGATAAGGAACTTGATAAAAAAATAAAGGCTATAGATAAAGCCCGTCAAAAATTCTATTTAATGCTTGGGCAGGATAATTGGGGGCAAAAAGAAAATTATGATTTTTGCATTAACACAACTAATGCAAATTTAGATAAACTGGCTACGGGGCTTGCAAGTTTGTTTAAAAGTTATTTAGGAGAAAAATAGTTTTATGGCTGTGCATCTTAGCGAACACTTTACATATAAAAAACTTTTAAAAGCAACTTTGCCATCTATTCTTATGATGGTTTTTACATCGCTCTACAGCATTGTAGATGGATTATTTGTTTCAAATATTGTGGGGGAAACAGCTTTTGCTTCCCTCAATTTATTTTGGCCTATATGTGCAATTATAGGTTCACTTGGTTTTATGATGGGGGCAGGTGGGGCAGCTTTAACTGCAAAAACTTTAGGAGAGGGAGATAACGAAAAAGCTAACAAAATTTTCTCCTGCTGTGTTTATTTTACAATTGCTTTGGGTTTGGTGCTATCTTTACTTGTGTTTTTCTTTGTAGAACCAATTGCAAAACTTTTGGGTGCAACAGAAGAAATGCTTCCATACTGTAAAATTTATGGCAAAATTTTAATTGGTGCAGAAGTTGCATTTATGTTGCAAAATTTGTTTCAAAACTTTTTTATTGTTGCTGAAAAAGCAGGTATGGGTTTTATAACTTGCATTATTGCAGGCATTACTAATATGGTGTTAGATGCACTTTTTATTTTAGGTTTTAATTGGGGGTTAGCAGGTGCTGCAATTGCAACAATAACAGGGCAAATTGTTGGGGCTGTAATTCCAATTATTTTCTTTTCAACAAAAATTAACAAAACCCCATTAAAATTGGGCAAAACAAAATTTCAAGCAAAGGTTATTTTTAAAGCTTGCACAAATGGGTCTAGCGAGTTGCTTAGCAATATTGCAATTTCAGTTGTTAGCATTGTTTATAATTTTAAACTTATGCAACTTATAGGTGAGAATGGGGTGTCGGCATATGGAATTATTATGTATATAAGTTACATATTTGTTGGCGTGTTTATGGGCTATGCTGTTGGAACTGCCCCTATAATTAGTTATAATTTTGGTGCAAAAAATAACGATGAACTTAAAAATGTTTTGAAAAAAAGCATTGTTATTAACATAGTTTTTGGCGTTGTTATGACTTGTGTTTCAGAATTGGTGGCAAGAGTTTTCAGTAGCGTTTTTGTTGGGGCTAATTTGGAACTTCTTAATTTAACCACTATAGCTTTGCGTATTTATTCAATTTCATTTATTTTTATGGGGCTTAATGTTTTTGCTTCTTCTTTCTTTACAGCATTAAACAATGGTTTAATTTCTGCTATAATTTCTATAGTAAGAACTCTTGTTTTTCAAATTAGTGCAGTTTTAATTTTGTCTGTTTTATTTGGTGTAAATGGTATTTGGAGTGCCATTATTGTTGCAGAAATTGGTGCGTTAATTATGGGCATAATATTTTTAATTGCTAATAAAAAGAAATATAAATATTAATAAATTTAAACTTAATAAATACTATTTTTTATTGTTAATTTTTGTGTAAGTTAACTATAAAATTTTTTTTAATTTCAAAAAAAAATGAATCTATGTTTTTTTCGTTTATTATAGGTTCTTATTTTTTTTGTTTTAATTTATTTTGATAAATATAAGATTTATATTATTATAAAGAAGTATAATAAAAATTAAATTTTAATGTGTTTAAATAAAAGGAATTAATTTATGGCAACTTCAAAAGAATTTAGAGATTATCTTTTAACTAAACTTTGTGATTGTGATGAAATTTTTTGTAGAAGTATGATGGGAGAGTATTTGCTATATTCAAAAGGAGTTTTATTTGGTGGTATTTATAATGAAAGGTTGTTATTTAAAATAGCCCCTACAAATGAAAAATATAATATGAA
>CAJUBT010000024.1 GCA_910584815.1 uncultured Christensenella sp. | reverse complement strand
TTTTTGTGGCTTTAAAAAATTAGCACTTGACTATTTGCCAAAATATTGTATTCTATTAATGTGCTAAAGATAAATTTATTTATAATGCACCCATAGATAAAAAATAATTAAAAGCACATAAGAATAATAGATGCATTTAATAATAATTTGCAAATGTTAATAAAAAGCACAAAAGAAAATTAATCTTTTAAAACACTTAAGAAAAATTTAAAAAATATTTTTGTTTTTTAAATTAAAGCACAAAAAGCTAAAACTTTTTATTAATATAATAAGTTAGAATGCAAAAGTTAAAAATTTTATTTTACAGAAGAAAATTATTTTAATAAATTAACAAAAGAAAATTTAATACATATTAGTGCTTTTACATAGAAACATTTTAAATTTAAATAACAAAAGAAAATTACTATAGTAAACAAAAGCATAAAAAATATAAACAAAAGAAGAAAATTTAATAATAACTAACGATTAAGTTTTCTTAGGGTAAAAATTTTTACCCTAAAGAATATGGGCAATTAACTCAGTTGGTAGAGTGTCACTTTGACGTAGTGGAAGTCAGGGGTCCGAGTCCCTTATTGCCCACCAATGTAGTAAAGGTTGAACACATAGAGTGTACAACCTTTTTTATTTACAATTTATGCGGATAAGTTTGCAACAGTGCCAAAGCCTTTTTATATTGTTATATAGTTGAAAAAAGATTGTTTTTACTTTATAATAAAATTATGAGTTGTCCATATTTTGAGATACAAAAAAGTGAAGATTTTGACAATGTTGCTGAAATAATTAAAGCGGATAAAGAAGTTAAACATTTTGTTAGGCAAAGAAGATACACACCTATTGACATAAGCAATAATAGTATAAAATTGGCGTTTAATAAAAATATTCGCCATTCTCAAAGCGGATATTTTAAAGTTTTATGTTTGTTTTCGGTTGTTTTTTCTATAATGCTTGCCGTAAGCATTTACGTTATGGTTGCGGCTTCGCCCGATGAGAGAGTGGGGCTTATAGCAATTCCGCTTACCGCCTTTGGGATAGGTATTCTATTTGGAATATTTTTATTTTGCCATTTAAAAGAATATACTTTTATAAAAATGTGTGATGATTTATTTATAGCTTATGATGGTGAAGGAAATTCTTATTCGGTTGAAATAAATAACAAACACATTCGGGTTTTGCATAAAAACTTATTATATATAATTAAAGGTAAAAAAATAAAAAAGATAGACAAGGAAAGAAAACTATATTATGCGTATTTAAATATGTATCCACAAGCGGTTTTAGATATGGGAAAATACTTAGATAATTCAGATAGAAATATGGAACCCGTATTGATTCCTCAAATAGAATTTTTATCAAATGGTTGCTGTCCCTTATCGTTAGGAGAACGTGGTCCTTCGCAAAGACGCGGGCAACACGGCAAAACGCATGTACATCCATTATTGCAACATTTACATTTTTGTAAATATTTATTCACCATTAATAATGAATTGAAACTGACTTCTGTGTACTCGGCAGCAAGAGAAAACACTGTAATAAATTTCGATGTTTTAACCTTTGCAACCGTTACTGAAAGTGGAAACTCGGCAATCAAATCATTAATAAAAATTGCTCACTCTAATAACCAATTTGAAAAAATATTAAAGCAAATTGATAATTCATTTTAGCTCACTACAACTTCATCAAAAATCGGCAAGGAAGAAAGAACTTGCCGATTTCTATTTATTTACTTAATATCAGTGCTTATTTTAGAAGTGAACAGTTTGAATTCGCCTGTTGGCACGCTTGTATATTGAAGTACCATAGTGAAAAAAGTCTGTTGTTAGGATGGAAAACAATTGAAAATGGCATATGCTTATGCTATAATACATTTTTGTTGAAGTGATAAATAGTAATTTATGGGAGTAAAAATGAACAAAAAATGTGAAAAACGCTACACATTAGCAACAAGAGCTATTGGGTTAGATTCCTTTATTGTTACCAGCGTTATAATCATTTTAATGATAGTTTGGGCGTGTCTAACGGATGACAAATGCCTTTTATTCATACCGTTGTTTTTTCTTATGGTGTGTGTGGGTATAATGGGGTTACTTATATTTAAATTATTTACCGAACCCAAAATAGCTATACAAGCAGATATAAATGGTATATATTTTTATTACTCTAAAAACAAGGAAGTATTTATTCCATACGATGATATTGTAAAAGTTGAGAGATGTGGATTAAGAAATGTATATGGTAGGATTTTGATACACACTGAAGATAAGGAATATCGCTCTATAAAAACAAACGAGTTTTCCGACAGATTGTTAAACCCTATAAGAAATTTGGTAGAAAAAACCGACAAAAAAGAATACTTAACAAAAATCGAAATTAAACAATAATATTTAAATACGGAGTATATAGCCGATATAAAGTCGTAAATTTTAGTTTAGTACAGAAAATTAGTTTTAGTTGCAACTGTTCTACCAATTTAGTTAAAGGTTGAACACATAGAGTGTACAATCTTTTTTTATTTATAATTTATTCGAACAAGCACCCGCTGTGTCATTTTAGGTTTTAACAGCTATATAAACACTTTAAGTTTGTATATAATTAATTATACAAATAATTAATAATTTAGAGGAGAACAATGAATATATATAAAGTAAATAATAAACGAGATTATTTAAAATTATTATTACTTGCGGATGAACAAAAAAGTATGATTGAAAAGTATCTTGATAAAGGTACTATGTATGTTCTTGATGATAACGGTGTAAAAGCAGAAATCGTAATTTGCAACGAAGGTGATGGTGTTTTGGAAATTAAAAATCTTGCCGTAGAACCTCAATTCAAGCGGCAAGGTTATGCCAGAAAGTTGGTTGATTTTGTTTGTGAGCATTACAAGGAAATGTACGATATTTTACAAGTTGGCACGGGAGATAGCCCACTAACTATTCCATTTTATGAGAAGTGTGGGTTTGAGCGTTCTCATATAGTTAAAAATTTTTTTACAGATAATTACGACCATCCAATTTACGAATGTGGAATGCAACTTATAGATATGATTTACCTTGTAAAGCCATTAAAATAAATTTCAATATATCGTATAAATTTTCGTTTTAGGTTATTACTGTTCCACCTACTAAATAACTGATAAGAAGCACTATCTATCAGTCATTTTTCTTTGTGATTTGAGAGAAGCCTCGGAGCTTTTTATAGTATGCCTGATTAAATATTTTGTTTTTAATATAATGATTGTACTATAAATAGTAAGTTGTTACCTATACAATATTCTCACCTAAAATAATTTTAGGCATTGTTATTAAACATCTATTCCAACGTTTATAAAATTTTTCTATGCCAAGTTTAGATACTCTTGCATGAGCTTCTTCGTTCTCTAATACCCAATATAAGACATATATAATTTTACCAACATTTTTTGTAAGACGAATAGGTAATTCTCCTTTTTTAACCGCATCAAAATCTTTTTGTCGGTGAGTACGTTTTATATAATGAACATCAATAACTCCATCTTGTTTCAAATAAAATTCTGCTACTTCCTTCATTAGTTCTTCAATTTCATTAAGTTTGGTTAGTTTCGCTTCATATATACATATTTCATTAAACATATTACACCTTCGCAAATTAATATTTTGTGTTTTAATTATATCAGAAATGGTAAGTAATTTTCAACTTAATTACTTGTTCTATTTGTCAGTATCTTACTTATTCAAAGTATTTTAATATTCTGTTTCATCTGTGTTTTTATTTATATCTTCGTTTATAATTATATAATAATTCTTTTTATAAAAATTTATTTTTTAAGAAAGGCAGTTAATAAATTTATTTAAAAAGTAATCTAGGTATTCTTAAGGCATTATAATGTTTTTCAACATAAAACAATGAAAAATAATAATTTTAGAGTTAATTATAAAATTAATTTTATAAATGGTGTAGAGTAGGGCAGCAGAACAGTAAATACTAATTTTAAAAGAAAAATTTATATATTTAGGTTTATGCTTATTTTTTAATTTTTAAATTTTTTGATTTGTAAAAGAGAAAAAAAGAGTTAAAATACATATTATAAGGCTAGATTATTTTTATATTTTAAGTTAAAATAAAAATATATTTACAAAAGATATTTAGGAGGTTTTTATGAAAGAATATAAAATAGTAGAAGCAGGTAACAGCAAACAAGCAGAAGAAATTATGAATAAAATGGCAAAAGAGGGCTGGAGAGTAATTTCAAACACCTATTGGGTAAACTTTAAAGCTATTTTAATTATCACTTTTGAAAAAGATAATGATTTATATTAATAAGAAGGGAATTTAAAATTAAGAATTTATTAAATACTGCTGTAAACCATATATTTTTTATGCAAGCACGCAAATTTATATAATTACTATATATTAGTTATAATTTTAAAGTTAATAGAAAAATAAACATAGAAACATAATGTTTTAAAACTAAAAAAACTAGGATAACTCCTGGTTTTTTTAATTGTTATTAAAAAATGTTAAAATATCATTTTGTACTTTTGTGTAATCTAGTTCATTTAAAATTTCGTGTCGCATACCTGTATAGTCGATGTATGAAATATTTTTAAAACCAGCTTTCTGTAATATTTGGCGAGAATCTAATGCACCTTTTTCTCCGCCTGTGCAAGGGTCGTTTGTTCCGCGTAACATTAATAAAGGCATTTCGGTGTTAACATCATTATAGTTTTTTAACTGATGCATTTTAACAACAAGTTGAAATAAATCGTTATAAGCACTAACTGTAAAACCAATTCCACAAAGTGGGTCTGCAATATATTCATCAACATTTTGTTCATTGCTTGAAAGCCAATCTAAATTTGTTCTTGGATTTTCAATTTTTTTATTAAATGCTCCAGTGCTTAGCTTTTCAACAAACTTGCTTTTAAACTTTGCACCTTTAAAAGCTTTAACTAGGTTAGTTACAAAAATGCCAGCCTTTGCCCCACTTTGATAAAATGGATAGCCCGATAACACAACTTTAGCATAATCTTTTGAATGTTGTTGTAATAAAACCCTTGTTATAATTGTTCCCATTGAATGTGCAAATATATAAATAGGCAAATTATTAAAGTTTTGTTTAATATATTCTGTTATTTTAACTTGGTCGGAAATTAAAAATTTGTACCCATTTTTATTTTTAAAAAATCCTAAATCTTTAGCATCTTCTCCGTGACCTCTCATATTACTGCTAACAACACAATAGCCATTTTCGTTTAAAAATTTTGCAAAGCGTTCATATCTTTCTTGGTGTTCTTCCATACCGTGAACTATCTGCACAACTGCTTTGGCATTTTCAATTTTAAAAATGTGTAAACTGAGGTTATAATCATCTTCTGCTTTTACTATAACTTTTTCCATAATTTAACTCACTTTTTGCTTTTTTTAAATATTTTAAGGTTTATAAGACTTTGTTAAAACAACTTTATTGCAATTATTAATTTAAAACTTGGGTTGTTATTAGCTACTTAATTTCTAAAAAAATATTGTAAAAACAATTTACCATAACTTAAATAAAAGTTGCAACTAAAAAATATTAAAATTAGTTTCTGCAGTTTTTGTTTAATTTATAAACTAATTTTAAAAAGTTTAATAACTTTTAAATTTTTTTATATTGAATTAAATTAGTTTTTATATTTTAACATTTAAAAAAACAAGATAACTATAATATATAAAGCTTTTAAATAAAAATACTTACTTTAGCCTATCAAACAAAAATCCTCTAGAATTTTCTAGAGGGTTTCGTAAACTATTGTGCAATGCCAGTGTCAACATCTTGTGTAGGGGAAGGTAATATACCTGCTTCATTTGCAAGTTGGCTAACTCCTTGCTTTAAAGCTTCCCTTAAGGTGTTAGTGGCAAAAATTCCAGGGTCAGGGTAACGGTAGGTCATAACATCTGCAAGTTCTTCTTTATTTGCTTCAAAATATTCATCAACTTCTGCACGAGTACCAAAAGAAATTGGGGTTTCAACTGCCCCTTCTTCAGTTTTTTCGTATTCAGGGCAACCTAGTTGAGATAAATCATTCCTGTTAATTGGCAAATATCTTGTTCCAGTAAATTTATCTAGAGATATTTCATTTACAGAAATTTCTTGTTTTTCTATAAACGGATATTGTTCATCTCTTGTTGAAACACAATGAAAAGTTTCTACACTCTGCCCATCTACTTGTTCAAAACTACGGTCTTCGCTTTTCATAGTTACGCCAAATTTGTTAACAGAATATGTACTAGAGCACGATAATTCTTCTTTATGCTCATCTGTAATTTTACAAAAACGGTCGGCAATAATAACATCACCAGTTCCATCAGCAGAAAATATTGCTTCTTTATAAAAATTTGAAGAGTAGTAAGCATTGTTTTCTTTGCCTGCGGTGCTAAACATATTCATTAAAACGCAACCAGTTTCTTTGTCTATGCTTATGCCATATTTCATTCCAAGGGAAGATTTTAAGGAAACATTTTTATAGTCCATTTCTCTTGTATCGCTAGAGAGGAATGGGCAACTTTCCACTGCTGTTGCAAAATCGCTAATTCGTTGAGTTGTTGGCTTTTCAAACATATGTGGCATAACTGTGCCAGCTTGGTCTGCTATTTTAAAAAATTGTCTTTCAATAAGGTCTACAGCATAAGGGTTCTTTATAATGTCTTCACTTGCACCTAACACTTTTAACACATTTGGAACAAAATCTGTTCCTCTTGCTACTTCTGGGTCTAATAAACTATTGGTCTGTTCAAATCGCATAATTTATTACCTACCTTTTTAAAATATGGTAATATACTACCATAGCACATGTAATAAGTCAATATTGTATTTTTTTGTTTATATTAAGTTATTGGTTAGTTTTTTATGAACTAACACATTATTAATAGGTAAAGTTATTCTATTTTAATTTTATTAAATAAATAATTATAATTCATTTTTTTTATTTAATTTAATTTTACAAAGATTTACAAAAATTCATTTTCTTTAAAACTAATAATAAAAATTTAAAAAAATATATTTTAATTTTTTAATAGGTTTTTAATATAAATTAAATTACTTAGTAAATGGTAAAACAATTTTAAAAAATTTTATGTGCTTATATATTTATTTTTTATAATTTAATAGATATTTTTATAATTAATTATATGAAATAAATAACTATTAAAAATAATTTATTTTATGTTTTATCTTAATTAAATATATAATTATAATATAAAAAAATTAAATTAAATAATTTTTAAATAATTTATTGTTATTTAAAAAAGTATAACCAACCCATTGGTCAATTTTTTAATTTTAATTTTTAAATAAAATAATCTTTAAATTAATATTTATCAGTAAATAAGCAGAATAAAACTAGACCAATTAGTCGGTTTTTAAACATAGTCTTGAAAAGAAAGATAATAAACAGATATTATTAAAAAATAAATATTTTAAATTTATTTTATTTTTTTTTTAATAAATAAAATAATAAATAAAATAATAAATAAAATAATAAATAAAATTTAAATTAATAAATAATTAATTTATTAATTAATTTTAATTTTTTCAATACTTAAATATTTAATAACTTTTTTAAATTAATATAAATTATTTGTATTTTGTTTTAATAACTAAATTGGCTATTGCAGTTTTTTAATGCTATAAATATAGTTTGTTTTATGTTTAAAAAAAGTTTTTATGTGTTCTAGGTTATAGGTAGCCTTTTAAAATTTTATAGATGAATTTTTGTTTATATAAAATTTTTATTTAACTCTACAAATTTAAAACTATAATTATCATTCTACTATTTTAATAGCAAAAATTTTTAGTAAAAATAATACTATCAATTAATTAAAATTTAATCCATCTGTGTAGTTCAGGAATTTGTTGTTTTTCTATAAAGTAATATAAAATATCATCAACTTCCTGAATGTTTTCGGTGTTGTAAAGAAAAAGAGTTGTTTTATCATTTTTGTCTGTTTGAGCAGCTATAAGAGCAAAATAATTTTCCTTTGGTTTTCTAGATAAAAATTTAAACCTAATATGATGTTCAACATAAATTTGGTTAATGCCATCAATGCTAGGGTAAACATTAACCATAATATCGCGTGGGAAATTTAATTTATTTTCATAAGACATTTTAAATTTATTTGAGGTTTTAAAAATTCGTAATTAGGCAGTGGAGAACTTTTAATTTTTATTATATATTCTTTTGCCAAATCAATATAGCCAGTGTCAAACCTGTAATAATATTCATAATCTTCCATTTTCTTTTTCCTTTAATTTTAAGTTGTTTAATTTAAAGTCTATATTTATGTTTTCTTTTTTTAGCATATGAATGTATAAAATTATGGTAGGAATAAAATCTAAAACCATTCCTATCCCAAACATTAAACAAATTCCTAACAGGGTAGGAACAAAAAGCCCTAACAAATAAAGTATAAACATAACTCCATAATAAAATCCATCTATGCATAAAGATTGAATAAGCATATAATTGGTTTTTCCAAGGGCATAAAATGTACTATCTATTATACAACTGTTAAATAAAAAAGTTGAATAAAAACCTGTTTGAATTAATAATATTTTAAAAACTGTTTCATATTCCTTTACATTCATAACATTTTGTAAAAAAGGTTTCCAAGTGGGAATGCTTATTAACCAAATTATAACAAATATACCCGTTAAACATAAATATCCAAAAGTTTTATTCTTTATATTTTCTTTATTTTCTGCTATCTCTTTTTTAACCAAATCAGAAAGTGCAAGCCCTGGAATTAGCAACCAATTCCAAATAAAGCTATTAGCAACCCAATAGTTGCCTTGTTCTGCAACTAAATTAACCATACGAATTATCATAACCATAAAAACAAGATTTCTAAGTAGAGATTCTAAACCAGAATATTTTCCAACTTTAAACCATTCCTTAAGCCAACAAAAATTTAGTTTTGCTTTTGAAAAAATAGAAATCTTTTCTTTTTTTAAAAGCAGTAATGAGGTTATTAAAACAATTATGTTAACTGATATGTTAGTTATTGCTATTCCGTTAACTCCTAAGTTAGCAGAAAAATTTAAATTGCTTAAAAGGAAAGTGTCAAACAATATAGATAACAGCATTTGAATTAATAATAAAACATATAAATAATTATTTTTTTTAAGGGTTATTAAAACTAATATCACAAAACGCCATAAGGTAGAAAATAGGGCTGCAATGGTTTCTAATCTTATGTAAATTATAGTTTCTTGAATAAGGTTTGCATCTTGAGCCATAAAAGTTACAAGTGGGTTAGCACATAAAATTATAATTAAAGAAGTTAAAGAATAAATAGCAGTTGTTATAATTAAACCCGTTCGAACTTTATTTTCAAACTCTTCTTTTTTATTTAACGATTTTCCTAATAAAAAGAATAAAGGTAAAATAAGTGCTTCTTGAATAATTTCATAAAACAAATTCACCCAAGATAATTGACTTGAAATATTAATTCCGCTGTCCATAGGTAAATTCCCAAGAAAAAATATCCTTGTTGTTTGATATATTGTTGGCAAAAACATAGTTAGTAAAATTGCAAACCATAATTTATAATCAATAGTTTTTAGTGCTTTAATAAATTTCATTAATGTTTTCCTTAGTAAATTAATGTTAAATTTTATTATGCTTAAAAAAAATGTGTTTTTATTTTGTATAAATTAATTTTCGTTATAAAAAATTAAAACCTCACTCATTTTTTAGAGTAAGGTTTTATTTGGTGATCCCGACGGGATTCGAACCCATGATACCGCCGTGAAAGGGCGATGTCTTAACCGCTTGACCACGGGACCATAAAAGTGTTTTTGCTTTAGTTTATAAAAAACTAATTTATAAAAGGCTATTAAGTTTTTGCCAATATAAATGTTTTTATTTTTAAAACAAATTTATTGTGAAATTAACTTAGCAAGTAAAAATTGGTAGTGGCGGTTAGATTTGAACTAACGACCTTTCGGGTATGAACCGAATGCTATAACCCCTAAGCTACGCCACCACAACTAATAGCATAAGTATTATAATTTAATTTTTACCTTGTGTCAACAACTTTTTTTATAAAAAATTAATTACACTTGTACTTATTTTTTTTAATAAAAAAATAAGAGAAAGGTTTTTTGATACTTTCTCTTATTAAAAGTTTAATAATTAAATAAGATATTAATAAACAATAAACTATTAGTTAAAACTTAAAAATTGTATAAGTGATTAAGTAATAAAGTTATTTTTTAAAAATAGGCTTTAACTATTAAAAACTACAATAGAATCTATATTAGTTTCGCCAAAGCAAACAATTTTCACATTATGGCTGCCACTATCAAATGCTTTTGATAAGTAGGAAACAATTATGTTACCTTCGCTTTTTGCTATTTCTGCAGATTTAATTTCTTCGCCATCTATAAACACAGAGTAGTTTCTGCCATATTTTGTTGAAGATAAAATTGCAAACCTTGTGCCAACAAAATTAAAACTTAAAGTGCTGTTTTCTCCACCAACATAAATATGTCCAAAGGAAGATTCCACTTGTTTGCCTTTCCAATTATTAGAGAAAGTTATGGCATTGTTATCTGGCGATAGGTGATTACCTACAATAGAGTAACTAAAATTAATATTTCTTATTGCACCATATCTTCCTTCTACAGTTTGCCTTACTTGAAGTTTATAATAACGGAAAGTTTTAACATCAAAGTTAAAGGCAAGAGTTATACCACTAACTGAACCATTATCAAAACTAACAACTTGTTGTAAATTATTAGGGTCAGTACCTACCCATAAAGTTATAGATTTTGGCGTTTGGTTTTTGTTAGAAGAGTTGTTAAAAAGATTACCAGAAAGAACAAATCTGTTTGCTGTTATTTCTGTTCCCAAATCAACAGTGAATTCCCAAGGTCTTGAAGCAGAAACAACATCGGGCGAAGCACAAATATTGTTTATATCTTCATCAATTAAATTTTGTCCAAGCCCGTTTGAAGCAAAGGAATTTTTATTTGGGTTGCTTGTGTCTTTATCTTCCTGATTTATAAACTTGATGTGCGAAAAGTTTTTGCTGTTTGTGTCGTAGCTGCTACCATAGGTATAGGAATAATTTCTAACATAAAAATAATCGGGTTCAAATTCTGTATTAGTAAATTCGTAGTTATCTCTATATGCAGTAGCATAACTAACGCTTACGCTTTCTGGTGCCCAGTTTTCTACAAGCCCAGTATCTTCATTAATTGTGCCTTGTTCTGGTGTAAATTTACCCCAACCAACGCCCATAAAACAAGTACGACTACTAACTTGGCTTGTTATCATAACTGCTTTGAAATATAGCCAAGAACCAGCAGTTAGTTCATAATCTTTATAAGTGCCAACAGTGTTAGGGAAATTATAATTTGCTTGAGAGGTGGGTTGAGTGTAACTTGCAGCTTTTTCGTAATTTTTGCCATCTAGAGAAACAAACAAAGCAACATTCCATCTACCACGTATAGAAATTCTATATTTTGCAGTTTCATCTATATGCATTTTGCCTTTAAGTTCAACAACACTATTTTCAGGAACTTCATCCCCTGCCTGATTTGTGTACCAAATATCAGAGTTACAGTTTTGGGTTTTGTTAACATTGTCTTTTTCTTCTTTTGAGGTATAGCCATTATAGTTACTTTCAAAAGCGGTTACAGCATCAGTGTAAGGGTTCCCTCCATTATAAGTATAGGTTGTTCTTATAAGAGTGCTTTTTGTCATTTCGTGGCTTTGTTGAAGTTCTAGTATAAGTTCTACATCTTCTATATTTCTGTTTCCAAAGTTGCTGTCATTTGCAAAATCGGCAGTTTTGTGTAACTGAAGGGTTACTCTTATTTCGCCAGAAGAAAGATGATTTGGGTCTGGAATATAAGTATAAACACCTTCTGTGCTGGTTTCTACAATTTTGCCATATTCACAAGTAGGCGTTGCTTTTATCGTATGGGTAAAGTCGTTTGGTAGAACAACGCTCCCGCTTTCATACATATTGCCATTACCAAGTGTGTAGCGTCTTAAATCAAGGGTAAAGTTTTCGCCATAATTAATAACATAAGGTTGCATTGTTTTAAAGTCTTTTTTAATACCATCGTAGGTATAACTTCTTCCAGTTTGATATAAACAGGAAACAGGAACGAATAGTGGATATGCTTCGTTTTTATAAGTGTTAACTACGCTATCTGTAATGCCATACCCAATGTTATTGCCAGATGTGCTGTCTACATAACTTCCTGTTAAAATATTTCTCCAAAAATAAGTCATATCATTATGAGTGGTTTCTTGCCAAGCCCTTAAGTAGCCAGTGTAGTTTTCACCATAACTGCCAGTGCGTTGTCTTACTTTCGATTGAATAAAATTGTCTGCACCAAAGTTGTGTAATAATGTGGCGTATATTGCTAGCCCTCTAGGGCCATTGCTTGCGCCATTATTTTTTATTCTTAAAGCTTGGTCTAAAGCCCAGGTTGCACTTGTGTAAGAGTTCCAACCACCTAACCCTTGTGCCCCATAACTACCAACCCCTCTGTTAGCGGAGATTTTGGTAAATAGTGCATAGGAAACAAGTGTCATTGCATTGTTTGTAACTTCTCCGCCAGCACCAACTCCAAAACCTTGGAAGTTGTGGTGATATTCGTGGAAATTTCCCCAACCGCCAGAGTTTACTATACCATTATAGTTAAGTGAGTTTGCCATCCATCCAGCAGGGCAATTAACTGAACGCCTGCCTGGGAAAGCAACAGCACCACCTGCTGCTACAAAAGGGTCGTACAAGAAAACAATTCCTTGAGAAGAACCTGTTGTGGTAACGCTGGAAACTTTTTCCCATAAAACAGCAGCTTTGTAAAGGTCTTCATACGAAAATGATTTTGCATAAAGCTTAGGTCCAGAATGTAAAACGCCGTAACTCCAAACTTCTAGGTCAAAATAAGGGGCGGAAGATTTTAAATATTGTTCATATTCTACTTTTGTTGTGTAGCCCAAAATGAAATGAGGGTAGTTAACTGCCCCAGAAATTACTGCAGTATAGGTAACATTTGCGTTTCTAATGTAAATTGGTCCACCTATAAAAGAACCTATATATCCAGTGTAAGATTTTGTATTTTCATCGTAAGTTGTTGTGTTTTTACTTAAAGTTAAAGTGTTAAGTAATACAGGAATTCTTTGCATTTGGTTTTTCTCTGTCCAAATGTTGTTTGCCTGACCATTATATAATGCTTGCCCTATATGGAAAGTTAACCCACCAGTTGCATTCATATCAGCTTCTGGTATTGTTACTTTAATAACCTCTCCAGCAGGGGCATATAATCCTGTAACTCCATAACCACTATAACCACGAGGGCGCATAGTAACTTGTTTTACAACTCCAACTTCATTGTCTGCAACATCACCCATATAAAGTCCAACAGAGGCGGTGTGTTTATATAATTTCCTATGACTATCGTTTTTATCTAAACTTTTTTCTGGTTTAGCGGTAGTGCCTTTATATAAATAACCATTTTTATCAATCCAAGTATATCTGCTTTTTTCTTCAGGATTTCCACTATTATGAGATGTTCCTGTGGCAGCCAAATAGGAAGATTCGGCAATAAGGGCATCTCTCATTTTCTTTTTTTCTTCAGTAGTACCTAAAACACTAGAAAGAGTGTAACCGTATTTTGGATAGCCAGAAGGTAAGCCTTCATCTTGTGTGGTTGTTGGAACATTTCTTTTTACTGTTCCTAACTCTTCAGCAGAATAACCAACCATAGTTGTGGTTTTATGGTCTTCAACATTATAAGTTTGCTTTGCTTCTAACATTAATTGGTCGTTCCTTTGTGCTATTAATTTAATGGCTTTATCTAGCCCAACATAAACAGAGGTCATCATTGTTATAAGCAGTAAGGTGGCAACCAATCCAACAATAAATTTTTTAGATTTAAGTTTTTTAATAAAGTTTGAAAAACTTGATGAATGGTTCCCGTTTTTATTTATTTTATCCTTTCTTTCTGCAGTTTTAGAAGTTTGCATATTTTTTAAGTCTCCTTTAAGAATATGGTTAAAATTTGCTTTAGTTTTTCTTAGGTTGGCTTAGTTTATTTTTTTGTTTTTTGTTAATTTTACTTATGAGCATATACATTGTAATTATAGCAATTTTAACTTTAAATTGTCAATTAGTTACTGTTTAGTTTTACTTAAAATTCACAATGATTTTAATTATTTTATTGTAAATTTTGTAGAAAGATATGTATAGAAAATTGCTTTAGTTTGAGTTAAAAATAATTTTAAATTTTTTGTGTTTAAATTTAAAAAAATAAAACAAGTTTAATTTATTTTAATTTTTAAAAACATACGTTAAAAAAAGGAAATAAATTAACTAAATAGTGGTTTATTTATTCCAAAGTATTTGCAAGTTAAAGGTTTATGTGGTAACATTTTAATATTATTTAATAATATGTTTATTGTTTGTTTTTAAGTGTATTCTGTAATTTTTTTGTTTAAACATATATGTTAATTATATTATGCTAAAATTTGTACTATTTATTTTTTTGGGGTAAAATTCAATCTATGTAAATAAGTTGTATTTTTACATATTTGTTTTTTTAAATTTTAAATTTAATTTTATAAAATTATTAAAAACAAATTCCATTTTTTGTAATGCTTACCTTGTTAATTTTAAATAAGGTTGTTTAATTTTTTTACAGAATTTTTTGCAAAAAAACTTAAAATAGTTTAAGTTAGCACTTAATTTAATTCTAAGTAATTTTCTTTTAGGAGAGGGATATATGAATAAAGATATTTCAGTTTTAATGTCAGTTTATAAAAATGATATTCCAGAGAATGTTAAAACAGCCGTGGAAAGTGTTTATAATCAAACATTAAAACCAAAACAAATTGTTATGATAGTAGATGGTCCAGTTTCTGAAGAATTAAAACAAATGCTTATTAGCTTTGAAAAGCAATACGACATTTACGAAAATATTTGGTTAGAAGAAAACCTTGGCACTGGTGGCGCTTTAGAGAAAAATTGGGAAAAATGTACTTGTGAATACATAGCAAAAATGGATAGTGATGATATTTCTGCTCCAGACAGGTTTGAAAAGCAAATGGCTTATTTTGAAAAGCATCCTGAAACGGATGTTGTTGGTAGCAGCTTGCAAGAATTTTTTGTTGAACCCGAAAATTTAGCGGGTGTAAAATGTTGCCCAGAAAAGCACGAAGACATTGTTGAATTTATGAAAAGAAGGTGCCCTTTAGCACATAGCACAGTTATTATGAAAAGAGAAATTCTTGAAAAAGCAGGGGGCTATAAGCCTTGGTTCTATGCGGAAGATTATTATTTATTCATAAGAATGTATCTTGCTGGGGCAAAATTTTATAATATTCAAGACATTTTATTATTTGCTAGAATGAACTACGATAGTTACGAACGCCGAGGTGGCTTAAAATATTATAAAAGCGTTAAAGGTCTTTTAAAACTTATGTACAAAAACAAAATAATAGGCTTTTTTGCTTACACCAAACAAAAAATTATACGCTTTGTTGGGCACGTGCTTGTTCCTAAAAAACTAAAGAAAACCTTGTTTATGAAATTTTTAAGAGACAAAAAGTAATTTAGTTTACTTGTTACTTTAAATAAAAAGAGATTATTTAAATAATTAAAAGTAATTAAAAATTAAAGAAAAACTTTATAAAAAAGGAATCTTTTTTGTTTGGTTTTAAAATAAATTATGTTACTAATAACCATTTAAAAATTTTATTTTCATAAAAACAGTGTTTAACAAATGTAACTAAATTTGTTAAATAAATTAACAAAGGGATAAATTTATAAAAATGTTTGCTTCTATAGAAAATAGTAAGGTTATGTTAACCATAAAAAAATATAGAAAGATTATAGATATTGCACTATATAGCTTAATTTTTTTAAGCCTTTTTCTTGCCTGCTTTTTTGAAAGTTTTGCTTATGTTTCAGCAGCCTTAATTTGTTTAACCTCACTATTATTTTTTAATATAGAAAAAAACTTAAGTTTATTGCTTATACTTAATTGCTATAATTTGCTTTTTAAATCAAACATTCATTCCCTTGCATCTTATGTAAGTTTATTTGTTAGTTTTATAACTTGTTTACCTTATTTAATATCAGTAATTAAAAGGCAAAAAAAGTTAAATTTCAAACTATTAATACCAATTGCCTTGTTTTTTATTTATATAGTTTTACCAATTCATAAAATATCTTTACCAAGACTTATAAATCTTTTAAAAATTTATGGTTTAATGTATGTTGTATATGAAAGTAGAAAGGAAATAAATATAAGTTTTCTTATAAAATTCTTTTCTATAAGTTTAATAATTGCTTGTTTTTTTGAAATGTTTAGAAATGTTTCCGCTAGGTTAGAGGCTATTTTGCCATATGTTTCAACTTATAAATATTTAAGAAGCGCTGCACTATATGGCCATCCAAATTCTTTAGCAATTTATGCGGCTGTTGCAATTTCAGGCTTATTGTTTTTAAGATATAAAAATAAAATATCATTACCAGAATTTTTTATATTGTTTGTTCCTCTTCTTATATTTGGTTTTACAACGCTATCAAGAAATTTTTATTTAGTTGCAGCCGTTGCTTTAGTAATTTTTGCCATAATGCATACAGTTAAAGCAAAAAAGAACTTTTGGAAACTTGGCATTAGTTTGTTTATGGCAGTTGTTTTATGCTGCGGAATTTGTTTAACAGAAACAAAAATTATGTTAGTAAGGCTTAAACTTTTGCCACAAAGCAGCATTTCAGAATTTTTGGAGAATAGTGATGTTGGCCCAACTAAAGATGAAAATGCTGAATCTGGCGGAAATAGTGAGTATAAAAAATTTTCTGATGAGTGGTGGGCAGCTGTTTATGCTGGGGAAATTTGGTATGACCCTGGCAGAACAGAAATTGCAAAAATATATTTAAAAGCGTGGCGTTCTTCTACTAAAACAATGTTCTTTGGTAAAGGTATTAATGCTCCTTCAATTGGTAAAATGATGGCGCATAATATGCTTATTCAAGAGCTATATTACCACGGTTTAGTTGGTATGTTGTTTTATTTAATTTTTGTTTTAAGCATTCTCAATTTTAAAGGGTTTAAGTATTGGAAAAAGTATTTATCTATGCTTGTATTATTAGTTCCATATTTTTCTATGGCAATGTTTGAATCTTTAAATAACGAAATAATTGCCTTTATTTTCTTTGTTGTGGCAGCAGGTTTAATTCAAAATGAAATTGTTAAAGAAAATAATCAAGTTAAAAAAAGAGTGCTATTTTATAATGCAACCTTAGGCTTTGGTGGCACCGATAATTATATGGTAAATTTAATTGAAAATGTAAACAGTGAAGCTTTTGAGTTTGATGTTGTTTATGGTTGGAAAGATAATTATTCGCAGGCTTTGGAAGAGAGATTAAAAAATAAAAATGTTAAAATTCACCATCTAAAAGGTAATAAAATTTTTAAGTATTTTAATTTTACTAAACTTGTTAATGGCGGAATTTATGATGTTATGCATATAAACGCAACAAGAAGAACAACAGGCATTTATGCGTATATTGCAAAAGATTTTGGTGAGGTAAAAAATGTAATTTTCCATTCCCATATGGGTGGAAACGACAATAAAAATAACGCTTTAGATAAACTAGGAATTGTGCTTGCTAAAAATTTTTCTGATAGATTAGTTTCTTGCTCTAATACTGCTAGTGAATATATGTATGGAACTAGATATTGTAAAAAACATAATGTTTTAGTGTTAAACAATTCAATTAATTTAGATAACTTTAAATATAACAAAAAAGTTAGGGAAGAATATCGCAAACAATTAAACTTAAATGGTAAATTTGTATTGCTAAACATTGGGCGTTTTGCTCAACAAAAAAATCAACTTAGACTTATAGAAGTTTTTAAAGCTGTTGCTAAAAAGGATAAAACTGCAACTTTAGTTTTAATAGGTAATGGACCTTTAGAGGAACAAATAGTTGCAAAAATTAAAGAATTAAAGTTAGAAAATAAAGTTAAAATTTTAGGTTCAAGAAACGATGTAAATAAAATTATGCAAGCTGCAGATGTTTTTGTTATGACATCTATTCACGAAGGTTTGCCTATTGTTGCAGTAGAAACTCAAACAAGTGGGTTGCCTCTTGTGTTATCTAGTTCAATTACAAAGGAAACCGATTTAACTGATAATTGTGCCTTTGTTGGTTTAGAAGAAGATAACGAAAAATGGGCAGATGAGATTTTAAAATTTAAAACATTTAAAAGAAGTGACACCACTAAAAAAATTATTCAGCATAATTTTGATAATAAATCTGCCTGTGAAATTATTGAAAGCATTTATTAGGTGAAATTTATGAAAAATTCTTTTTTTAAACAAACCAGTGAATTTGGTTTTAAGTTTGCTTTAAGTTATAGTTTAGATAGTTTATTTATTAAGTTGTTTAAATCTAAAAAATTTAAAAGTAAAAGGCATAATTTAATAGTTAACTACATTAACAAAAATTATGGGCATTTACTTGTTGATAGCACTAAAACAGAAGCTATAAGTTCCTCTTGTAAAGTATTTGTTTTTTGGTGGCAGGGAATAGATGAAAACACACCAGAACTTGTAAGAGCTTGTATAAATTCAGTTAAGCAAAATTTTGCTAGTAATGAAATTGTAATTCTTACAAAGCAAAATTTAAGTAACTACTTAACTCTTCCAAATTATATTTTAGAAAAAGTTGAAAGTGGAGAAATTACTCTTACTCATTTTTCCGATATTATTAGGGTTAGTTTGTTATATGAATATGGTGGCATATGGTTAGATGCAACCATTTATCAAACTAAGCCTATAATAAATGAAGTTTCAAAATATAGTTTCTACTCTAATAAATTAGCCGAAGAAAGTGTAAAAAATAATAGCTACATTTCTAATGGGGAATGGAGTGGCTTTTTTATGGCTGGAACAAAAGGAGATGAGTTGTTTTTAAATTTAAAAAACATTTTTTTAGAGTATTGGAAAACACATCATACCTTAATTGCTTATTTATTTCTTGACTATTGTATTAAACTTATGCAAATTAAACTGCCAAATATAAAAAATAAAATTGCAAGCGTGCCTGTTAACAATAATAATATATATCTGCTTGTTAATAGTTTGTTTAAAAAGGAAAGTGAAGTTGATTTAAAAGAAATTTTAAATTCAAGTAGCATATTTAAATTAAGCTACAAATTTCCTGAAACTAAAACTAGCGAAGAAGGTACTGTTTATAAAAAACTTATTGAAAATTTACACTAAGGCTTTATTTAAAAATTTCTAAGTAAATAGATATATAGAAATTATATTTAATCACTATATGTTGGTTTTTTGTATTTTAGTAAAATAAGTTAAATTGTTATTTACTATATCTTAAATTTAAAAAATATGGAGGAAAGGATGCAAGAGCCATTAATAACGGTAATAGTGCCAATATATAATGTAGAAGAATATTTAGAAAGATGCATAGAAAGCATAATAAACCAAACCTATAAGAATATAGAAATAATATTAGTAGATGATGGTTCTAAAGATAATAGTGCAAAGCTATGCGATGAATATGCAAAGAAAGATAAGAGAATAAAAGTAATACACAAGGAAAATGGTGGTGTTTCCAGTGCAAGAAATTTGGCACTAGATTTAGCAAAAGGAGACTTTATAACTTTCGCCGATAGTGATGATTATTTAGACTTAAGTTTATACCAAAAAATGATGCAAAAACAATTAGAAACCAATGCAGATTTGGTTTTTTCAAGATTTAAAAAAGTAATTAATAATAAAGTGTTTAATGAAAAAGAGATTGCTTTGGAAGAGTTTTGTAAAACCAGCAATTTATCTTACCTGTTAAAAACTCCACCAATTAAAAAGGAACAAAAAGAAAATAGCATAGAAGTTTATAACTATGTTATGTGTTCTATTTGGAGAATTTTATTTAAAAAATCTGCAATAAATCATATCAGATTTAATTCTAAAATTTCTTTTATGGAAGATGCCATTTTTTTAATGCAAGTTATTATAAATTCAAAACCTATTATAAGTTTTGTAGATGAATATTTGTATTATTACCTTATAAGGCAAAATTCTTCTGTTAGAACTCAATCAAACCTAATTAATAATTCAAAAGAATTTGTTTTAGAACTAGAAAATTTGCTAAAAGATACAGGCTATGAAGAATATATTAAAGTGCATAAATTCTATTTTTATCTAAATTGTATAAGCCATAACTATACTCATAATTTATCGCTAACTTTAAAGGAAATACAAACTTGGAATAATAAAGAAAACTATAAGGCTTATTGTAAGGTTAATGCCAATTTTAAAACAAAATTAAAATCGTATTTAGCTTACCATAAAATGTTTATTACATTAAAAATGTTATTGAAATTAAATAAAAGCAGTAAGTAAAAACACATTTTATTCTAAAAAATATGGAGGAAAGGATGCAAGAGCCATTAATAACGGTAATAGTGCCAAT
>CAJUBT010000023.1 GCA_910584815.1 uncultured Christensenella sp. | reverse complement strand
CAGGAAATAGATAAAGAAAATTTAAATAAACTTTATAGTTATTTAACTGGAAATGTAAATGCAACTTATGAAGATGTTTTAACTTTAGCACAGCAGAAAAAAAATGCTAGTGATTTCTATGCAGTATCTATGCCAGGTAAAAAAGTTTCAACCGATATTAAAGTTACTTTAGGAGGGTTGGATTGGACTGCCACATATTTATCAACCGATAAAAATGGTAATGCTATTTTAACAATGTGGTTAGATTATGCCAGTACGAACTATTACTATAATAATGGGTTTTCTCCTGCGAATGGAACAAGTTACGCTTATCCAGATAATATGTATGGAGTAAGTAGAATACGAAGCGTGGAATTGAATAATGGCGGACTTTATTCAACTTCTAATAATGCGGGGAATTATTCATATCGTGCTCAACAAAAAAGTAATCCATATGCACAAGTAACTATGAAATTAGTTGAGGGAAGAAACTTAGTTGATTATTTGGTTACTCCAGAATATGTATCTTGGCAGCAATCTGGTCAAAGTTCGCAAAGTATTTTAGGTTATAAAACTTCAAATGAAAACTGGTCTAAAGATGAAAGTGACACGGGATTTTATAGTAATAGTTATTATTATAACTTTGCGAAGAGAACAGATAATGATGCTTGGAAAAAGGATACTATTTGGTTGCCTTCATTAACAGAAGTCGGCGTTAATAACTCAAATAATGGTATTTGGAAAACTACGAATAAGCAAAGAACAAGTGCTGCTAATTCTTGGTTGAGAACAGCACACATCTCTGATATGCGTAATAATTACTATCTTTATGTTAATGGTGCGGATAGCACATATGCCCAATCATACTGTAATGTAAGTTATGGTGTTCGCCCTGCGTTACACTTTAATTTGAATGTTGATAGTGTTGAAAATCCAGAACCTGTAACTTCAAAAGATGATAGTACTTATGTTAAAGTTAATGAACTTTGGGATGAAGATAACAATAAAATAGATAGCAATAATTTTGAAGAATTAATGCAATATATTATGGGTAGCGAAACTTATACTTATAATGGAATTTTAAATAATGCTAAGGCCACTAAAAATTCCAGCAACTTCCGTTCCAACACAATAAATGGAAAAACTTCTTCACAAGATATTGTTGTTACGCTGGGTGGGCTTGAATGGACTGTTACCTATCTTTCAACAAGCACTTATGGAGAACCAATTTTAACTTTATGGCTAAACGATAGTAGTTTATTGAATAATGGAAATTATGACACAACAAAAACTTTTAATGAAAATGGTTTAACATCTTGGAACAATGGGGCAATTCCTCACGATAGTGTGCTAGCAGGGTATCCAGACAATTTATATGGTTCAAGTTATATGAATAGCGTTGTTTTAAATAATGGTGGTATTTATTTAACAACTACTCATAGTTTGGCAAATGCAAATTATGTAAAAAGAGCAGATAGTATTTTTGCACCATTTACTATGCAAGATAGTAATAAAAGAACTATTGCCGATTTTATTGTTACACCAAATCTAGTTTCTTGGCAAACAACAGGTCAGTTGGCAAAAACTTTATTTGGAACAACATATAACTTTTCAAATGAAAACTTAGGTAGTGTAGGTAACACTGGTTTCTTTACAAACATTTATCCAGGCGGCACTTACTATAATTATCAATCTAAATCTTACAATAACACTTGGGGGACTAAAAACTTATGGTTACCTTCCTTGTGTGAAACTGGCTTTGGAAGTAACTCTAACAATGGTATTTGGGCATTGTCGGATGCTCAACGCACAAATGTAACAGATTATTGGCTAAGAACAAGTGCAGATATGAATGGTTACGAAAGTTGCTATTTAACGGCAAATGGAGAAAACTACGATGCTGAACCTGTTAATTACGAAAATGCTGTAAGACCTGCATTGCACTTTAACTTAAATATGGCATATGCTTCAGCTGTTGTTACTGAAAGAGATGAAAGTGGATATGTTAAAGTAGATGAACTATGGGACAGTGAAACTCAAAAAATGAGCGATGTTAATTTAGATACTTTAATAAAGTATTTAACAGGCAATGACAAAGGCGGATATAGCGATTTATTAAAGCTTGCAAAAGAAACAAGAAACGCTAGCGATTTTCGTTCAACTGCCATAAGTGGCAAAACCTCTTCACAAGATATTATTTTAACCCTTGGTGGATTGGAGTGGACAAGCACATATCTTTCTACCGATAAAAACGGAAATGTGGTTTTAACTTTGTGGCTTGCAAGTGACTATCAGTCTGCTTGGGAAGGGGTGCATTATAAAGATGGTGTGCTAAGCGAACTAAGCAACAATACCTTGCAAAGTAAGTATAGTAGTTGGGTAGGAACTACAGTTACACAATATCCAAACTCAATGTATGGTACAAGTTATTTAAGGTCTATTGTTTTAAATAATGGTGGCACATATGCAAGTAATGCAACAACAGCAAATTATGTTAAGAAGAATGGCAATAGTATTTTTGCAAACTTTACAATGCCAGTTAGTGGGCAATATAACGATATAACAGACTTTTTAGTAACGCCACTAAACATAACTTGGCAGGAAAATCAGAGTTTCTTTAATTATTATGGTCAGGGTAATGATTATTCTAATGAAGCTTGGATGTTTAATTTCCCAAGCACTAACTTTGTTGCCAACACAAGTTATGGTGATAAAGTTGGAAACGACATTTGGAAGAACGATTATTTATGGTTGCCAAGTTATTCAGAAATTGCAACTATAGGAGATAAATCTTTCTGGGGATTAAGTGATAATCAACTTTACACATATAATGAAGAATTTTATTTAAGAACCTATGCTAATACAGCAAATTATGTTTATGCATATAATGGTCTTCTAAATCAAGCGGTTACTCATCATTTATTTACACAAGGTTCTGTTCGTCCTGCAATGCACCTAAACTTAACAGCAATTATTGAGAGTTTAAACGATAGCAGTTCTAGCGATGGAAGCATAATTTATTTAGACACAGAAAATGGTAACGATTTGTTTAATGGAACAAGTTATTTAAAACCTGTTAAAACTATTGAAAAGGCAGAAGAACTTGTTTCGAGAAATGGCGTAATTGAAATTATGAACAAAGTAACTGTTTTAGATGATGTTACTTTAGGTAAAAACAAATTTTATACTTTAAAGAGATGGGAGGGTGCAGAATATGTTACTGGTTATTGGGGAACTTTGTTACAAGTTGGAGATTATAAAGATAGCAGCAACAAAAACTTTGCAAACTTAACTTTAAATGTTGTTGTAAATGGTAATGACACAACTAACATTTTAAATTTAAATGATATATATAAACTTGGAATTGTTGGAATTGATGTAAATTATGGAAATTTAATTTTTGATAAAAATAGTGGTATTGAAGGTTTTAACAACAAACTGTATACTCACATAGTTTATTTACGCAATGAAGAAAGTAAAGTAACTATTAACGAGTGCAATTTCTTTGCAAAAAATAACTTTGGAACTAGCATAATTTATGCCGAAAATAATGCCAGCAAAATTATAATTAATGGTGGAACTTTTGAAAATAACACTCAACAATATATGGGTGAAGATAATTTTGCATCTTTAATTTATGGTGGAAACATAACAATTAAAAATGCTAAGTTTGTTAATAACTTTGTTTTGAATGATGATATAGATGCAAATAATAGTGTTATTAAATTAAATGAAAATGGTGTATTGAATATTGAAGACTGTGTTTTCATTTCCAACCTTGGAACTTTAGGTGGAATTGTTTATGCTGAAAATAATGCTAATATATTAATTAAAAATTCTCAGTTTATAAATAATAATGTTGTTAGTGCTGGTGGGGTTATTTACCTTAGTGGAAATAATGTTTTAGATATAAACAATTCAATTTTTACTGGTAACTCTGCAAAAGCAGGCGGTGCAATTTTTGGGCTTAATGGTAATGAAATAAAAATTGAAGATTCTATTTTTTCAGAAAATAGTGCTTTAGATAGTTATGTAATAGGTGAAACTGAATATTTTGGTGGTGGTGCTATATTATTAAAAGCTAATGGTAATGTTGTTAAAATAACCTTTACAGATTTTAATAATAATATTGCAAACAATGGTAATGGTGGAGCAATTAATATAGATGGTAGCAATGTTAAATTTGGTATTTTAAATTGTAACTTCTATGGCAACTCTGCAAAAAACAGTGGCGGAAGTTTGTATGTAAACGATGAAGCAACAAACAGTAGCAATAAAATTGAAATTAATAAATGTAATTTTGAAAAATCTGTTGCAAGTGAAAATGGCGGAGCTGTTTATTTAACAGATAATATATCAGCAGATATTTATAATTGTTTCTTTAAAAATAACAGTGTAACAAGTAGCACACAAGGTTTAGGTGGAGCTGTTAGGGGTGGTGTTTCTTATAACAACACTTTTGAAAACAATTCTTCTGCTTTCCTTGGTGGTGCATTATACAGGGTTGATAGTTTTAACAGCACATTTATAGATAACAGTGCTGTTGAAGGTGGTGCAATGTATGGTGGTACTGTTGTTAATTGTACTTTTGTTGGCAATAGTGCAATAAAGTTTGGTGGTGCAGTTTATAATCCAACAAGTGTTTCAAAAAGTGTTTTTTCAAGCAACACTGCAGGGGTTTTAGGGGTTAATTCCGAAGCTTCAAAAGGTTTAGGTGGCGCAATTTATAACACAATAGGTTTAGATAGCTTAATTAATTGTATATTTACAAATAATAGTGCAACAGGCTTTGGCGGTGCAGTTTATAATAGTGTGGAAGATGAAGAAAAACAAACCTTAAGCATTATAGATAGTGAATTTACTTTTAACTATGCAGAAAGTGGAAGTGCCATTTATAATAACGGAAAACTTGAACTATTGCTAAAAGGTGAAGTTACAATAACCAATAATGTAACAAGCAAATTTGGTGCAATATATTTTGCAGGAAGTGAAACAAATTCAGGTTCTGCCATTATTGTTGGAGATAAAACAAAAGTTAATAATATTTATATCTATAATAATTTTACAGCAAACAGTGTTAGCGAACTTGAAAAAGATAAAAACGGAAATTTAATTGGCGATGTTGCAAACAATTTGTATATAGATTTTGAAGTTGGTGGAGATGTTAACTTTACACTTGCAAGTAATTTAGTTGGAGGTAGTAAAGTTGGCGTAACAATTAACAATTTTGTTAATGATTTAAGAGTTAAGGAAGGCACAACAAACGAATATTATTTAATTAATTATTTAACTACAACTGATATTCTAACACTAGCAACAAAAGCTGCTTTTGTTAGTGATGACTTAGATAATGTAGAGTTTTATTCAGAAACAATTTATAATGGAACAAACAAAACAGGGCTTGGAATTTTTATAAAAATAATTGATGAAACTTCAAGAACAATTACTTATACAGCAAGCGATTACTATGGTGGTTACGATGGTAATGAACATAGTGTAGAAATTAAAGTTTTTGTTCCAACAAATAACTACACTATTTACTACAGTACAGAGGAAAATGGTGAATATTCCACAACACCAATAACTGTGCGCGATGCAGGTGAAAGTGTAACAGTGTGGTTTTATATAGAAGCAACTGGTTTTACAAGAACTAATAAAGATAAACGCAATGTTGCAATAGATAAAATGAACATTTTCTATGACAATGCTGATATAGATATTAACTTATGGTTTAACCAGAACATAACCACAAATGGAACAAATGTTAATAGATTTGTTACAACAGGCATTATAGATGAAGATGGTAATGCTGTTGCTTGCGACTTTATTTTATATGCAAGTGCTAACACTATTGTAGATTTATCTAACACAACAAAAGGGTATACTTTAGATATAATTCCAAAGAACACCGAAAAATATAAAAGCATAACAGGCGTTAGTGTTTACCCTAGTGTTACTTATGATAATTTGTATTACAGCAATGGATTCTTCTATCCTACAGAAGAAGAATTAAAAGAAGCAGAAAATTCTGAGTATAAAGCAAGCATTTCAACTTTTGATATTAACACAATGCTACCTTTCTTAGTTGATATGGGCGTGGTGTTCTTTGCAAACACTTATAATGTAACAGCAACTTTAAACTTGAATGTTGAAAGTCGTGTTGAGTTTAGAAGATATAATTTCTTGGGCTCTATATTTGAAACTTCTTTTAGTGGAAAATTAAACATAATAACTTCATTGGATGGTAATTTAATATTTAGAGGGGAAGAAAACAGTGCTAACAACTCAACTGCAAAAGCAAGTATTGTTAACAATGGTTCTTTAGAAATTATTGGTTCTGTAATTTTCACTGGGTTCTGGAACTATAACACTACAAGTCAAGGCGGTGCAATAAATTCTAGTGGAACATTGTATTTAGAAAATGTAAACATAAACAATTGTGTTAGTGTAACTAGTGGCGGTGGAATAATTGCTGGTAATAAAACCACAATAGTAAATTGTCGTATAGAAAATTGTAGGGCTCAAAATGGTGGCGGCTTATATGTTCTTGGCAAAGTAGAGTTACAAAATGTAGATATTGTTGGTAACTTTGGTTTAAATAACTCCACAGCAGATACAAAAGCTGTTCGAGGAGGAGGTGTATACATTGCAGGTACTTCTAGTGAAGTTACAATAATTTCTTCAAGAATAAATTACAACGGTTTTAGTTACATAACAAGTTATGCACAAGGCGGTGGAATTTACATTGAAAGTGGCAATGTTGTAATAGAAGATAGCGACATTTCTTATAATAATTCTTACTATGGTGGTGGATTATATATTTCAGCAACAAGTAATGTAACTGGCAGTAACCTAAGAATTGAAAGCAACACCCTTCAAAATGGCACAACCGCACAAGTAAATATGGGTGCTGGTGTGTTTATAGATGAAAGGGCAACATTCACTTTAATAAGTGGTTTAATTAGGAGTAATGGCACAAACAGAAATTCTACAACCCATAATATTAATGGTATTGGTGTGTTTAATAACGGAAACTTTAATTTTGCAACTAATGGAGATACAACCTCTCAAATAACTTTAAATAGTGATAGAGTTTCAACTTATTATGGTGGTGGAATTGTTAATAATGGTGTTATAAATTTATATGGTGGATATATATCTCAAAACTTTACCGCAAGAGGAGATTCTAATTGTGGGAATGGAATTTTTGGCATTGGTGGCACAACACTAATAACTGGCACAACATATTTTCAAGGTGAAAATTCCTTGTTAAATGTGCTAGATAATTGGGCAAATTTTAACGACCCAGAAAATAAAAAATATCAATTTGTTATTGATATTCAAGGTAACAGAAAAGAATTATTAAACCCAGTAATTGTAGAAGCAGATAGTAACTTTGCTCCAACTTGGGATGAATGGCTGTATATTTCTAACAAAATTGAAATAACACCTAACCTTGGTGCAAGCATAAAAGATGGAAGCACAAGAACACTAAGTTTTGATGTTGAAAAGAATGAGTATAAAATATACTACAAAACACCAATGGCTGCAGGCACAGGCGTTTACTATTTTAACCCTTCAACTGGTAATGACCTAAACGATGGTTTAAGTGTTAACACTGCTTTAAAAACTTGGAATGGAATTTTAGAAAAAACTTTGCCTGGCGATACTATATATATAGGTGCTACTTGGTCTATAACAGACTATATGGACATAGATGGCGAAGGAAGAGTTTTAAAGAAGTTAAAAACTTGGGCTGGCAATATGATACAAATTTCTGGAACCTATAACCCAAATGTTTCCATCAAAAACTTGATTTTAGATGGTAATAAATTAAAAGATGGTGATATTGCTGAAGGCTCTTGGTCAACTTATTTGAGTGGTGGATATCAAATAAATATAGTAGCATCTTGTACATTAAATTTAAAAAATGTTGTGTTTAGAAATAATAGTTATGCTACTGGGGTTTTGCGTACAGCAGTTTCAAATGGAGATTTAACAATAAACATTGTTGAGTGTGAGTTTTTAGATAATACCAGCTACAGTAATGGTAATTGGTCCTCTTGTATATCTATAGATAATGCGAACACAAATTTTGAAATGAACCTATTTGGTTGTGAATTTAGAAGGAACCAAAGAATTGTTACATCTTATTATTATCAAACAGGAACTTGCCTTATTTTGAGAGGTTCAAGTTCAACAAGCAAAATAACAAAAGTTAATTTTGAGAACTGTTTAATGGATAATAATGAAGTGTATAATTCTTCAAATTATACTACTTATTCAAAGCTAGTTTTGTTTGATTTAACTAGTTTTGGCGAAAATGAAAAAGCATACTTTACATTTAACAATTGCGAAATAACAAATAATAAAGATAGAACTGTTTTAAATAAAGGTCAAAATGGAAATGAAGGTTCTGGACTTTATGTTTATTCTCCAAATGCTTATGTTGAATTTAATTTAATTGATGTTAATTATAGCAACAATTTTTCCTTTAGAAATGCTGTAAGATTTTATGGTAGTGCTGGTAAGAATATTGGCAAATTTAATGTAGAAAATTGTAACTTTATTGGCAACGAATATTTTAATACTATGATATTTGTTTATAATAAAGTTGAAACTGTAATTTCAAATTGTGTTTTTGACCAGCAACTTGAAAGTTGGCTTATATACTTTGATAGTCCAACAGGCTGTGATATTACAATAACAGATTGTGAAATTTATAACACAAACTCTGCTATTTATACTCATAATGGAGCAAGAAATGTATTTTTAAGGAACATTAAATATGTTAACAGTTCTATTGGTGAACTCTCTCAAACTCCAACTATAACTGGAACTTTATATTTAGAAAATATTTATGCTAAAGGTTGCCAAAGAATTGCTAATGCTGCAAATATCGCAGGTGGTGTAGTTGCAAGAAATATTTACATTGAAGATTGTTACGATGGCTTCTATTTTAATACTGGCGTTAAAGACATTGAAATGGAAAATATAACAATTAAAAATGTAATAAGATATGGTATTTATTCTAATGCAACTTGGAATGCTCCAAGAAGTATTTTTGCCCAAAATGTTAAAATTCAAAGTGTAAAGAATAACAATGCTTTATATTTAAGATATAGTAATTTTTATGGTGAAAATGTTAAAATAGATGATGCTTATATTGCTATAGATTTTATGGGTGGTTCGCTTTGCAATGTAGACATAAATTCAAGCTATATTGGTATGTATGTTTATAACGATACTAATAGCGAAAACCACATAGAAAATGTAACAATTAATAACTCAAGATTAAATGGTATAGAGTATTTATATTATACAGAATCTAGAAGGTTAAACTTATTTGTAAATGTTAAAATTTCTAATAGTTATAGGTATGGTTTTCTTGACACAACAAATAGATATTCTAATAATTTGGTGTTTGAAAATTGTATATTTGAAACTGGTCAGTATGGTTATTACAGATGGTATAGTTCTTACTATAATTATAATTATATAGACCAAACAACCTTTATAAATTGTATTTTTAGAAAAAATTATTACGATGGCATTTTCTGTGGTGTAAACTACAGCAATAGTTATAACACTGCAACAACTTACAACTTTGTAAATTGTTTATCGGAAGATAATGGAAGATTTGGTTTTTACTTTAACAGGGCAAACACTTATAGTTCTAATTACCCTGTGTTTAATATAGATAAAAATACAGTAGTTAGAAATAACCTAATTGGTTTGTATATTGCAGGGGAAGGCTCTCAACCTTGGTTTGTTTTAAAAGGTGGACAATTTGTTAATAACGCAACTTATGGTGTTTTTGCAAATGGGGTGTTATTAACTGTGTTCCCATCAGAGCCTGGAAGTGTTGTTGTTAAAAACAATGGCATAGGCGAGTATGGAGATAAAACATATAACGATATATATGCACCAAGGTATTATTTAAGAGGCGAATTTGACATTGAAAGTTTAGTTTGTGGAACAACTACAAACGGAATTTATATTAACGCTAGTATTGCCGATGCTAAACCTGTTAAGGTTTCTGTTATGGGAAATCAAACAACGGGTACAATAGTTGCACAAGGCAATAGTTACACTCCAACAGCGGAAGATTATAATAAACTTGTTTCAACAAACTGGAGTTTTACTATAAATGCTTCTTCTCAATTAGTGCTTGGCTCAGTAAGTTCAGATGTTTATACGGGTACAAATATATTTTATTTTGACCCACAAAGAACAGTTTTGGGTAGTGGTGCAACACCTACAGACCCTATAACAAACTGGGATATTTTAGTAGAAAAAATTAATGAAGATTCTGTAGTTTATGTTATGAGTAGTTTTACCGTTTCTAAAAATATAGATGGTAAAAATGCAACTTTTAAATTTTATATAAACCCTACTTTAACAAATCCTGCGTATTACTTTGCTAATGGTATGTTTAAAGTTATAACTGGTAATGTTAAAATAAGTAATATACGAATAGATGGTAATAGCAATGTTAATGGGTTTTTATCTCCTCCAATAGGTGGAATGTGGCCATCTACTATTACAAGTTTAAAACTTGATGTTGAAGGGGCAATTGCATATATAAATGGAAATTCAACCTTAACAGTTGAGAATATGTATATAAACAATTTATGGTGTAAAAATGCTTTTAGATTGGAAAGTGGTGAAAACAGATTAATTGTTAAAGATTCTTTATTTGAACATTTATATGTAGAAACCAATGGTTTAATATATTCTCAGGGCACTTATGTTGAAATTAATAATAGTGAAATTAGATATATAGATACTCAATTTGTTGCATATTGCAATAATCAAAGTAATATTCAACTTAAAATTGTTAACTCAAATTTCTATAATTTAAATCAAGGTTTTTGGTTTAATGGAAGCAAAATTGCGGTAGATAATGTTAGTTTTGAGTTTGTTGAAACATATACTTTTTATATAGATAATGCTACAGATGCAACCAGTTATATTAGTAATTGTTCTGCTGAGTTTGTTGGTTGGTTTTTAAGAGTTCAGGCTTCTGCGTTACCTAGTTTTGTTAATTTAACAAATATTGAAGTAAATTATGCTTATTCTTATGGTTTTTATTTAAGCAATGTTGCAAATTTAAAAACTATAACTGGCGATAATATTATTGTAAAAAATACCAAATATGCTTTTGACTTCTGGCAACATTGTAAAATTGAATTATCTAACTATCAGGCAATAGATTGCACATATGGAATGGGATATAACAACGATGCTGGAAATTCTTATAAGCAAACTCCAAATGTAAATATTAAACTTACAGGTTCTAAGTTTATAGGGAATGAATACGGATTTTATTATTACTACTATACAAATACTGCATATATACTTAATTTAGAAATTATAGATAGTGTTTTTGAAGATAGTACAAAATGTGCAATTTATTCTAGATATTATACTTATAGTAATTATCCAGAAAGACCTCATACTATTACCTTGAGAAATGTAGAAATTTATAATTGTCGTATAGGCGTTAATGTAGATTCTTGTTCGCTATATATGTATGATTGTAAAATTAAAGGAACAACTGTAGAACAATCGATTTATTATTATACATATTTTGGAACATTGCTACATATGGAAAATTGTGATATTAGTAGCACAAAAGCAACCTATGCTGTTCATATTGCTGGTGGGCAATATAGTACAGCTTGGAGTAAAAATGTTTATATTTATAATTGTAATTTTTCAAATAATAAATATGGCTCATTTAAGTCGGATACAGGAAGTGTAAACATATATGTTACAAATAGTGTGTTTGATAAAACAAGTGGTTCTCCAATAAATGGTTATCAATACAGTAGTATATGTACAGATACAACTTGCTTAATATATTTATCTGGGAAAGTTATAATAGATGCCGCAGTTTATATTGCACCTAACAACTATAATTTAAGAATAAATGATAATTTAGAAGCGGGTTCTAATATAAGAATTTTCTTAAACAGAGGCGGAGCTAGTGCAAATTATGTTGCCTATGCTACAGATGTATCTTGGATAACAAGTAGCATACAATATATTCACGCTGATGGTTGGGATGTTTATCAGGATGGCAATTATGTTAGGTTACAGGCTTCCCCTTATATGCCAATAAAAGGAGATGGCTTTGAAGAAGGTGCAACAGCATTGTATTTTGACCCTGTAAATGGTAGCGATAGATATCACGGACAGAGCCCTAATTATCCTGTTAAAACTTGGTTAAGGGTTGAAGAACTTAATATTCACAATTTACCAATTTATTTAATGAGTGAATGGAAGTTTACAGAAAGTTGCAAGGTTGATGGCCACGGTTGGACATTATTACGCTATTTTAGCAGAAGTGAAAATGCTAGCTATGAAGGAACCCTTATAAATATTTCTGGGGAAAATACCATTGTAACATTAAGTAGTTTGTATATTAATGGTAATAGAACGGGGTTAGATATTGGTGTTAATAACACAGGAGTTATAGTTAACAGCACAAGCAGTAGTATTGTAGCGGAAGCTAATACAACCTTTATTATGCAAAACTGCAAAGTAACAAATTTCTTCTATACAGAAGGTTGCAGTATTATGGATATTTCTGGTTCTTTCTTTGCTGAAAATTGCGAATTTAGCGAATTAGCATTAAGAACTGGGAATAATAGTAGTAACTTAAATTTCAATGGGATGGGCAAGGAAATTAGTTTCTATAGGTGCGAATTTAAATTAAGCACTTCTTCCTCAAATGCCAATACAAATGTTAAAGTAATTAACATTGAAAATTCAAATAACACAATAAACTTTGACTATTGTAACTTTAACAATCTTTCAACTTTTGTTGGTTCAGAGGAAGATGGAATTATTTATGTTTCCGCAACCGATAGTGCATTATATATTACCAATTGTTATATGGGGCTAAACAATAGCAATAGTGGAAGACCAGTAAGAAGTGCAATTAAAGTTGTATCGCAAAGTTGCGAAACATATATTATAAATTGCAAATTTGTAGAAGTTTCAAACACATCTCAATTTACTAATGCAAAATACAATGGTGGTGCAATTTATGTTGATAGCAACAGCATTATTGAAATTCGTGGTTGTGAATTTGAACATTGTTTTGCTGAAAATGGTGCAGGAGTTTATATAACTTCTAGTTCTGGTTGTGATAATTTAGAAATTATTTTAACCGATTTAGTGTTTAAAAATTGCTATGTTGGCAATGGTTTTGGCAGTGCAATTTGCATAGAAACACAAGAAAATGCTGGTGGTAAACTAGATATAGATGGAATTAGTGGTTACTATAATTTTGGAAATAGTGCAGTTCATATTAATATGAATAGTGCAGAAATTAAAATTAGTAATTTAGAGTTAGATGGTAGCAACTTTTCTAACACTTCAGTGGCAACAAATAGTGGCGGTATATATGTTGTAAGCAAAAATGATAGTAGTATAGTTTTAGATAATGTATCTCTTAAAAACAATGCTGCAAATTCTGGAGCAATGAGCCACATTGAAAGTGATGGAGAGAATAGTTCTATTAGAATAAGTTCTTTACAAATTTCTGGTGGAACAAGTAGTAACATATTATTTAACATTAAAGGTGGAAAGGTAACCCTTTCAAATAGTAACTTTATTTATAACAATGCATTTAGCATTATAGGTTTTGAAGATAATAAATTTGTTAAAGTTACTGCTCTTAACTTCCAAAACAATGTTAATGGTTACGCAATTTATTCCACTTCAAGTGTTGCTGGCACACATAATTTAAGTGATATTAGAATAATAAACAATTCTTCTAGTGGAATATATTATGGTGGGCATAATCAGTTAGATAGTGTTGTTACTCTTGATAATATTAGAGTAGAAAATAACCTAAATATGCAAGCTGGAATAACAATTGCAACAAGCAAAGGTTTAATTACAAATTCTGTTGTTAAAAACAACAAATTAAAAGGTTCTGCTATAGGTGGTTTTAATGCCGACCTTACAATTAATCACACCGATATTTTATTCAACGAACTTGTTGAAGAAGGTAGAGAATTTGATGCTTCTGTGTTCATAAGTCGTGGCGTAGATATGTTTGTTGAAATGCCAAAAGACACTCAATATTCTTCAGGTGCAGTTAGCATTATTGGTGGAAAAGCAAATTTACAAAACATTAATGTTAAAGGTAACATATCAGCAGGCTTTGGCGGAGGAATTGTAAGTGTTGCTCCTATCAAAATTGTAGATAGTAATATTTCAAATAATATTGCCAACAACTTTGGTGGTGGTTTAGTTGTTACTATGGATGCGGAAATTACAAACACAACTATAGAAAATAACACGGCAACCTCTAATGGTGGCGGTATATGGTTTGGTGCATTATTAAAGTTAACAAATGTTAAATTAGTTGGAAATAAGGCAACTAATGGCTCTGCAATTTATTCTTTTGGTGATAAGGCAAGTATGGATATTGCCAATACTTCTATTAAACAAAACACAACTTTAAATGATGGCGGAGTTTATTTTGTTAACGATAGAGGAAGTGTTGAACTTAGAGATGTTAACTTTGTTGGTAACACAGGTTATGGTAAAGGTGCAGCATTATATTTAAATTCACTAACCTTTGTTGAAAGTAACATTGTGTTTAGTGGAAATAATATTTATGGAACATTAATTAATTTTGAAAATGTTGCAAACTTTGAAATGAGTGACTTTGTTGTTAGTGGTAACTATGGTTATGGTGAAAATGCAACCTTGTTTAGTTTTACAACAGCTCAAGGAAATTCAAGCAGAATGTTGTTCCGTGATGGAAGAATTTATGGCAATAAAATGGAATTTAATGCAAGTGTTGTTATTGATGATGGCTTATACATTCGTATGACAAATGTAGAAGTTACTGGTAACTCTAACCTTTATAGTGGTGCAGATTTAACTACTGATAATGGTAAGGGCGGTGCAATATTTGTTAAAAATGGAACTCTTGTTTTAGAAGATGGTTTGGCTGTTGATAACTGGGCTGAGTATGGTGCTTGGTTGTTTATAGGCCCTAAAGGTAAAGCTGTAATTTCTAGCCAGGAAATAAGCAACATTTCAACCGATGCAGATACAACCATTAATGGTGTTATTTACGTTGAAAAGAATGGCGAACTTGAATTGCATAATTGTAAAATACTTGGCATTTCTCTTGGCAGTTTGAAGGGGGCTGTTAATAATAATGGACATACCATAATTGTTGATAGTGCTATATACGACAATAACACCGCAAACAGTATTATTTATAATGGTAAAACAGGTGTTATAAGCTTGGAGGGTGTTGATGTTTACTCTAATTCCTCAACAAATGGTGGCGCAATTTATAATAAAGGCGTAATTAACTTTGTAAGCGGAAAAATTAGAGATAATTCTGCTAGCTTAGGTGGTGCAGTTTATAATGAAGGAGACTTTACTCTATCTGGTGGCGAAATTGAAAATAACACAGCAACAAATGGTGGCGCAATTTATAATAAAGGAAAAATTATTTTAAGTTCTGGCAGAATTGCAAGCAACACAGCATCAACAAGCGGAGCTGGAGTATATAACGATAAAGATGCAAGCCTTATTATGCAGGGCGGTGAAATAACTCTTAACTCTAAAACAGAAACTGGCACAAGCATATTAGGCAGTGGTATTGCAAACTATGGTTCACTTTATATTTATGGCGGAACTCTATCTTCTAATGGTGGTGAAGAAACTGGCAATGGCGGAGGCTTGTATGCAGGCTCAGATTCTTATAACTATATAGAAAATGCTAAGATAGAAAATAATTCGGCATCAGCAGTTTCAAGTGGAGCAAATATTTACTTAAGTGCAAATGCTTATGCTTTAATTAAAAACTCTGTAATAACTTCAGGCAGAGAAAGTTCTTCAAATGCTGTTATGGATATATTTGCAACGAATGCAACTTTAATTTTAAATTCAGTAACATTAAACAGTTCGGCAAATTCAGGTTCTTTGCGTGCAGATAATAGTAATGTAACAATAACTAACTCTTATATAACAAACTTAAAACCAAATGTTGATGGTGTAAGTTTCTATATTCAGGGTGGAAATTTAGTTTTAGAGAACACAACAATTTCAAAAACTTCTAATTCAACAAGCGGGGTTATTTATTTAGATAATGTTATAACATTTAATATGACAGGCTCTAGTTTAATTGAAAATAACACAAGGGCAATATATGTAGATGTTTCAAAAGTTGCAACTCAAGTTAACATTAAACATTCATTATTCTCGGCTAACAGTGTTACAGGTAATGGTGGTGCATTATTAATTAAAGGGTCTGCAAGCACAAAAGTTAATGCAAACATTTTAATTGAAAACACAACCTTTACTTCTAACATTGCAAGTGAAAATGGCGGGGCAATTTATCTTGGCACTGCCCTTGGTGTTGTGGTTGAACTTTACGATTCTACTCTTGGTGGTTTTGTAGATACAAATAACAATGGAATTTATGATGACTTTGATAGTATGCTTGGTAACTTTGCAAAAGTAGGTGGTGCAATTTATATTGAAAGTGAAAATCCTGCAAGCTTAGTTTTAAAAGGTGAAGTTACAATAACTTATAATGCATCTAGTTCTGCTGGCGGAGGCATTTATTATGCCTTTAAAGGAGAAACCGATTACGACAATAGTATTTATGGCTTATCACTACAAAGTGGTGCAATTATAACAATTAAAAATAACTATACAAACTCTACTCAAACTTCTGTTTCAACAAGAGATGAAAACAATTTACATTTATCTAAAGATAGTAACAAAGGCATTCTAGTTGCAGAACTCTCTTTAGAAAGTTCAATAGGCTTAACAATAGATAATGCGGAAGATGCTTTAACAGTTGTTACAACTTACAAGACAGATATACCTGTAACTACAATAGATATAAATGTGTTTAGTTACGATGATAGCTATAACTATTCTTTAAAATTAGATGCTTTAAAGAATGCAATTGTTCTTGTTGCTGCACCTGATAATAATCAGGAACTAATTGTTCATATTAGTGATAAAGTTTACACTATGGATGGTAAACCAAAAACTGTTACAGCAGAAGACTTTACTGTTTATAATTGTAGAGACTATTCTATTTATTTTGCAGAAAGTGAAGATGGAGAATATTCTTTAACTGCTCCTAGTTATGTAGAAATTAAAGATTACACAATTTATTATAAAATTGTGGATAACTCTAACCTAGATAAGTTTGTTACAGGCAGAATTAACTTTAGAATTACAGGCAGAATTTTAAGCATTGTGGAAGCTCCAACTGCATACATTAATGCTGGCGACAGACTATCACTCGCAAGGTTTGAAAATGGCATTGTAAAATCTGGTAACTTAGTTGTTTCTGGTACTTGGTCTTTTGAAAATGGGAACACAATTCCAAGTGATGTTAACACAAGATATGTGTTAAAATTCACTCCTAGTGATTCTGCACTTTACGAAAATACAGTTAGCGTTTTAGTTGCCCCAACGATTGCTTTTAGTAAAGTATATTTCTACAATGATAGATTCTATAACGATGCTGAACATACTTCTTTCACAGGAATTTCAACTTTATCTAATATGGTTAGTGCATTAAAAGATGGTGGCGAAATATTCTTTATGTCTTCGTACACTGTGGGGGCTAATGGTGTGCTTGAGGAAACTATAATAACTAATAAGAAAATATTCTTATATAGGCACAGTTCATTAACTAATGCTCCAATAATTGTAATACCAAATAACTCTAACATTGTAAGGTTTACTTTAGGTGGTGGCACAGGCTCAATTTACATAACAAGCAATGGCAGTGTAAGTGCATCTGCAACTGAACCATTGTTTAGCAATAGTGGAATATTATCCATTAATAACAATGTTTACATTTCTAACATAACAAATACAGGCGGTGGCCCTTCTGTTGCTCGTAACTATGAGGGTGCTACACTTAACTTAAATGGTTGCAGCATATTTAACACTTATGTTAACATTAACACAGCACTATTAACTGGTGGGTCGATATATAATGAAGGTAACTTAATTATTAATGGTGGCGACTATAGGCTTAATTATTCAACTTACGGAAATGGTGGTTTTATATTTAACACAGGTTCAGTAACTATTAATTCGGGCTTATTTGCAAGGAATTACACACTTAATGGCAGTGGTGGTTGCATTTACACGAAAGGTGGTTCGGTGGTATTTAATGGTGGCGATTTTATTGGTAATAGTGCAAATTATGGCGGAGTAATTTGTATCGATGAACAAGGGGACGCTATTATAAATGGTGCAAATTTCTATTCCAATGTGGCAAATGTAGATGGTGCATCTATCTTTACAATTTTAGGCAATGTAATTCAAAATGGTGGCGACTTCAAGTTCAATGTTAACTTAGCACTTAAAAATAACACGAACACCAAAACAGAAAACAATGGGTCGAACCTTATTAAGTATGTAATATTAGTTCTTAGCATTGTAAGCGTACTTTTAACTTTTGTTTATGTTTCTGTTAAAAAAAATAAAAATAATTTTCTAAACTAAACCTATAAGTTAAAAATGTTATTGATATTACTTATAAAATTAAATAGAGTAAGAAAGTTTTATTCTTACTCTATTTTTTATAATGCTTAAAACTCATTTGCTTAAATTTATATAAAACAGAAATTAAGCATTATAAAAAGTATACATTTAATTAATTTATTACTTTATTATTGTAAAAAATTTATTTTTATTATTTGTAATGTTTAATTAATTTTTGTTATAATTTAAATGTGTTTAAAAATTTATTAAGTTTAAAATATATAAAAATTTATCTTCTAAACTCTTGACAAAACTTCAAGGGGGGGGGGTATACTAAAATGCAGAAGTGTTTTTATAAAAACCATTTAAACACAAAAACAAATAATAAGGTAAAACTACTAAATTAAAAAAACGCATATGAATTTAAAATGGGGGAGAAACTAAAAAAAATGTTAAAAATAGAAAATTTAACAAAAAAGTTTGGCGATAAAGTTGCTGTAAATAACATAAGTTTGGAAGTTGAAGCTGGGCAAATTTGTGCTTTTATTGGGCATAACGGAGCTGGTAAAACAACCACACTTAGATGTATTGCCTGTATAACTGGGTTTGATGAAGGTCAAATAATAATAGATGGAATTAACATTAAACAGAACCCAATGGAAGCAAAAAAGAATATTGCATATTTGCCAGATAATCCAGAATTATATGAACATTTAAAAGGTATAGAATATGTTAACTTTATTGCCGATGTTTTTAAAATAGATAAGGAAACTAGGCAAAAAAGAATAGAAGAATATGCAAAAAAATTGGAAATATTTAACGATTTAGGTTATCCAATTTCAAGTTATAGTCACGGAATGAAGCAAAAACTAGCACTTGTTTCGGCACTTATTCATAAACCAAAATTGTTATTACTAGATGAACCTTTTGTTGGGCTAGACCCTAATGCAAGTTATCAGTTTAAACTTATAATGCAAGAACTTGCAAATAGTGGCACAGCAATTTTTTATTCCACACACGTATTAGAGGTGGCAGAAAAGTTATGTTCTCATGTAGTTATAATTAAAAATGGAAAACTTGTAGAAAGTGGAAAAATGGAAGAGGTTCGTGGAAAGAAAAGTTTAGAAAGTATCTTCTTGGAGTTAGAAAATGAAACAAACAATTAAACTTTCAATTATCTATTTTAAAGAGCAAGTTATAAGTGCCTTTGCTGGTTTTAGTAAAAAGGCTAAGGCAAAAACTTTGCCTACAATTATTTTGTTGTTTCTAGTTCTAAGTTGTGCTATTGGTTATTCTTTGTATAACTTTGCAGATATGTTCAATTTAACTGGTAATTCAAAATACATTTTAATAGTTGGCTTTTTTATGGCACTAATAATATCCTTAATGTTAACATTAACAGACACTCAAGGGGTTATGTATAGAGCGAAAGATTATAATTTACTTTCTAGCCTGCCAATAAAGAATGTTACATTAATCACTTCAAAATTCTTAGGTGCTTATTTAACAACCGCACTTTATTATTTAATAGTGGCAATTCCAACTTTCATTGTTTATTTTATTTTTAATGAAGTAACAGCATTCGGAATAATTTTTTGCATTTTTTCCGTTCTGTTTATGCCATTATTTGCGCAATTCATTAGCAGTGTATTAGGTTTTTTAGTTAATGCCTTAACCGCTAAAATGAAAAATAAAAACATTGTTCGCACAATATTTTCTTTAGTTTTTGCAATTTCGCTTGCCGTTTTTATTTCTCTTTCAAGTTCAAATTTTATGGAGCAAATGTTTGTTGGTGGTTTGCCTCTATGGTTTAAAATTGTATTTAGCAACATTTACTTTTTATTTACAGCCATAACAACATCTAGTTTTGTTTATTATTTGTATGCAATTTTAGTTAGTCTTGGTTTTGCAGTGTTAGGCATTTTGGTTGTTATGTTCGGTTACAAAAAAATAAACTCTAATTTAATGGTAACAAAAATTAAGGGTAAACCTGTGCCAATAACTTATTCAACTAAAACTCCATTTACTAACCTTTTTAAAAAGGAAATTTCCACTTTTTTTAACAGTAGTGTTTATTGTGTAAATGGTTTAATGGGAATAATAATGAGTATAGTTTCTGTTATTATTGCACTTTCAACTTTTGCTCAATTCGAATTTAACACAGGAATACAAGAAGTTTTTTCTGCAACTGCAGTGTTCTGTATGGCAATGTGCTTAGGCGTGGCTCCAACAACTTCTGTTACAATTTCAATGGAAGGGTCTAAACTTCAAAATCTAAAAAGCTTACCTATAAAGTTTAAAGATATTGTACTTTCAAAATGTGCTTTAAATTTAATGATAACCGTACCAGTTATTTTTATAGGAGTTATAATCTTAAGTGTTGTTTTAAAATTAAGTTTTTTGCTTGTTGTGCTTATACTATTTTACCTATTATTTACAACTCTTTCGCAAACAATTTTGGGGCTTTTATTAAACTTAAAATTTCCAAGGCTTAATTGGACAAGTGAAACACAAGCTGTAAAAAATGGGGCAAGTATGCTTTTAACTATGGCATTAGATATGCTTATTGCTATGATACCTATGATTGTTTTCTTCTTATGGTTTTTCCATAGTTCAAATTTAACTTTCACAATTTATATGCCAATAATGTTAGCAATACAGGCTGTTTATTGTGCAGTTCTTGTCATTGTTCTTATTAAAAAAGGCGAAGAGATATATAATAAAATTCAAGTTTAATAATTATAAAATTTTGTGTTCACAAACTTTATTAAGCGTTAAAATATTTATTTATTAATTTATTTTTTATTTTAATTAAAGCTTTAGCATAAAAAGGTAGCCATTTAATTTTTATATAAAGCATATTATATAATAAAAAAATACCACAATTATTTGTGGTATTTTAATTTTATAAAACATAAATAATTTAGAAGTATTTCTATGAGAATTAAATTTTT
>CAJUBT010000022.1 GCA_910584815.1 uncultured Christensenella sp. | reverse complement strand
TCAGCTCGTGTCGTGAGATGTTGGGTTAAGTCCCGCAACGAGCGCAACCCTTACCGTTAGTTGCCATCATTCAGTTGGGCACTCTAGCAGAACTGCCGTAGATAATACGGAGGAAGGTGGGGATGACGTCAAATCATCATGCCTCTTACGTCTTGGGCTACACACGTGCTACAATGGTCATCACAAAGAGTTGCAATACAGTAATGTGGAGCTAATCTCAAAAAAATGATCTCAGTTCGGACTGTGGGCTGCAACCCGCCCACACGAAGTCGGAGTTGCTAGTAATCCCGAATCAGCATGTCGGGGTGAATGCGTTCCCGGGTCTTGTACACACCGCCCGTCACGCCATGGGAGTTGGGGGGACCCAAAGTCGGTGAGCCAACCTAGCAATAGGAAGCAACTGCCTAAGGTAAAACCAATGACTGGGGTGAAGTCGTAACAAGGTAGCTATACGAGAACGTGTGGCTGGATCACCTCCTTTTAAAGAGAAGTGAAGTCGACGAAACCGATTGATTTCAATCGGCAGGTACACAAGTTAGAAAGCAAACTAAATTAAAAAACTCCTGAAACAAACAGGTTAAAATATAACCCGAAAACCTAAACTATTAAATGGAACTATAAAAGACTAACGAATTATTCGTTGGTCTTTTTTTTATTTATTATTTTTATTCTTAAACTAATTTATGCTGAGTATGGTAGAATATAATAATTTTTTTATTACTTATTATGTAAATTGCATTGTTTACATTTATTATTGTTTTGTTTATTTTTATAATATAAAAAAATACTAGCATAAAAATGTTAGTATTTTTTTTATTAAACCTTAATTTCAAAAAAATATTTGTAAAACTACAATTTTGGTTTTCAATAAAATAATTTTTAATATAATTTATTATTCTAATGAAATTTCATTGTTTGCAAGTATAGCAGGGTTAGGTTGAATAATTATTTCTACTTTTTCACTGTTGCTTGAAGGTATTTGTTGCTCTTGAGAAAGTTCACTTGATGGTTGATGATTAGCAGCAACTGTTTTTAATGTTTCTTCTGTTGATTGTTCAATAGCGAAATCTGTTGTTGTGCTTTCTTCCGAGTCAGACTTTTGAGAAAAAGCATCAGTTAGGTGAAATTCTTCAAGACTCTTTGATAATGTCATTAAACATCTTCCTATACCTTCGCTGTTATTATTTCTAGGGTCTCTAATAGTTAAAGCATCTTCATAGCCTTCAGCAATATCTTTATTTGCTTTAGGTGCTATAAAAACATTTGGAACACCATCTGTTTGAACATCAATCATAGCTAAGTCTTCTTTTGTGTCACCACCTGTTACAAGCATATTTACGCCTTGTTCGCTTGGTAAACTTAAAATTGTTTCTACTCCTTCTTTTTTAGTAGAAACTCCTTCACCGCCTATTGCTTGTTTTTCTCCACTATTGCAATTATAAAGTTCTTTGCTTCGGTCTCCAACAATGTAATTTATTAAACTTTCTCCGTTTGGTATGGCAAGTTTACAATAGGAGTTTGCATAATAGTTAATAATATTAATTTCCTCTTTAATATCATCTACATGGGCTGAACTGATAATTGCTATAGAAATGTCGCTTTTTGTTGCCACAGCCATAGATAGAACTCCTCTAAAAAAGGTAGGAAACTTACCACCACTTTCGTGTTCTGCACATTTATGAATTAAATTATCGATGGTGTCATTATAATCTAAACACATTAAAATTCTATTTGTATTCATATTTTTATTTTATAATTTTTTGGGAACCAAGTCAATACCAAATTTATTGTTGTGCATTTTAACTAACTAAATGTATTTATATTAAATATTTTTTAAAATTATATTTTTTATAATTTTTTAATTTAATAAAACTTTATGTTTAATAAAAAACTTTCTTCAAATTGTAAAATTAAATACGAATTATAAATTGTATACTATTTTTTAAAGTTTTTTAATAATATTAATGAGCTACTATTTATTTCATTATTAAGTTAATTATAGCAAAAGAAATAAAGTAAAAATTATAAATTAGAAGTTTAAAATAAATTGAAAGGATAAAAGTATTATATAAAAAGCCTTAGTAAAATAAATGTATAAAACAGTTTTTTTAACAATAAACTATTATTACAGATTAAAATTAAATATATAAAAATTATTTTAGATTAAATATGTTTATATTTAATTTTTTTTACTTATATTATACTTATAATGAAATTTTTTATTACGCTTATATAAGTTTTAATTATTAAAAATAATTAAAGAATAAGTTAATAAATATTGTAAAATATTTTAAATAAAGTATTGACAACAGAATTTCTATAATATATAATTTTAATGTTTTAATATTAACCTAGTGTTTATCTAAGACAGCAAGTGAAAAATATTTTTCGTAAATTTCCTTTTACTTTATGCAAAGGAATGCTTGCCGAGGTAAGTTGTGGGGAAGATTTCTTTTTTTAAGATAGTTTAAACCTTATACTTACTTTTTGGGTATAAGGTTTTTTGTTTTAACTTAAAAGGAGAAATAAATGTCTAAAGAAGTATTAGAAGCAAAAAAGAAAGTTGTAGAAGAAATTAAGGCAAGAATAAGTGATGCTAAAAGTGTTATTTTTGTAAACTATAAAGGTATTAATGTTGAACAAGATACTGCTCTTAGAAAAGCTTTCCGTGAAAACGATGTTAAATATAAAATTTACAAAAATAGACTTATTAAAATTGCTCTTGATGATTTAGGTATTAAAAATTATGATGCAAAATATCTAGATGGAACAACTGCTGTTGCATTTGGTGCAGATGAAGTTACCGCTGCAACTGTTCTTTATAAGGCAATTAAGGATTATGGCGTTCTTGAAGCAAAGTTTGGTGTTGTTGATGGCGAAGTTGTTGATGCTGCTAAAATTGAAGAACTTTCAAAAACTCCATCAAAAGAAGTATTACTTTCTATGTTACTTGGTATGCTCAATGCTCCAGTTGCTGCACTTGCAAGAGCATTAGATGCTATTAGCAAAAAAGAAGCATAATTTTAAATTATGAATATTTAATTTAAAAAAACTTGTCCACAATTTAATAGTTTTTGTTGATAAGTAATTAAAGAATTTTAAACAAAGTTTTAAAATTTTAAAAATAAACTATAAATTAAACATAAAAAAATATAAGGAGATAAAAATATTATGGCAAACTTAGATAATATTGTTGAAGAAATTAAAAAATTATCACTTCTTGAAGTAAGTGATTTAGTTAAAAAATTAGAAGAAGAATTTGGTGTTAGTGCCGCTGCTGCTGTTGCTGCACCTGTTGCTGGTGGAGCTGCACCTGCTGCTGCAGAAGAAAAAACAGAATTTACTATTGTTCTTAAAGAAGTTGGACCAAACAAAATACCTGTAATTAAAGTAACTCGTGAAGCAACTGGTCTTGGTCTTTCTGAAGCAAAAGCTTTAGTTGATGGTGCACCTTCAACTATTAAAGAAAATGTTCCAACTGAACTTGCAAAAGAACTTGAAGCAAAATTCAAAGAAGTTGGCGCAACTGTTGAACTTAAGTAATTTAATTTTAAAATTGAATTATAATATAATAAAAAAATTACAAGATTTTTCTTGTAATTTTTTTTTGTTAACATTTTTTATTTTTTTTGTTAAATGATTTTAATGTTTAAAAAACTTATATAAATTTATTTTTATTTTAATTATGTTTTATTAAATTTATTAATGTTTTAATACATTATATATTAAAAATAAATTTAGTTTAAAGAAAAATTATTATAAGAGATAATTTAAAACTAAATTTAAACTAATATTTTATTTAGGGTTTTAAAAAGGTCATACACTTTGGTTCGTTAGTGGTGCTTGCATTTACTGTTATTCCGTTTGAAATACAATGATTATCTTTATTAAATAAGCAAGGGGCACTACAACTTAAACAAATATTTTTTAAATGTCTATAATCGGCTACCTTTGGTGGATTATCGCTAAATATAAGTCTACTAAAATCTTTAATGCCTTTACCTTTTTCGTTTTGGTATTGAAGGCAAACTTTTTCTTTTGTTATAGAAATGCTTTCCGCAGTGCAAGTTAAATCTTTATTATATTTGCAATTAGTTTTTCTGCATCTTAAATCCATATTATTAACTCCTTATTTTTGTTATGATTATTGCCTAATTTAAAAGGTGGTATACTTTTTTTTAATAAAATTTATTTTTTATTAATTAACTTATTAATATAAAACAAAAATCTGTAACAAATTTTAAAGGATTTAATTTAAAATAGTTATAATATATAAACAATAATAATATGTTTATTTACACTATAAAATTTAATTTATTGATTTACACAAGTTTAAAATGTGTGTTAAAATATAATTGTAAATATATTTGCTTACAAGGAGAAAAATATGAAAGTTTTATTGTTACAAGATGTTAAAGGTTCTGGTAAAAAGGGAGATATTATAAATGTTAACGATGGATATGCTAATAACTTTTTAATTAAAAAAGGTTTGGCTAAATCTGCCGATAACGCAGTATTACTAGAAAAAGCAAGTAAACAAGCAAGTGTTGAAAGAAATAAGGCCTTGGAAAGAGAAGCCGCTGTGAAGAAAGCAGAACAACTTAAAGGCAAAATTTTTAAAATTAGTGCTAGAGTTGGCGATAATGGCAAAATGTTTGGTGCAATAACAAGCAAAGAAATTGCAGAAGCAGTTAATACTGCTGGTATTGAATTGGATAAAAAACAAATAGATTTAGAAAGCAATATTAAAGCAACTGGAGAATATGCAATAGATGCAAAACTTTACACGGGGGTTGTTGCAAGGTTTAAAATAATAGTAGAATAGTAGTTAAATAAATTATTTATTGGTTTATTATTTTATGTTGATTATTTTAACTGGGAACAATTTTAAAAAAGAAGTTTGCAATTATTAAATTGTTATTTTAAAAAAAAATAAACATTACTTCTAAATTAAATAAATGATAATGAGATGAGTAAGAAGTAAATTATTATTTTGATAAAAAGATAAAATTAGTTTTATTAGAAGTTATTAAATAACAAAAAGACCTTTCTTAATTTTAAGAAAGGTTTTTTATTACTTGTTTAATTCAGATTTTATGATGTTACAGGTTTTTAAAATTTCATTAAGGTTTTCTTTTGTTTTTAGGTTATTTATAGCATATTTACTAATTTCGGCATAATGGTTACTGGCATTTCCAAATTTTTCTATCATCCAATTATGTCTTGGTAAAATCCACAAATGCAAATGATAATTTGGTCTTTCTTCTATTAAAGTGGTAAAGTGTTCTGCAATGTTGTGTTTAGTTAATATATTTATAATTTTATTAACTAAGTTAATTAATTTATGTTGTGCCTCTAAGGGTAAATCAGTTAGTTTTGAATAATGTTTGTTACAAGAAATTATTATAAAACCATTTATTGGAACTTCAAAATCCTGTTCTATGTGGAAAAATTCATCTTTATATAGTATGTTGCCAAATGGTATAGCCTCACCATTTGAAATTGCACAACCTAAGCAGTTGTTAATGTTATAGTCTTCTCCTGCAATGTTTTTTAATATCATTAAAAATTTATCCTTTTGTTTAGTGAATATTTCTTTGTATGAATTAACATAAATTAATGAACTATTTTATTTAGTCTCTTCTTGTTCGAGAGAGAACTACAAGTAAGAATCTTAATAGATTTAAAATAGAAACAAGTAAACTTGCAACATAGGTAAGTGCTGCTGCTGTTAAAACTTTTTTTGTGCCTTGAATTTCTTCTTCTGTTAAAGTTCCACTTGCTTTTAAAATTTTTATTGCCCTGTTTGAAGCATTAAATTCAACAGGTAATGTTGCTAGGTTAAATAAAACTGCTGAACCAAAAACTGCAATGCCACTCCATAAAAATATATCACCCATAACTCCGCCTGATTCCACACCAAAATTAAAAACTAAACCAATTATAACAAGAGGCCAAAGTAGAGAAGAGGCAAAATTTGTTATTGGAACAAGCATTCTTCTTATTTGATAAGGAAAATATTTTTCTTTTTTTTGTAAAGCGTGACCAAATTCGTGACAGGCAATGCCAAGTGCGGCAACCGAATTAGAGGAATAAACATCTTGCGATAGGCAAATTTCTTCTCTTGTTGGATCGTAGTGGTCGGTTAAATGTCCTGGAATGCTTTTAATTTGTAAGTATTGAGTATCGGTTGCGAACATTAATTTTCTTATAAATTCGCTAGCTGTTAACCCGCAAGAAGAAAATACTCTGCCAAATTTGTTATAGGTGCTTTTAACTTTATATTGGGCATAGGTTGCTAGAAGTATGCCTGGTATTAAAATTATTCCCATTAAATAATATTGAAAGTACATATAATTTTATTCCTTTTGTGTTTAATTTTTTTAGTTTATAAAGTAGAATTGTCTTAAAATTTAAAGTTTTTTAATTAATAAATTTTTATAATGTTTTAGTGTATTTACTTTATTTAAAAATTTTTAGAATTATTGAATAAATATTTAATTAATATATAGTTTAAATAAAAATTAAAATAACTAATTTAATTATATATTTTTTTAATAGTATTTGCAAATTTTTTATATTTAATTTTTTATGCTTCTTCTATATTGCTAATTTTGTTTTCTTCATTAAATTGAATGGAATAAATTTTTGCATATTTATTTTGCTTGCCATAATATATTAAAGCAATTTCTTCTGGATTATAGATTGGAGATAATGTTTGATGAGCCTTTTCAAAGTTACCAAAAAATTTTTTAAGATGGTTATTTGAAAGTTTAGATGAAAGTTTTGGAGTTAAGTAATATCTTGCTAATTTAAAGTTATTTACTTTAAGAGCTTCAAAAAATGCGAAAGGTACAAATTCCTTTACTTTGGTTTTATAGGGGGTTGAGTTGTTATAAGCAAGTTCTGTTTTCTTTGAAAACTCATTAGCAAAACTATAGGTTGTAATTTCTCCGTGACTTGCAAAATCGTGAAGATTTTTATATGTTATTATTGTATCGTTTTGCTCTTCAAGAAGGTCTACTTCATTAGTGTCTTGTAAAAAATATTTATTATTTTTATAACATATATGACAAGTAAAATGCTTATTATTTTTTGTTCCAAAATATAAAAAGATGTCTTCGTTTTTTGCTTTTAAGTTAAGTTCTGTTACTTTACAATTATTTGAAAAATCTAAAAAAGAGTTGTTATTTTCAATTCTAAAATTTAAATTATTATTGCTGAAATATGTTATTGTGTGAGTTATGTTTTGGGTGCGAACTGTTTTTGTTTTTAATCCAAGCATTGCAGAATTAGATGAAAAAATAAAAGGGTTAACTTCTAGTAAAAAATTGTTATTAGGAAAGTTAGTAACTGTTAAGTTATTTCTACCTGTTTTTAATAAACCTTCGCTTAAAGGGTCAATTTCGCACGAAAATGGCAAAGCATTAGTAGTGTTATCATCGTTTGGGTAAAAAGATAGGGTGGTTCTATCCTTTAAAATAAAGGTATAAATTTTATTTTTATTTAAGTTTTTTTGTGTAGATAAATAAGCTAAAACACAAGGGAAATTTGGTTTTATATGAACTAAACATTCCATATATTTTTACTCCTATAAATTTAATTTATTAGTGAATGTTTTATATGCTTGTACAATTTAAAATAATTATTAAAAAAGGTGCATAAGCACTTTTTAATTTTTTTATTTTTTAATTAAAACAAAACTACATTAATATATGAATATGATTTTTAGTTATTGTTTTATGTATAGAATTTAAAAACTTGATAATAATTACACTAACAACTTTTATTAGGGAGGTTATGGCGTGAATAAAAAACAATTTAGGCAAAATAAAATTGCAGAAATAATTAAAATGTGCATACAAAAAAAATGCAACTTAAACCAAACTTTTGAAGAAATTTCAAAAGAATTGAAAATTAAAAAAGAAAGTGCAAAAAATTATTATTATAATTTTGCTGGTTATTTAAAACAAAATCCTGAGCAGCATAAAGAGTTAAGTTTAAAAAAATTAGTAGGTGGATATTTTAATAAATTTACAGAAAACGAAATAGAAGATTTAGTTGCTTATATTGATAACAATTTGCTTAAAGGGATAAGTGTTAGGCAAAGTTGTTTAACTTTAGCAGGTAACGATGCAAAAACAATGTTAAGGTTGCAAAATAAATATAGAAACATAAAAGTTAAGGAGAGAAAGAAAAAAATGGAAGAAAAGGGAAAGATAATTAATTTTGATTTTGCAAGAAATAGACTTAATAAAAAAATTACAGATGATGATATAAATGCATTGTTTTCTGGGCTTGTAAAAATTGTTAAAAGAAGTGCTATAGATAGTGTTGAACAAGAACTTAAAACAGAATGTAACGAAGCAAACGAAAATTTTAGAGCAACACTTATAGACTTGAACAAAAAAGAGGCGGAACTTAAAGTTTTGCAAGAAGAAAATAGAGAACTAAACTTAAAATTAGAAGCTCAAAAAGAACAAATTTGCAAGTTATTACAAAAGTTATCTAATAGAAAAATTAAAAATTTGGAAAAGAAGAGTGAAAATAAAACGCTGAAACTTAAAAAGTTTTATATAGATAATAAGTAATTTTTAAAGAGTTAAGAAATTTATAATATTTATGTTAAGTTTTAATTTTAACATAAATTAAAGTTAGGTTATTTTTAATTATAATAAATTGTTTATTTATAATTTTTATTAAGATATTAAATTGATATATATTAAAATTGTATTTCAGTTTGGTTTTAACAGAATTTAATTTTAAATACATTAAAATAGTTACATTAAAAATTTTATAAAATGTTTAAAAAAAAACGGCCTAAGAGATGTTTAAAGGAAAACTTTATCTCTTAGGCTTTTTTGTTATTAAGCATTATAAATAAAACAAAAAATAGTTTATTTTTAAAAACTTATATGAAGTTTTAAACACGCTTTTATTATAATTTATATGCTTAATTTAAAATTTTTATGGTGGGGTAGATTTGTTTTAATTTTAATTTATTTATATAAGAATTTAATTTACTTATTAAACATTTTTTATCTTTATTTTTTATCTTTAAAATTATTAATAAATAACAACAAAAAAATTGAACTTTAAAAATAAATTGAAAATAGAACATTAATATGTTATAGTTTAAATATGTATAATTTGTTTGTAGGTAAAACTAATGTTGATTGTATTAATTCGCTTATAGAAAAGTTAAAGCAAAACTATAGTGAAAATAAAGATGCTCATCATATTTTTATTGTTCCAGATAGAGTTTCTGTTTTAACGGAGATTAAGATATTTGAGGCACTTAATATAGATAGTACTTGTAATATTGAAATTTCAACGCTTTCTCGCATTTCATCTCAAGTTGTGGGTGCCGTTAATGTTATTCCAAAAATTTCAAGTTGTATGCTGTTTCAAAAGTTATTAAAAGAAAACAGAGACATTTTAAAATGTTTTAACAAAAGAGTAGATAGCGATTTAGCTAGTAATTTATATCAAACAATAAGCCAATTTAAAAGTTGTAAAATAGCACCAGAACAAGTTAAAGTTTCAACCCAAAATAAAATTTTAGAAGATAAGTTAAACGATTTATCTATTTTGTATTCTAACTATAATAAATATTTGAAAGATAATAACTTGCTAGATAGTACTGATAGGTTAGATTTTGTTATTGATGAAATTTCAAATTATGAGAAAATAAAAAACAGTTTTATATATGTTGGCTTTTTTGATTCTTTCACTTTGCAAGGATATCAGTTACTAAGCGGCATAATTAAAAGTTGTTTAGAATTTAACATTGGCATTACAGGCACAGATAGTGTTATTAATGAGCATATATATGATGGAAGTTTAAAAGATAATTTGTTAAAAATATTTGAGTTACATAAGAAAGAGCCTAATATAATTTTTTGCAGAGAAAATGCAAAGGAAGAATTTAAATTTTTGCAAAATAATTTGTATGGGTTTAATTACTATCCATTAAAAGTAAAAAAAAGTAATATTCAACTTTTTGAAGGCAAGAACTTTGAAGAAGAAATTTTGTTTTGTTGTAGCAACATAAAGGCATTGCTTGAAACAGGCAAATTTAAATTTAAAGATATAGTTGTGGCAGTACCAAATTTGCAACAAAATTTTAGAGAGTTGGAAAAGTTTTTTAAAGCTTATAATTTTAATTTTTATCTTGACCTTTCCCAAAATTTCACGCAAAATATTTTAACTAAGTTAATAGATGATTTAGCAAATTTAATAACTGAAAATTTTTCTAAGTTGAGTGTTATTAGTTTTTTAAAGAACAAACTTGTTGGTGCAAGTTTTAGTGATGTTGAAGATTTCGAAGATTATTTGATTAAATATAACTTAAATAATGGTTATGAAATTAGAAATAGCAAAATTGAAAGCAATAAGTTTTATGCTGGATTTAAATCTTGTAGAGATTTATTAAATTTGGTTACAGGACAGTTTGCTGAAGAAATAAAAGTTGCAAAGACCTATAATGAATTTATTGATTGTTTTGAAAAAGTTTTAATAAACCTACAAGTGCCAGAGAAACTTGTTGAATTATCGGCGCAGTTTACAAGAGAAGATAATATTAAACAAGCAAAATTGTTTGAACAATATTATAATAATCTTGTTGCAATTTTTGATGCATTAAGGGAAGTTTTAGGGAAAGAGGAATGCGATTTTAAATTGTTTTATTCTACATTACTTAGTGGAATAACAAACACAAAAATTTCCACGCCACCACTATCAACAAATGCAATTTTTGTAGGAGATGCAAGCACAAGTTTTTTTGATACTGCAAAGGTTTATTTTGTTTTAAATGCCGATGAAAAAAATTTCCCCTTTTTTATGAACGATTGCGGAATTATAAGCGATAAGGAAATTAAAGAACTTAGCGAAAGTTATAAGTTAGAGCCAAGCATTGAAACAATAAACAATAAAGAACGCTTTAAAAGTTTTGAATTAATTTTAAAACCAAATGAAAAACTTTTTTTAAGTTATAACTATAGCACTTCACCTAAAAGCAAAATTTTTGCAGACATTGAGAATATGATAATTGAAGATAAAGGTGAAGGGAAATTTGGAACTCTTGAAGTTAAGAATTATAATTCACAAAACTTTTTTATAATTAATAATAACAAACAAACTGCAAAGCGAAATTTAATTGCTAGTATTAGAGAAATTTATGATGGTAAAGAAAATTTTGATGAAAATAAATTAAACTTATTATATTCAGCAGTTAATAATTTAAGTAAAATTGACCTAGTTAATTTCGATTTTAAAAATTTAATTAAATTGCAACAAAATGTGTTTTTATTAAAAAATAGTGTTAGTGTTTCTCAGATAGAAACTTTTGCTACTTGTCCATTTTTGCATTTTGTTAGATATGGGCTTAATTTAAAAGATAAAGATGCTGGCGAACTTAGCAACCTTAACATTGGTAACATTTTGCATAATGTTGCAAAGTTGTTTATTGATAGTAATCATTTGCCAATAGAAGAAAGTTTGGTGGCGCAAAAAGCTGAAGAATGTTTTGTTGAAGTTATAAATAGAGATGTTTACGAAAGTGTTAAAAATAATCCGTTTAATAAGGTGCTAATTAAAAACTTATTAAACGAGGCAAAGCGTTTTTGTGGGGTGTTAAATTATCAAAGTAGGTTTAGTAAATTTAAAGCCTTTAAAACAGAAGTTAGGTTTGATGATAAAACTAACATTAAAAGTTTAAAAATTAAGGTTGGTAATAAAATTTTAAAACTTGTTGGACAAGTTGATAGAATTGATAAATTTGAAAACTATTTTAGAATTATAGACTATAAAACGGGAAGGTGTGACACAAGTTTAAAGGAATTGTTCTTTGGCAAAAAAGTGCAGTTAGAAGCTTATTTAAAAGTTATTGAAAATAGTTTAAAATTAAAACCAGCTGGAAGTTATTATATGCCAGTTAAAAGTGGTATTGCAGATGAAAGTAGTACTATGCAATTAAAATATCAGTTAAAAGGTAGAACTGTTTTAGATGATGACATTATTATTGCTAGTGATGCAAAACTTTCAACAGATTGTTTAAGTAGCGATATTATTGAAGTTAAATTTAATAAACCAGATAAAGATGGTAACAAAAATTTAAGTGCTTATGCAAAAGTTGCAACTAAAAAGGATATGGAAATTTTATCTAATTATGCTGTGGATATAATAGGCAGAATGTGTGAAGATATTTTATCTTTAAACATAACTCCAAGCCCACTTGTTTTTAGTGCTAGCGATGACCCTTGTAAAAATTGTAGTTATTTTGCTTTATGCAGATTTGATGAAAAATTTAAAAACGTTAAAAGGCAACCGACAGCAAAAATAACTTTTGATAGTTTTAATAATGAAATTGAAAATATTTAAAAAAATAGCTCATTAAAATTTTAACATTTTTTAAGTTAAAAGGAGGGAAGAATAAAATGGCAAATAATTTTAAACCAACAGCCAGCCAGCAGGAAGTTTTAATGGATAATAGCAAGAATTTGCTTGTTTCTGCCTCTGCTGGAAGTGGTAAAACTGCAACCATAATTCAAAAAATTTTAAACCTTATTGTTAAAAATAAAATAGATTTACAAGAATTGCTGATTATAACTTTTACAGAGTCGGCAAGTTTGGAAATGAAAATAAGGCTTAAAGAGAAGTTGTTTGAAGAAGTTGGTAAAGATAGTGAACTTATTAAACAAATAGATAAATTGCCAACAAGTGATATTAGCACTATTCACGGGTTTTGTTCTAAATGTATTAGAAAATATTTCTATGAGTTAGACCTTAATCCAAACTTTTTAGTGTTAGATGGTAATAATGCAAATTTTTTAAAGGGCAGTGCAATAAATAAGGTTATAGAATTTTATTCTTCTAAGCAAGATGAAGATTTTGTAATGCTCTCTCAAATATTTGGTGGTGGCAGAAATTTTTCAAGTTTAAAAGAGAATGTTTTAGTTTGTTATGAATTTTTATGTTCGGTAGACAATAGGGATGATTATATAAATAAAGTTGCATTAAGTTGTTATAATTCAAATTTAAGTAAAAACCCAGCAAGTGAAGTTTTAAATTCTTATATACTTTCTAACTGTTATTATGTAACATCCACTTTAAAAGATTATTTAACTATTGCAGAAATTGCTGGTGCAAATTATTTTGTAGAATTTATAAAAAACTTTTTGAATTCTCTTAGTGAAATTAGTTACAAAAAAGATTTTTTAAGTAATAGAAACAATATTTTAAAAATTGAAATTCCTACTTTAACAAGAAAAAAGTTAGAGCAAAAAGATAGTGAATTTAAAAGTGAATTTAAACCATTTTTTGATGAAGCAAAAAAAATTGTTGAAGATTTAGTTAAAAATGTTTCAAGTAGACCTATAGAAGAATTAAAAGATGAATTAACTAAAACAAGCAAAACAATTGAAAAGTTTTTAGAAGTGGAAAACGCTTTTGAAATGGAATATGAAAATTTAAAGAAAAAACGCAATAGTTTAGATTTTAATGACCTTGAAAAATATTTTTTAAACCTATTAAATGTTGATAGAGTTAAACAAGCAATACAAGATAGTTATAAATATATTTTTGTAGACGAGTATCAGGACATTAATAATGTTCAGGAATTAATTCTATCAAAACTTACCAGCAATAATAATATTGTTATGGTAGGGGATGTTAAGCAAAGTATATATGGTTTTAGAAACAGCACCCCTTCTATTTTTGTTAATAAAAGTGTTGACTATATCGCTAATGCAAATAATGGAACATTAATAAATTTGAACGAGAACTTTAGAAGTAATCCACAAATATTAAATTTCGTTAATGAAATTTTTAATGCTTGTATGAGTAGAGAATTTGGAGGAGTGGATTATAAGGAAACTGGAAAACTTTGTGGTATGACAAAATATGAAGTTGTTAACGATGAACCTATTGTGGACATTCATTTTGTTAACACAAAAAAAGATGATGGCGATGTTGATGAGATAGAGGAAAGTTATCCTTTCCCTTATAGCATTATAAAAGATAAGAATGAATATCAAGCAAAGTATTCTGTTGCAAGGCGTGAAGCGGTTATTGTTGCACGCAAAATTTTAGACCTTATAACAAAAAATTATTATGATGCAAAAACAGGGGAAAGTAAAAAAATAACTTTTGGTGATATTGCAATTCTTTCTCGTAAAAATGAATTTTTAAAGCAAGTGGCAAATGTGTTAACTGAATATAAAATTCCTGTTACATTAAACAGTAGCGATAATATTTATAAAGATAGTGATGTAAACACAATTCTAAGCATTTTAAAAATAGTTAATAATAGTCACGATGATGTTTCTTTAAGTGTTGCGTTAACAAGTTTTTTAGGTAATGTTTCGTTTGATGAACTTGCTTGTTTGCGTTGTAAATATTCTTCTCAAGAATTTATGTACGAAAGTGTTAATGAATATATAAAAAACGAAAGAGATGAGCTACAACAAAAACTAAATAATTTCTTTAACAAAATAAATGAATTTAGAGAAAGCCTTGTATATTTATCTATTTACGAATTATTATGTGAAATTCAAAAGCAATATGATTTTTTGAATTTATATAGAACCTTACCAAATGGGGAAGAAAGATATAACACTTTAAAAGCTTATATAGATAGTTTTGAAGGTGCAGAATATAATTATGATTTAAACAAATACATAGACTACGTTGAAAATTATGCAAAGAATGTAGATGCCCCTAACGCCGTTTATTCAAACCCAAATAGTGTTAAAATGGGAACAATTCATTCTAGTAAAGGGTTGGAATATCCTATTGTGTTTTTAGTTGGATGTGGTAAAAGTTTTTCTAACCGAACTTTTAACAGCGAAGTGTTAAAAGATAAAACTCTTGGAATAGGTATGAACTATTATAATTTAGAATATAGCGAAAAATATTCCACATTAGCAAGAAATGCAATAACAATAAATATTAAAAAGCAAGAAAAAGCTGAAGAGTTAAGGCTTTTATATGTTGCATTAACAAGGGCCAAAAATCATTTAATTATTATTGGTAGTAAAAATATAAACAGCATTGCAAGAATTAAAAATTTTAGAGAAGCACAAGCAGTTAACTGTTTTGCAAATTGGTTGCTTTGTGGGTTAAGCGATGTTGCATTTAATAGTTTAAAACAAGGTAAAACTGAATTTTTAGATAAACATAAAACCTTTGATATAAAGTTTAATGTTTATAGTGATAATTTTTTTGATGCTAATGCTAGAAAGGAAATAAATTTAAATTTAAAAACTGTTAAGAATAATGAAGTAAATAAATTGCTTAATTCTTTTAATTATAGGTTTGAGAAAAGTAATAAACTTGCACTTAAAAATACAGTTTCTAGTATGTTGCAAGAACATTCTAACGATGGAACATCTTTAAATTTTGAACCTAAGAAACTAGAAATAACGGAGTTTAAAAAAGAAGGGATTGATGCTTCAAAACTAGGAACAATTTATCATAACATTATGCAGAAGATTGAATTTAAAAATGCTTCTGCAAGTAACCTTGAAAATGTTGAAAAAATTATAAATAATTTAAATTTAGAAAATAAATATAGAAATAAAGTAAGTGTAAATAAAATTAGTAAATGTGTTAAAATAATTCAGGATTTAGGCATAAAAGAAGTTAATAAAGAACAGCCATTTTTAAGTTATTTACCTTATAATTATATTTTTAAAAATAGTGATATTACCGATAAAATTTTAATTCAAGGTGTTGCCGACCTTATAGTTGACACTGGAAGGGAAAGAATACTTATAGACTACAAAACAACTAAAGCAAAAAGTAAAGACCAATTGGTCGAGAAATATGAAGTTCAATTAAATTTATATAAAATTTGTTTGCAAAAAGCCACTAACAAAAATATAGATAAAGTGTTTATTTATTCTTTTTGGTTTGATGAACTTATACCTTTATAATATTTTCAATTAAAAAATTTAAATAAAGTTTAAAAAAGTGGAAAAAAATAAATAAATTGTTTTTAAAATGTTTTTAATTATATTTTTTTCGTGTTATACTACATAAGTATTATTACTAAAATTAGGTAGTATATGTTTTATTGTGCAATTTAAAAAAACAAAACATAAAACCTTGATTTTGGTTTTTAATTTTTATTTATATAATAAATAAACATAATTGAATTTTAAAATAACATAACTTTAAAAAAACATTAAACACAAATTTTTTTAGGTTTAAGGAGAAAAGAAGATTTATGAATCTGTTAGGCGCTATTGAAGATGTTATAGTTTCTATGAGAGATTTCTTCCAACTTGTTTTTGTTGAAATTGCAGACCTTCCATTTTGGCCTTTTTTAATGCTTGGGTTAATGCTAAGTGCTATTGCTGTTATGGGTGTATTAATTGGGCTTTCTTACGAAAACAAAATTTTAAGAAGTGTAAATAGGCTTAATTCTTATTTTCTTGCAAAACCTTTTATTACAGAAGAAAACCTTGTTGAATTTAACCTAAAAATGAAAAAGGTTCCAAAAGTGCTTCGTAATAATTGGCAAATTTATATGTTGAATAGAGAAGATTCTCCTACCACATACATCAACACTAGTACTTGTATTGACAAACCTTTAAGAACAAGTTCCATTGAAAAGAATATGAGCAACTTTACAATTTTTACAATTTTCATAGCACTTGTATCTTTATTTATTGGTTTACAATATGCTCAACTTGACAGTGCAACAAATGCTAACCTTGGTTCAATTTTGTTCTATGCTGGTTTAGTTCCTCTTGGCATTGCATTCTTTTATGTTATTGCAATATTCATTGCAAAAGCAGTTAAAGATGATATTTATTCTTCGTTATACGATAACTTCCCTTTATATGAAAGAAACCTAACAAAAGCTGTTTCTACTTTACCTTCTTATGTAGACTATGAAATTTTATTTACAAGAAAAGAAATTAAAGAAGGTATTCCTATTCTTCAACAATATCTTGAAAAGCGTGCCCTTGTAGAACAACAGGAATTAGAAAGAGCAAGGCAAGATTCTCAGGCAACAGAAGAATATGATTTTGCTGAACTTGGCATAGATGGCTCTTTAATTTTGGAACGCGCTATGAAGGAATGTGAAACATTTATAAGAACTCGTAATCGTTTGCAAGAAGAATGTGGGCAGATAGAGGCAGAAAAAGAAAATTATAAAAAGACCTTTGAAAATAATGAAAAAGATTATCAAAGAAAACTTCAAGCAAGTAGAGAAAACTTAGAGAGTTTAAAAGCTCAGCAGGAAGCATCTACAAACCGTATTGAAAGTAACTATATAAGAAAACAACAAAGTGATGAAATTAAAAAACAAGAACAACTTGAAAAAGACCAAGAAGAAGCAAATGAAAAGTTTAAAGAAGAACAAATAAATTTACAACAAGAAGTTGATAGAAGAAAACAAGAAATTGAAGAAAAAAGGTCTTTTGTTGAACAAGCTATGTTACTTGAATTTAAACATTATGCAAACACTCTTTATAAAGCACTAACTCAAAAAGCAACTGAAATTGGTAACCAAAAATTAATTACTCTTGCACAAGAAAATTCCGATTTAAAATCTGTAATTTCCGATATGCAAGGCAATGGTATACAATATTATGACCCAACATTAAGTATGATTCAAAACCAAGAAGTTACTGCAGAAAACTTATATGATATGACTGGTAATGAAATGGCTCAACTTGAAGAGAACAGAAATACTGGAAGCCAGATGAGTGCAGAGGAAGAAGCCTTGCTTGCAAGTGCTGATAATTTGCAACCACAAGATGCTAATTTAAATGCAATGCCTGCAGATGTTAATGGGTATGTAGACCCAAATGCCACTGGTGTGGACCCTAATGGAGATGGTGGTCAGCAAATGCAGAATGTTGAAGACTTGAATGCGTTGCAACAACAAATAGATGAAGAAAGCAATAAACTTCAACAACAAAAACAAGAGTTTGAAAATGATATAAATAATTTAAACACCCAAATAGATTCAAATGGTGTTATGGCAACTCAGCCACAAGAAACATATGTTGAGCAACAACCATATGTAGAACAGCCAGTTGCACAACAAACTGAACCTTTACCTCAACAAGTTGAACCTGTGCCTCAACCTCAAGTTGTTGAAACCCCTGTAGAGCAACAAGTTACCGCTCCTCAACAACAACCACAACAACAGGCACCTGTACAACAAGAAAACTTGGAAAATCCTCTTGAACAATTAGAGCAAACTACTGCTGCAACTAGGGGAAGAAGAACTTCTAATGCTTCAAGTAGCCCAAGAACTTCTGCTAGAGGAGCAAAAACAAAAAGGGCAGGTAGAAACACAACAAGGTCTAATAGCGAAATAGATGCGCTAAATGCCGAAATGCAAAAGTTGCTAGATTCAACCAAGAATTAAATTATAAAATAAAAAATAAAATTTAGATTTAACTAAAAATAGTTTTTAAAGTTAAAAGTGTAAAGTTTTACTTTTTGTTGCTTAAAAATTGCTGGTGGTTGTTATGAATTATTGTTGTAATTGTAACGAGTTGATTAACGGATATAAATGCAATACTTGTGGTAATAAAAAATTGCGAGAAGTGAAGGGTGAAGATTTTTGTCATTTTGCAACCTTAAACAATTTGCAGGCTGGAATGTTTCTACCTATTTTAGAAGATAATAATATTGAAGTTGCCACAATGCCGCAATATAATTTTCCTGCCACATTTTTTTCTGCAGGAAAGAGCCAAAGCAAAAAACTTTATGTTAAATATAAAAACATAAAAAGAGCAACGGAACTTTATAAAAACTATATTGAAATTTAAATAAAAAGGCTTAACAAAAATTTGTTAGGCCTTTATTATTTAGTAATAGTTTTTTATAAGAAAAATTAAAATATTGCTAAAAAATATCAATGTTAGAATTTTTTAATTAAAGTAAAAGTAAATAATTTTTATAACTTTAATGCTATATAGTGTTTAGGTTTAATTAATATAATATTATAATTGTTTTTTAAAATTGCTTTAGTAAGTAAAAAAGTTAGGCTTTCATTTTACTAAACACAGTTAGTTCAACAAGTTTGCTATGCTTTTTTGCACTTTCTAAATTCTTAGCATTTATAATATTGTCTTTTTTAATTATAATTTCATTATTTAAACCATAAATAGTTTTAACAACCTTTCTGCCAATTAAAAAGTTGCCGTTACCTACAACCCTTTGTGGTGTTGGGGCAGTAGATATTTTAAAGGTTTCTTTTTGTTGAGGTGGAAGGTTTTGTTCTATTTGTTTTTGGTTAGAATTTTGAGACGCAAAATTTTCTTGCTCTGATTGTGGTGTTTCAATAACAGGCAAATTATTTGGTAACTCTGGCTCTGCAATAACATTAGATTGATTTTCTAAATTAACTGCTTTATTTAAATTATCTTCTTGTTTAGTTGGCATAATTTTAACTTTGTTAGTGCTTACAGTGTTGCCTTTTTTAAATTTTGGTTTAAAATTGCTAAATTTAATTTTTTTATCGGTGTTGTTTACAATAATAATTTTGCTTATGTTAACAATGTTACTTTGAGGAATGGAACCATCTTGAGTTATTAGGTTTTTTACCTCAAAATTGTTTTCAAGTTCAATATCAAGTAGTGTTCCTAAACTATCTCCAGCAGAAGAAAATATTTCAAAATTTATTGGATTATTCTCCTTGCTTTCTTCTGTGTCAAGTAATAAAGCTTCACTGTTTCGTATAACAAGAGAAGAACTTCCAACGCTGTAAATTTTAGCAGTAGAAAGTAGATATTCTTCTTCATCATCATCGAAAATTTTAAGGAATTGTATTTTTTTAAAGGTACTATCAAAAATTGCATCTTTTACAGTGCCTTCAATTTTTCCTGAATACAAATTAAGCACGGGTTTTGAAATAATTTCGCTTAATAAATTCATTTTGCCCTCTCTTTTTTGTAAAATGGTATATCACAATAAAATATATGACACAAATTCCATAAATATTATTTTTATTCGCTAGCGTATTAATTTAAATTATGATATTATTTATTTGTTAAAATCTATATATACTTATATATAAAGGTTAAATTTTTACTTTATTATTAATTTAAAAATTATAATAATATTATTTAATTTGTTTTTAGTTTAAAAACGCTATTTAATTTATATAAAAATAAATTTAAGTTAGTTCTATTTTTAGTTTTATTTTAAATATAATTTTTATTGTTAAAATAAAAGATTTAGGTAAAAAAATGAAGTTAATTGAAACATTAAAATCATTATTTAATAAAAACATTTCAATCTTGTCTTTTCAAAGGGAAGATATGGTTGCTTTTGTAAAATTAAGGAACAATTGTGTTAGAATTAATGCGAATGTTGAGGTTGAAGAAAACTATAATTTTGTTATAGTTTATTACAATAAAGTTTGTGATATTCTAACCAGTGGCAATTACAAAATAAACGAAGACAGTGTTCCAAAACTTTATCGTTTTTCTAAAACCCCTTTTGGTTTAAAGGCTCTTACCACCAGAAGTATAGATTGCGATGCATATTATATAAACTTAAAACAGTTTGATAACAATTACTTTAAAACTATAGATAGAGTGGTTGCTTTAAGCGAAGGTCAAAAAATAAAAGTTAAGTTGGATGGCACCTTTTCAATGAAGGTGTGTGATACTTTAAAGTTTATGAAAGCTTTATGTAACGATTATGCCGTTATACGCAATAAAAAAACGATTAAAGAAATTTGTTCTACAGTTGGGTATGAGGTGTCTAAAGCTTTAAATAACACAAATTTTTCGGTAGATGATTATATTTTTAATAAAGATAAAATAACTGCAACTATTGTAGAATCGGTTAACAATCATACTAACACCTTTGGTATTGAGGTTAGCAATTTTATAATTGGGGAAGTTATTGTTAACAAAAAATATTTAAACGAAGTGCAACTAAAGGCTTTAGAGCAAATTGAAGAGAATAAAAACTTAACAGAAGAGGATTTAACTAAACTCGTTGATGAACCCATAGACAATTTGCAAAAAGATTTAGGAGTTATTTACGCTGGCGTTGGAGAAAATAAAACAACGGAAGGTTCTACGAATGCAAATATAAACGCAACAAGCAATGGAACTGTTAATAATACAAAACAAAATATAAATGATGTTGACAAAAATAGTGAACTTAGCAAAAGCGTTGAAAAGCAAATAGAAGAAAGTGCCAACAAAATTTTAGAAAATACTAACTTTAAAAAAGAAGAAGATATTTTTATTAAAGATTCCACCTACAATTTTAAATCTAATTCAAGTAATGTTTTAACAGAAAATAGAAAAATAGAAAGTAATATTGGTGCTATATATGGAGTTAGCAAAAATATTAGTTCACAGAATGGACCATACGGTAAAGGTAGTAAAGATTATTATAAACAACCAGAGCCTAAAATTTTAGGTGATGAAGATAATTTTGAAGATATTGAAAATATGCAGCCAAATGTAGAAGAATCAAAAAGAATGGAGCAAGCTTTAAAGAACGAACTTAAACTTGATAAAAAAATTATACCTCAGAAAAACGATAGCCAAGAAGACAACTCTATAAAGAAAAAACCTAAAATGGTATGTTCTGTTTGCGGCGCTGTGGTTTTAGAAGATAATGCTAAGTTTTGTGAAAAGTGCGGAAATAAATTAAATAACTACAAAACTTGTGCGTGTTGTGGTGCTAAAAATTTTGTTGATGCTGCAAGTTGTTGCGTTTGTAAAAGTGTGCTTGATTAATTTTTTTAAAGGAGGTAAACTATTAATAGAGATAGTTAAAATTGAATGTTTAAAAATTTCATAAATAAATTTAACAAAAATATTAAATATATTAACAAAAAGAAGGAGAATTAAAATGAAGGAAATAACAAAGGATACAACCCTAGGAGAAATTTTAAAAAATTATTCTAATGCAGAAGATGTTCTAAAAGGTTTTGGTATGCATTGCTTTTCTTGCCCTATGAGCCAAATGGAAACAATTGAAGAAGCAGGAATGGTTCACGGTATAGAAGCTGAATTTATGGTTGCAAAGCTTAAAGAAGATTTAATTGCAAATGAAGAAAAACCAAAAAGAAAATGTTGCAAAAAGTCAGATAAAAAGTAATTTATTTTTTTTAAGTTGGTTAAAATTTTTAACTTTTATAATTATTTTAAAAGATAGGCAATTTTGCCTTTCTTTTTTTAATTAAGATAATTTTTAAAATTGTTTATGACTATTATTATATAAAATTGCGAAATTAAAAAAGTGGTTATTATATGTAAATTTTAAAAAGAAATATAGTAATAAAAATTAATTTATGTTTTAATTATCTAAATACTATATGCCTTTTTTGTTTTAGTTTGTTAAGTATTAATTAATACGTAACTTTTAAACATAACTAGAGTTAGAATTGTTTTAATAAAATTATAAATGCTGTTCTATATCAAAATAAATATATACTATAGTCTATAGGAATAAATTATATTAAATTATTCAAACTAATTACAAGGGGGAAGAAAAATTATGAAAGAACCAACTAAATTAAAAACTGATGTTTGTTGTGATGTTTATGCTTGTGTGCATAATATTGAAGGGTGTTTGTGCGATAAGGATGCTATTAAAATTACTAAAGACCAGGATGATAGCAATGCTCATTTCTGCAAAAGTTTTGAATGCAGAGAAGAATGTAAATGTAAACATTAATATTAGTTAACTTAGGAATGATAGAATTGTTTTTATATAGTTAAATAAAATTTAAAAAAAAGAATGTTAGTTGTAACATTCTTTTTTTGTAATATAAAACCACCAGATAGTCTGGTGGTTCATTTTAGGTTTA
>CAJUBT010000021.1:3256-23781 GCA_910584815.1 uncultured Christensenella sp. | reverse complement strand
AATAAAAAAATAATTAAATAATTAATTATTTTAAATTAAAATAAATTTAAAATAAAAAAATATATTTTTATAAAATATCTATTATTTAAAAAAATAAAATTTATTATTATTTTTAAAAATAAAAAGTTAAAAAAAATAAACTGTTACTATTTTTTAGCAACAGTTTTAAAATAAATTAACATAAATAAAATTTAAAAAAATTATTATTATAAAACACTTTTAAAAAACTATTATTGAATAGATTCTTTAAAACTTTTACCAAAGTGGAAACTTGGCACTTTAGAAGCTGGAATGGTTATTGCTTCTTTTGTTTGAGGGTTAATGCCTTGTCTTTCACCTTTTTCTTTTATTTTAAAAGTGCCAAAACCTGCAAGGGCAACATCTTCCCCATTCTTTAAACTTTCTGCAACAACTTCTACAAATGCTTTGTAGGCTTCATCTGCATCTTTAATTGTAAAACCTGCTTTAGTTGCTATGGCGCTTACAACATCTCCTTTATTCATAAAACACTATCTCTCCTTACATAATAATTTTTTCCATTGGATAGCGTAATTATAACATAATTTTTTTTTACTTCCTACTAAATTATTAAAATTTTTAAAACATCTAAAATTTAATAATGTAAATTGTTTGCTAATTTTTAATATATAAAATCACTTTAATTTAGCACATAAATATATTAGCCTTTGTAAATACAAATTCCATTTTAAATGCACAAAAAACTATCTATTATTTTTAATTTGGCATAAAAGAAATACCAAAATTTGTTAAAAACATTTTTTTATTTGACAAATTTTTAAAAACAATAGAAACTACTTTTGTTATGATTGATAAAAGAATTAAAGTTTTAGATATTAAAAGTGATTTTCTATCTTCCGAAGAAGCAATATCTAAAGTGCTAACAGAAATTGATGCCTGTAAATTAAATAAGGTTGTTAGAGTTCTTCTTGTTATTCACGGTTATGGCTCAAGCGGAAAAGGTGGCATTATTAAAAGGGAACTACTTTTAAGGTTACCAAACCTTAAAAAACAAAATAAAATTTTAGATTTTATTCCTAATGAAAAGTTTTCAACAAATAACGAGAAATACAAAAACTATGTTACACAATACCCAGAACTTATACTAGATTCTAACTTAAAAAACTTGAACCCTGGCATAACTTTAATTTTTTTAATTTAAGAAAGAAAAAAAATTTGCTATTGAGATTTTACATTGCGTATGTTAAAATTATGTGCGATAAAAATACAATTTTACAAAAGAAAAATATTTTAGGGTTAAAATAAATGAAAGATAAAGATGGAAACGAAGTTGTTTTTGTTATTAACAACGAAGAGGGTGAATATATAAAACATCTTAAAAAATTTGCCCTTTGCGATAATTATCCAAGACCAAATCGCCACGACTTTAACCTTGGTGCAAATAAAATTGGCAGGTTTGTGAAAGTAGAAGATTTGAAAAACAACAATAACAATTTAAATAATTTAAATGTTAAAGAAACTAATTTAACTGCCAATAAGAAGAAACGCAACATTCACGAAGGGCATAGAAAAAGATTAAGAGACATTTTTAACAATGTTGACCCAACCACGCTTCCAGAAAATCAAATTTTAGAACTTATGCTTTCTTTTGCACAGCCTCAAAAAGATGTTAATCCACTAGCACACGCCTTACTTGATGAATTTGGAAATTTTTCAAACGTTTTAAATGCTAGTGTTGATGATTTAAAGAAAATTAAAGGTGTGGGAGAAGTTCTTGCTTCTTACATTCATTTTTGTTCTAAAATTCCTGCAGTAGTTAGTAAAAGCAAAACAAATTTTAACACAAGGTTAGTAACTCCTGCTGATATTATAGATTTTGTTCGTAGCATAATCACATTTAGCAATCAAGAAGAATTTTATTATTTATGTTTAGACAATAAAGGCAAAGTTTTGTGTGTTAAAAATTTAGGCACAGGCACTGCATCCAAATTATATATAGATAACAGATTACTTTTACAAAACATTTTAAAATATCCAACCAATAGCGTTGTGGTTTGTCATACTCATCCAAATGGTAACCCTGAGCCATCTGTTGAAGATAAAAATTTTACTTTAAATTTATTTTCACTTTTAGAGAAAATTAACATAAAACTAATTGACCACATTATACTTTCACCAGATGATTACTTTAGTTTCTTTTTAAGCGGAACTGAGGCACTTGGTAAAAATGCAAGTTTAAGAAGCAAAATTTTATTTGGCATACCGCCATATTTATTTAAAGAAGAATATTAAAAAAACATTCTTAAAAGATAATTTCCCTTAAGAATGTTTTTTGTTTAAAATTTTCAAACAGATAATTTAAAATTTTAACCTATATAAATGTGTTTTAAATTAAAGAAAAAATAATTTTTATTAAAATAAAGAGCAGAAACTTTTCCAAACATATGAAAAGAAATTTTCGTTATAAGCATAATAAAAACTTACTTTTCCCAAAATGGCGTTTGTTTTAACTGTTCCAAAAATGTGGCTATCTTTACTTACAGGTCGATTATCGCCCAAAACAAAAACCTCGTTTTGTGGAACAGTTATATATGCCCCCATCCCATCATCTAAATAATGAATTATTGGTGCTTTTGAACAAAATGTGTTGTAATAATTTATATCCATTCCCCTACGGGCCTGTTTGCTTACATAGGGTTCGTTAAGTTTTTCGCCAAGCTCATTAATATTGTTGCTAACATAATAATAGTAAAATCCATCGCTTTCTCTTCTTAAAGTAACTCTTTGCCCTCCACTTGCAATTATGCGTTTAATAACAATGTTAGAAGTGGTTTCTCCATTTTCTAAAATTTCCAATAAAATAATATCTCCGTTTTTGCCTTTATTATATCGGTTGGCAAAAGCAACATCTTGATATATTGAAGTTTCATATTCTTTTGGGTCTAACGATTGGTCCAAATTACTATTAAATAAAGGTTGCATTGAAACGCCAATAACTTGTGCCCTTATAAAAATTATGTTAAACACAAAGTAAGCAAACATACAAAAAATATAAATGTATAAAATAATATCTAATAATTTTATACCCCAATATTTATTCTTTTTATAATTTTTGTTTACATTGCCTAACTCTAAACTATTAAAACTATAATTATCCATACTATCTTTTATTCTTTTAAAAACAATTTTCATTAATTTATTTTAAAAATTTTTTTACATAAGTTTAAATGCCCTTTAATTTACTATTTTAAAATAATTTATTAACTTAAACTATGTTACAAATTCTAATTTAAACTGCGTTACATTAACTTTATTTTAACTATTATTTAACTATTTTTCTTTTTTATAATTTTTTCTAGTTTATCTAAGCTTACAAGCAATTGCCTATTGCAAGTGTTGCATTTTAACTTATAGTCTGCACCAACTCTTATAATAGTCCATTCATTTCCGCCACAGGCGTGTGGCTTTTTGCTAATTACAATTTCGTTAATATTATACATTTTAAATACCCTTTTAATTATACATCAATAGTTTTAAAAATAAAAACAAATTAAAATATAATTTAACTAAATAAATATTACTATTAAACTTTTGTTGAAAATTTTTTAATTTTAAGTTAATATATTTTTATAAGGAATTAATTTATAGTTATAAAACAAAACTATTTATTAAACTTATTTTTAATTTATAATCAATAAACTAATACAACTATTTTTCTTTATTATTTTACAAACTTAATTTTAACCAAAACGTAAAAAAGTAAAGACCTTTTAAAACTAATTTCTAATTTAAGTTTTTCACCAAAAAAAGTATTTTACGCGTCCATAGTGAAATGGATATCACACAAGTCTTCGGAACTTAGATTTCGGGTTCGAATCCTGATGGACGCACCAAATTTAAAAAAGAGTTAAAAGAACAAAAGAATTAAGAGGTTTTTATTTATTTTTTTGCTATATTTAATTTTAAATTAATTTTATTAAATTCTTATTTTAAAAAATAAAATATAAGCATTAAGTTTGCAGATTAATTTTTTTTTAGTTTTAACTTATACATAATTTAAATTATAAAAAGAAAATTTTTTTATAATTAACATCACTGCATTTTAATTAAGATTTTTTTATAATTGACATTCATTTTCAAATAAAGGGGTAAAGTAGTATGAGTGAAATGTTTGATATATTAAACGAAAACGGAAATTATATAAACAAAAAAGCAGAACGAAGCGTTGCCCACACTAAAGGTTTATGGCATAGGGCTGTTGTTGTTTTTATTGTTAACAGCCAAAACCAAGTGCTTTTGCAAAGAAGAAGTGCCTTTAAAAGAAAGTGGCCAAATATGTTAGATGTTTCTGCTGGCGGGCACTCTAATGCTGGAGAGTTCGGCTACGAAACAGCAATTAGAGAAACTTTTGAAGAATTGGGCATAAAAGTTGAAAAAGAAAACTTAATTTTTATTGGTTGCACAAAAAATGCATTTACTCAAGGCGACATTATTGACAATATGTTTAATGAATATTATGTTGTTAACCTAGACATAGAACCACTAAACCTAAACTTACAAAAGGAAGAAGTTATTGAAGCAAAGTTTGTTACGCTAAACGAATTAAAATTAATGATGGAAGAAGGCTACAAACAGCTAACTCCAAAAATTGAAGCCTACGAATTTTTGTTAAAATATTTACAAAAAAACAATATTTAATTGGAGTGCTAAGTGAAAGATAAAGAAATTGAATTAAAATTTATAATAAACAAAGACATTAAAGAAAGAATTATTGCCGACTTAAATTACAATAAAACACCCTGCTCAACTTTAAAACTTAAAGACACTTATTACACCCCCACCCCAGACACTTTTGAAATTAATGGAGAAACTGTTGAATGTTTAAGAATAAGAGAAACAGAAGGTTCCATAATTTTTTCCTATAAAAAAATACATAAAGATTGTACACCAATTTATTGCGATGAATATGAAACAGAAGTTTTAAACAAAGAACAACTTGAAAAAATTCTTTTTGCCTTGGGTTACAAAATTCAAATGATTATAGATAAAACCCAACTAACATATGTAACTGAAGCTTTTGAATTTGCCTTTGACTCTGTTAAAGGTTTAGATGAGTTATTAGAAATTGAACTTAAAAATGAACAAGAAGATTTAAACTCTATTTACAACTTCGTTGCTAAATATAATTTAACAAAAAACGATGTTACTTATGAAGGCATTCAAAATATGATGAAAAAGAAAAATAATAAACATTAATATTTTTTAGTTATATTTTTTTACAAATTTAAAAACATTTCATTATTTTTTTTAAAACCCCCAACCACAAAATTAAACTTTTATATAATACGGAGAACTATATGAACAAAATAATTATGCTAGGCACTGGTAATGGCGGAACAATAAATTTATTTAACACTTGCTTTGTTATACAAAATAAAGAAGGTAACTTTTTGGTTGACACTGGCGGAAGCATTGAAATTATAAAACAATTAAGTTTAGCTAAGGTGGATTATAAAACTATACAACACATATTTATTTCGCACAGCCATACAGACCATATTCTTGGTTTGTTTTGGTATTTTAAAAAAATAAGTGGAAATGCCCTTAACAATCAAATAAACCATAAAATTAATATTTATTGCAACAATGTTGTTTTTACTTCAATAAAAGAGGTTTCAAAACATATCTTACCAACAAAACTAATGGATGCAATTTATAAAATAGTTGAATTTAAAATTTTAGAAGATGGAAGCAAGCATAACATTAATGGAATTGACTACGAATTTTTTGATATTCTTGCCAAAGGCACTAAACAATTTGGTTTTAAGTGTAAAATTAACAATAAAACTTTAGCATTTTTAGGTGATGAAACTTTAAATAAAAATTTATATAACAAAATAGAAAACTACGATTTTGTTATGCACGAAGCATTTTGCCTAGATAGTGAGGAAACTATTTTTCACGCTTATGAAAAAAATCATTCAACCACAAAAAATGTTAGCGAAGTTATGAACAAATTAAACATAAAAAATTTAATTTTATATCATACGGAAGATTCTCATTATCAAAATAAAAAAGAATTATATACAATAGAAGCACAAAAATATTTTAACGGAAATGTTATTGTTCCTAACGATTTAGAAACTATAAATATTAATTAATAAAAGTTATTTTTATAAAAAATATAAGGCACAAAAAATAACTTATAATTTTACTTGTTTTTAAAGTAAAAAATATAAAACATAAAAAGGTGAATTAAATGAATGAATATTTAAGCTTTGCTAAAAAAATTGCTATAGTTGCGGGCAACATAATGCGTAAGTATTTTAAGGAAGATAATGGCGAAGACTACAAGTTCGACAATACCATAGTAACCAAGGCAGATAAAGAAATAAACGATTATTTAATTGAAGAAGTAAAAAACAACTTTCCTACCCACAGTGTTGATGGCGAAGAAAAACAATTTGGCAAAAGTAAATATGTGTGGGTTTGTGACCCAGTAGACGGAACTGCAATGTATGCAAGACACATACCAATTGCAGTGTTTTCTTTAGCTTTAGTTATAGATGGTGTTTCAACAGTCGGTGTAATTTACGACCCTTGGACCGATAACTTGTTTTCTGCAATAAAAGGTTGCGGGGCATTTAGAAATGATAATAAAATTAATGTTAACAACTTTAATTTAGAAGATAAAAAAAGTGTTTCAAACTTTGATATGTGGCCGAACGCTGATTACAATATATATAACGCCATAAAAGAACTTGGTAAAAAAACATATTTTGTTAGCATTGGAAGTGTTATAAGAGGCTGTTGTTGTGTTGCGAATGGAGATTTTAATTTGGCAATATTCCCTGGAACAACCCATAAAAATTGTGATATTGCTGCAGCAAAAGTTATTGTAGAAGAAGCAGGCGGTATGGTAACTGATTTGTTTGGAAACGAACAAAGCTACGATAAAAGTATTAATGGCGCAATAATAAGTAATAAAGTTGTGCACAACCAAGTTGTTGAAACCATAAAGCAATTACTTGATAATAAAAAATAAATAAAATTTAAAATTTCAAAGTGTTTTTATTTTATTTTTAAAATGCTATTTATAATAAAAGAACCTTTAATTTAAAAATGATATAACAGCAACTCAATTTTTATGTTAGAAGAAAAACTAAAGTTTTACCAACATATTAAACGCAAACTGTGCCAATTATTTTAGTTTTTTAAAATCAAAACAAGTTTAACAATTTTAATTATTATAATTTTTCAAAATTAAAAAACAGTTCGTTTAATATTTTTAAAACTAAGTTAAAAAAAAATTTATTTGTTATAAAATAACATATAACACTTTTTTAAAAAGTTTCCGTTAAAAAATTAGAAAGTTTCTTACATAAATAATGGGTTTAAATATTTAAGTTTTAAAAAAATAAATAAAAACCGAACTTTTTCAAATTATTACAAAATTTTTCTATTATAGATATTTATTTTAATTTTGCCCCATAATTTTTGTTTGCGATTATAATATTTGTTAGTGTATAATGTGCAATGTGTTGCAAAACCTTCAAGTTTTGTTTTTAAATTGTTTATTAAAACAATTTCATAATTTATTAAAAAAATATATTCTCTTGATTTCAATTTTAAATTTATCTTGTAATTAATTTTTACTTTAAATTGTTATAAATATATTTTTTTAATTTATAACTTAAATTTATAATTTTAATTTAATCGTTACTTTTTTTATAATAAAAGGAATAATATAATGCTTAATTTTAATTATATTTTTGAAAACAGAACAGCAGTTTTTCATAATTTAGAAGAATTTGGATTTCTAAAAAATAACGAAATTTACACTTATAGTGTTAAAATTGTTGATAATATGTTTTTATTAACAGTAAATATAACCAAGCAAAATAACATAACAATAATTTTACAAGATATTAAATTTAAAAAGATATTTACAGACATAAATAAAATAAACGATTGTTACTTAAAAAGGTGTTTAGAAGATGAATGTGAATATCACCTTAACCTTATAAACGAAATATGTTTCATCCCCAACGAATTTAAAAGCAACATTGCTAACCAAATTATTCAACACATTTCAAAAACCTATAAAGATTGCCTAAATTTTTATTGGGAAGATATTAACATAACAAATAAAGCTATTTTTGAAAATGAACCCACAGGTAGAACTTATGCAGCATTACAAAAAATTTCTACCAAAACCTTAGGTTTAAAAGAAGATAGAGTTGTTGAAATTTTATGTTTAAAATTGCCGAGGGAACAAGCACAAAAATTAATTGATAACAAAACATTCTTCTGCCCACATAATATGAATAAAGAATATTGGATTTCAATATTGCTTGAAAATGTTAACTTACAAACTTTAAAGCCATTAATTGAAATAAGTTATTGTTTAGCCAGAGATGATAAGTTTGACAATGAAGATGACTTTAATTTTTTGCAAGAAAAAGCAATTTGTTTTTACAAAAGCTATCAAACACTATGCAAGCTAATAAGCACAACAAACACACAAATTTGTTTGGTTAAATAATTAAGGTTAACTAATTAAAATGTAACTTAACTAAACTAATAATTAAAAATATAGCTATACTATTTTGAAAAAAATAAGCTAGTTTGCTTATTTATTTTTTTTATATAAATAACAAAAAACCCTAAACAAATTTAGTTTAGGGTTTTTAATTATCTTTATTGTTTAATTTAAACAAACATAATATTTATAAATTTTTAATTACTTACTAATTCCGAAAACAGCAAGAGTGCTTGGGCCACAACAACAACCCATAGTATAGTCTATATACCCAATTTTAACTTTTTTGTTTGGATATTTTTCGTTAATATAACTGGCTAACTCATTTGCCATTTCTTCTTGCCCCGTATGCCCTATATATATAGTTTCTTCTAATTCCAAATTATCGTGTTCTTCAACAAAAGCCTGAATGGTTTTCATTGCCTTTCTATGCCCTAAACATTTATTAACAGTTTTTAATTTGCCCTTATCATCTGGCACAATAACAGGCACAAGTTTAAGAACTGTTCCAACGCTTGCAACAATGGCATTAATTCTGCCACAACGCATAAGAAATTGTAAATCTCCTGGCATAAAAACCGAAAAAACATTTAAAGCATTTTTGTTAATTGCCTCAAAAATTTCCTTTGCACTCTTGCCTTCATCTCTCATTTTAACAGCGTGCTCAACCATAATAGCAATTCCGTAACTACCAGTTAAACTATCTGCCACAAAAACTCTTTCGCCATAAGTTTTGTTAAGTTCCTCCGCTACACTTAGTGCATTATGATAGGTGCAACTAAGCCCGCCTGATAAACCAACATAAAAAACATCAAAACCTTCTTTTAAATATTTTTCAAAAATTTCTAAAAAATTTTGAGTGTTAACACAACTTGTTGAACATTTTTTTGTTCTTTCTAACATTTTATAAAATTCTGTAGGGTTTTTTTCTGGATAATCAAAACTATCGTAAGCTTCATCTCCAATAACAATTCCCATTTGAACATAATCTACATCTAAATTTTTTAATTCTTCGATACTTAAACTTGCACAAGCATCTGTAATAATTTTAACTTTATTCATTTTTGTTTGCTCCTTTTAAATAAGGTAGAACTTTTGTTACACAAGTAGTTTATTAATTTTTAACAAAAATTACAAGCGAACTAATTAATTTTGTTCTAAATAGCCTTTTTTTATTCGCTTTTTAAGCGAATATATACACTTTTCACTATATTTTTATTTGAAATATTGTAAATTATGTGTTAATATAGCCTTATGGATGAAAAAGAAATTATTGCTAAAAACCTTGAGTTTTACCGAAAAAAAGCAAAACTAAGCCAACTAGAACTTGCAAAAAAACTTAACTATAGCAACAAAAATATAAGTAAATGGGAAAATGCAGAAACAACTCCTAGTGTTTTTGTTTTAAATGAAATTGCAAAACTTTATGGCATTAAGGTTGATGATTTATTAAGCGAAAAAATTGTTGAAAAACAAAAAGAACCTGCTGATAAAGCTTTACTGGAAAACCGTAAGAAAAAATTATTTCGCCTTGCAATGCTTATGCTTGCCAATGCACTTATGTTTGTGGCGGGCACTATTGCCATTTATGTTTTAGGCTTACTTGATATAACTTCTTTTAATAAATGGATTATATATTTATACTTAACACCATTAAGTGTTTTAAGCATTTTAATTTATATAAGAGTTATTCATAAGTATGTAAGTTTTCTTTTAACTTCTCTTTTTGGCTGGCTAATTTGTGTATGTGTTTATGTTTCTTTAATTAGTGTAATTAACATATCTCTTATTTTTGTTTTAGGGGCATCTTATCAATTAATGGCAATTTTTATAACCATACTTGCTAATATTAAAATTTCAAATAAAGTACAAAATATTTTTGATAAACTTTTAAAACGCAAAAAATTTAAAGAAGAAAAATCTGTGTATGATGAAGCCGAAACCATACAAACTAAACAATAACTAAATAACAAATCTCTTAACTTATAAAATAATAACATTTAAATTACGGACCATTTTTTTCAAACATTCACAGCAAATCATAAAACAAACTTTATTGTAGAGTTTGTTTTTTTATTGGTTTATGTTTCTTGTAAGCGTTTTAAACTAACATTTAAATTTTTGCAAATTTTGTAATATGATATAAAGCTAATGTGTTTACCTTCTAAAATTCTGTTAAAAGTGGCTGCCGTAACTCTGCATTGTTTGCAGAATACTGGAATGTTAATTTCATTTATAACAATATATTTCATTATGTATTTTACATTTTTTAAAATCATATTTTCCTCGTTAATGTGAATAACATTATTTAAGTTAAATTTGTTAATAATAATTTATATCGCTATTAGCGTTATTAATAGTTTAATAACGCATTTAGTGATAGCATAAAAATATGAATAAATTCAGTAATGTTTTGAAAGAATTAAGAGAAGAAAAGAAACTTTCGCAAATTCAATTTGCAAAAGAATTTAATGTTAGCCAAACAACCATTAGTGGTTGGGAAACAGGGTACAGAGAACCTGATTTTAATACATTAATTGAAATAGCAAAATATTTTGGTGTTACTACAGATTATCTTCTAGGCTTAGAAGATTAATTTTACAAATAAACTTATATAAACTATTGCAAAATACGAAAACTTTAAAAGTTAAAACAGAACATTAAAACAAATTCTAAAATAAAGTGTTTATCTTTAAAAAAAATAGTTTCTATAAATTAATCATCTTTAAAGCTAACAAAAAGCAAAGCCAGTAATTGTAATAACTGGTTAAACTTTTAATCTCACTTAAACTTTTTTAACTATTAAATAAAGCAAAAGTTTGCAATTAATGCCTAGAAAAAAAATAAAAAATGAAGGTTCAATACCTTCATTTTTTTGAAAACTTAAATTGTTATAAACATTATTTAAGTTTCTTACTTCAAATTTGATTTATTTTTTATATCTTGAATTATATTCACACATCTTGTTATTGTTTGCTCTAGCGTTTCGTTAGAGTTGTCTATAATAATACTATCTTCTGCTGGTAGCAAAGCTCCGTGCTCTCTATTAATATCTTTAAAATCTCTTTCATCTAATTCTGCAACAAGTTCATCTACTGTTGGGCAATTTTCAGTGCCTTTTAATTGTTCATATCTTCTTTCAGCCCTAACACGATTGCTTGCAGTTATAAATAATTTACACTGTGCAAAAGGTAAAACCACTGTTCCAATGTCTCGCCCTTCCATAATGCAATTATAATTTTTTGCAAAGGTTCTTTGAATTTCTCTAACTTTTTCCCTCAAGTTATCGAAAGGGGCAATGTTAGCAACAAAGTTGCTTATAATTTCTTCTCTTAACCTGCTTGTGTAATCTTTCCCGTTAACAATTATATGCTGTTCATTGTTATCATCAAAAACAACTGAGAGTTCAAGGTTATTTAAAAATTCTTCTATAACCTCTTCATTAGGCAATTTTTCACCATATTTATTTAAATATTCACAAGTTATACCTCTATAAACAGCCCCTGTGTTAAATTTTTTAAGGTCTAACCTTTTAGACAATTCTTCTGCTAAAGTAGATTTTCCACAACCTGCCTTACCATCTATAGTAACATTAAACATTTTATTTCCCCACCTTTTATTTTATAAACAAATAATAATTAAATTTTATTGCTTTAACTCAGCAGCAAATTTCAGGTTAAAATAAGCATTAAAAAAATAAATATTGTTTTAAATATTTTAACTAATTATAATTGTTAAACAAAACTAAGGCAAACAAATATTTTACTTTTAATTAAGTTGACTTATTTTTTTAAAAAATTATTATAAAAATATGCTTAAATTAATGTTACTAAATAATTATTAAATTTTATTGAAAAAATAGCATTTCGGCTTTTATACCCTTCTTTTTAATTTATCAAATTTTAACTAACAATTTTTTTTAGTAAATAACAACTTAAATAAACCCGAATAAAACCATATTTTACCCACTATAAATAACAAAGGAAGTAATGTTTATATGAACACACCTACCCCTCACAACAATGCTAAAGTAGGAGAAATTGCAAAAACAGTAATTTTACCTGGCGACCCATTGCGTGCAAAACTAATTGCGGAAAAATTTTTAACCGATGTAAAGCAAATTTCTAATGTGCGCAACAACCTTTGCTATACAGGCAATTATAATGGCAAGCAAGTTTCAGTAATGTCTAGCGGTATGGGTTGTGCTTCTATGGGTATTTACAGTTATGAACTTTTTAACTTTTATAATGTAGAAAATGCAATTAGAGTAGGAACAATTGGTGCAATAAATAAGAACTATCATATTGGAGATATTATAGTTGCAGAAAATTGCATTACAGACACAAACTACTTAAATTTTTATGCCGAAAATGGTGAAAGCAAAATTGAATGTTCCTCTGGCTTACTTGAAAAGGCAATAAAAATATCAAAGCAAAATAATATTCTTGCAAGGTCAGCAAGCATATATACCACCGACACTTTTTATGGAAGTAAAGGAACTGTAACAAAACAAACCAATTCTGGTGCAGTGGGGGTTGAAATGGAATGTGCTGCACTTTACTTAAATGCAAAAAAAAGTAATAACAATGCTTTAACTATTTGTACTGTTTCAGATGAAATTTATTCTGGCAAATTAACAACTAGTGAAGAAAGGCAAAATATGTTTATGACTATGTGTAAATTAGCACTTGACCTTGCATATAGTTTGTGATAAATTAAAAATATTAATGGTTAAATTTTAATTTAACTTAAAAAAATTAATACAAAGGAAGTTTATTATTATGAAATTTTTTGAAGACATTGGAAAATGGTTCGAAAATAATTGGGTTGCAATATTAATAACCCTAGCAGTAATTATTTTAGGCTTTATTATAGTAAAAATTATTTTAGCAATTGTAAGAAGACAACTTGCAAAAACAAAAATTGAAAAAACAATACAATCTTTTGTGCTATCAATTCTAAAATTTGTTTTATATTTAATTTTAATTTTTGCAATTATATCATCTCTAGGCATTTCAATTACAGGTCTTACCGTTGTATTCTCCGCTGTTTCTCTTGCTATTTCTCTTGCTTTACAAGATAGCCTTAAAAACCTTGTTAACGGATTTATTGTTATTACCACAAGCATTTTAAAACAAGGCGATTGGGTTCAAATTGGGGATAAAGAAGGAAGCGTTGTTGATGTAAGAATGCTTTACACAATTTTAAAAACAGCCGATAACAAAAAAATTTATATTCCTAACACAACAGTTATGAGTGGCAGCGTTGTAAACTTTAACACTCTTGGATATAGAAGAGTTGACCTTGATTTTACAATTAGTTACGATAGCAACGTAGATAAAGCAAAAGAAATTGTTAAAGAAGTTTTTGCTTCTTGCGAAATGGTTTATGAAGACCCAGCTCCATCAGTTGTTTTATCTAACTTAGGGGAAAGTTCTATAACTTTAACTGCAAAAGTATGGTGCAGTTCCGCAGATTACTGGGATACAAAATGGTATTTAATTGACAATATCTTTAACGAATTTAAACGCAATAACATTAACATTCCATTTAATCAACTTGAAGTTGCTCTTGTTGACCCAAATAAAAAAAGTTATGTAAGAAAAGAAGCTTTAAAAGAAGCTGCACAACACAAACAAAAACCTGGCGAAGAAGAAGATATTTTATCTGCTATGGGTAAAGGTTTACATATAAACAAAAAAACAGATAAAAAAGAAAAGAAAAATAAAAAAGAAGACAAAAAAAATAAAAAGAATAAAGAAGAAGTTATTGTAGAAATTCCTAAAGATGAAGAACTTACATTAGAACAAAAAGTTGTTGAAGAAAAAACTGAAGAAGAAAAAGAAAACTAATTCTTTATAACCTCAAGGTTTAAAAAAACGATGAAATTATTATTCATCGTTTTTTTATATATGTTAGCATTTTACTTCCAATAAAGAGTTTTTTATTTTATATAATATTTAGTATATAAAGTTTAACCGCAAATTAAATTATTTAGTTTTTAAAAAAATTATTAACAAACAAAAAAACATAAAACAGTATTTAAAAAGTAAAAATTTTTTAAAAATAAGTCTTGTCGAATTTAGTAGTTTTGTTATATAATGTAATGTATAATTTTATTTATTAAAAGGAGTTGTAAACAATATGAAAAAACTTCTAAGACTTATACCAATTTCTGTGTTCGTTTGTATTTTTCTAGCTGGTATTATTGGTTTACTTATTCCTTTTGAATTTGAAAATTTTAGTTATGATAATCCTGTTGCAAAAAACAACTCTTTGTTAAATACATACACCGTTAGTTTTGATATAGATAATGAAACAGATAAAACTTTTGAAAATGTGGTTGTTACCATTAACTACTCTACAAGGCAAGGGTTTTCTTCCTTTGAAAATTTTGAAACTGAAATAACAACTAATTTAACAGAAGATGACAACGAAATAATTTTTTCTCATATAACAACTGGCAACGCAAGTTCCTTTTCCAAAATTAACTCTGTTAAATTAACCTTTACAAACGGAAAGTGCTTTGAAATTTATTCAACAAACGCATTGTTTGCTGGCATTAATTGGATTTTTACTTGCTTATGTATTGTTGGCTTTTTTGGGTCGGCTGTTTTTATTGCAATTTACTTATCTAAAAGAAAAGAAAATGAATTTGAAGAAAAGGATACTAGAACTTTTAACGAAAAAATTCGTCAGGCTTTTATGCCAGTTGCAGATACAATTAACACCCTTAAAAAAACTTATGAAGAAAGTAAACGAAACATAGAAAATGGCAATAATATGGAACCAAAACCTAAAAAAGTGACTTGCCCATACTGTAAAGGCAAATACAGTTCCACCGAAGACAAATGCCCACATTGTGGGGCACCTCCCGAACCGTGCGACTAATTTAGGGCTTTTAAAAAATACATTTCTTGTGCTTTTAAATTGCCCGAATAAAACTCCTACCATATTTTAAAATAATTAAGAACATTAGCAATTTAAACAAACGCTTTTTATAAAATTATTTGTTTTATTAACCTATCAAAAATTTAAATAAATTTTATTTTAATACTTAATTTTTAACAAACAATTTTGACTTTTTAAAAAGTTATAAATAACGCTAAAAACCCAAAAAGTAGCAATTTTATAATTTAAAAAATAAAATGGTTTAGAAAATAAAATAATAGTAATATGAAAAGTTCTTTGAAATTTTAAAAAATGGTTTTAAAAATTAGTCCAACTTTAAAAGGGAGAACCATTATGTCACAAGAAATATTAGAACTAATTGAAAAGAAAGATTTCAAAGCAGTTAAAACACTGCTTCAAGATATGCTAGCTCCAGATATTGCTGATATTATGGAGCATTCTGAAAATGTTACAAATTCTGTGCTATTATTTAGGTTATTATCTAAAGACTTAAGTGCAGAAGTTTTTTCGTACCTTAGCAGTGAAACACAAGAGGGTATTGTTACCTTTTTAAATAGTTCTGAACTTAGTTTTATTATTGAACAACTTGCAACTGATGATGCTGTAGACTTCTTAGAAGAAATGCCTGCAAACATTGTTAGAAAAGCACTTAAAGGGGCAACCCCAGAAACAAGAAAACTTATTAATAAATATCTAAGTTATGAAGAAGACACCGCAGGGGCAATTATGACCCCCGAGTTTATTAGTTTGCAAATAGATATTACTACTGATGAAGCATTAGATGAAATTAGAAGACAAGGCGAAGAAGCTGAAACCATAAATGTTTTATATGTAGTTGATAGCAAAAAAACTTTAAAAGGTGTTTTAACAATTAAGGAATTACTGCTTGCAAAAAAAGGGGCGCCTATTAAAGATGTTATTACCGATAATGTTGTTGCAACAACCACAGATATGGACCAAGAAAAAATTGCAACTATATTTTCTAAATACGACTTTTTGGCCCTTCCCGTTGTAGATAAAGAAAACAGAATTGTTGGCATTGTAACTGTAGATGATATTATTGATGTTATTAAAGAAGAAGCCACCGAAGACTTTGAAAAAATGGCGGCTATTACACCAACAAACAAGCCATATTTAAAAACAAGTGTGTTTTCTATTTGGAAAAATCGAATTCCTTGGCTTATGTTACTTTTAATTAGTGCCACCTTTACGGGTTTAATTTTAAATGTTTATCAAGAAAAACTTAGTGCCATAAGCACTGCCCTTGTTGCTTGCGTGCCTATGATTATGGATACAGGTGGAAATGCAGGCTCACAGGCAAGCGTTACTGTTATAAGGGCTATGGCACTTGGAGAACTTACCATTAAAGATTGGTATAAAGTTGTTTGGAAAGAACTTTTAGCCTCCGCTTTACTTGGGCTTTCGCTTGCCATCGTTTGTTTTGGAAAGTTACTTTTAATAGACCATTTACTTTTTGGGTTTGAAGGTTACACAATAATTAGATGTCTTGTTATATCTTTCGTTCTAATGTTCACAGTTATTGTGGCAAAACTTGTTGGTTGCATTCTGCCTATGTTAGCAAAAAAATGTCACCTAGACCCTGCTGTTGTTGCTAGCCCTTTTATAACAACAATTGTAGATGCCACAAGTTTAATTGTTTATTGCTTAGTTTCTATAGCCGTTTTGGCGTAGAACAAATTAACTTAACTTTTTTTAAAAAATATTTTTTTGTTTAACTAATATTTTATTGCTGGCAACAAAAATTCTTCAATTATTTAAAAATATTTAAAACCTTTGTATTTTAAAAAATAAAATATAATCTCTTCCCCATTTTGATTTTTTATGAGTTTCTACAAATTTAAACCAAAAATATCAAATTGGGGTTTTATTTTGTTTTAATTATTTTGAGTTTTTTAATATTTGCGTATATAATTAACATATCTTATATATAAAAAAGGGTTAAACTATGTCTAAGTCCAAAAAAATAACAATTATTTCTTCTATAGTAGCAAGTGTGCTAATAGTTCTTGTTTTAGGTACTGTTTTCGATTTACAAATTAGCAAAGCCCTTGCAGATTTACCAAACGGGCAATATTATACCAGCAACTTATTTGCCATTATAGGAGAATGTTTTGGAGAAGATGTTCTTTATTTACTTGTAATATCTTCTTGTGCAATATTATTTTTCTACATACTTAAAAACCCTTTTCAAAAAAAATGGCAAAACTATTTGTTGCAAGGCATAGTGTTATTTATTAGTTACATTGTTTCTATTTACCTTTTTTATGTAACACTAGATAATTTCGTTCCTTATGTTAGTGGTATTTCCGATTATATTCATTCAGCCATTGGCATTATAACCATCTTTTTATTCCCTATTTTCATAACTGCAACAACATACTTTCTTATATCAAAAATTAAACCAGAAACAATTAAACAACTTTGGAAATGGGCATTGTTAGTTATTATTGTGGCTTTTGTTTCTAACTCTATAATACAAATTGCAAAACATATTTTTGACCGCACTCGTTTTAGGGCAATGGTTTTCTCTGGAGATAACGAATTTAGTTTTTTCACAAATTGGTTTACAATAAACCAACATAAATTTAGTTCAAATAGTTTTTATGCTGATGACTTTTTTAAATCCTTTCCTTCTGGGCACACTTGTGCAGCAGCTAGCACATTCGTTTTAGTTCTTTTACCTTATTACATACAAAACATTAACACCAAGAAAAACAAAATTATTTTTTGGTCTGTTGCTTCAATATACACTTTCCTAGTTGCACTTTCCAGAATAGTGGCAGGAGCACACTTTTTTACAGATGTTTACATTGCTTTTTTAATAACCGTAGCCTGCGTATATGTTACTTATATTGTTATTAATATTGTTTGTAAAAAACTAGAAAGCAAATTTGCCACTGCTGGCGAAACTTCTAACAATAACAGTCAACCTAATACTGAAAATATTTCAAATAACACAGAAGCACCTAAAACAAAGATATCTGAAAATCTAGATAAAGTAAACACCCACAACAAAGAAGAAAATAAAAGTCAAAACAAGCCTAAAAAAGTTGAAAAAAGTGATATGAATAGCAAAACAAATAATTCTAATAAAAGTGATAAAACAACCAACATTAACTAGCAATAAATAGTAACTTTAAAAAATTTCTGGGTTAATTTACTTTTATAAGTTATTTTACTTTTTCTATAAAAACAAAAAGTTAAATTTTATTTTTAATAAAGGGAACTAATACTAATGAAAATTATAATAGCCACTAAAAATCCAGCCAAAATTGAAGGAGCAAAAATAGCCTTTGAAGAATTTTTTAATGATGTTGAAATTGTTGGCTACCCAGTATCTTCAAATGTTGCCGATGAACCAGTAAACGAAGATATTTATAAAGGTGCAAAAAACAGAGTTGATAATGTAATTGAATATGCAAAGGCAAATAATGAATCTGCGGATTATTATGTTGCAATTGAATCGGGCATAACCAACTTACTTGGCAAATGGATTATTATTAATATTGCCGTTATAAAAGATAAAACTGGTTACGAAAGTTGGGGAACTAGCCAAGGCTTTCCTGTTCCACATAAATACGTTGATGAAATAATTAACACTGAACTTGGAATTGTTATGGATAAACTTTTTAACAAAGCCGACCTAAGAAGTAATGTAGGTGGAATTAATTATTTAACTAAAGGAAAATTAAATAGAGTTAATTTAACTAAACAATCCTTTATTATGGCTTTAACTCAATTTATTAATAACGATGTTTGGAAAGACTAAAATATATGCCTAAATTTTACTAATAAAACTTTAATAAAAAAACACCATATTATTGGTGCTTTTTTTATTATAATAAAAATAAAATAAATGTAATTTTAATAACCTTTAATTTATATATAAAATTATTTTTAATAAATATAATTTAAAAAATTTTTACTTTATTTTGTATATTACTTTTAATGAAAATAATAAGTAAAATAATATTAATTATTAAATTAATTTAAAGTTAAAATGTATATTTAATTATATTTTTTAGTTTATTTTTATTAACAAATTTTATATTAATATTTTTTATTATTTTATATTAAATTAAAATATATATAATTATTCATTATTAATAAAATATAACAATTATAAAAAGGTTAAACTTAAACAATGCTAACGCTACATTCCACTTAAACCCTAATATTTAACCAGACCGACCAGTTGTTCTAAAAATTAAATATAACTAAACTATATGTTCGTTAAAAATTAAAAAATATAATTAAAAATTAATTAAAATAGCACTTTTTTAATTTAATTATAATTAAATTTTAATAAATAATTTTATTTTTTTATAATTAAGTTTTTAAAAAGTAAATTTAACCATTTTAATAATAACTTAAATTAACATTAGATATAATTTATATTCAATAAGTTATTAACAATTAAATTTTCAGTGTAACCATATTCAGTGTAATGCCTTTAATTAAAACATAATAATTACATTTAAGTGTACAAAAAATATAATTGTTTTTAATTTTTGTTTTATTTAATAAAAATCTTTTATTAAATAATCTACTATTTTATTATTTTCATCTATATTAAACATAGCCCTAAACTTTTTGCCACTTAACAAAATAGGCATCCAAAATTTATCATCAGGGTGCATACTCTCAAATGGAATATTATTAACATCAAACCAAAAAGGTTCCATTTCCTCGCTTTCAGTTATTGTGCCAATATAATCTGTTGCAACAAAAGTTGTCATATTTATTTTTATTCTACTACCTTTATAAAACTCATAAAACTCTGTAAAACCATATTCTTCAACATTAACAGGAGTAACATTAATTTCTTCCTTAGTTTCTCTTATAATTGCTTCTTTTATTGTTTCATTTTCTTTAACTTTTCCGCCAACTCCATTAAACAAACCTTCACCAAAGCCACGCTTCTTTCTTGGCAAAAGAATTTTGTTGTTTTTTATTATAAGAAGCAAAGTTGTGTTTAGTTCTTCCATAAATTTCTCCTACTTCATTATAACACAAATTTAAGTTAAACTATAAAATTTTATATAAAGTTATTTTAGTTATATTTTAAAAT
>CAJUBT010000021.1:0-3156 GCA_910584815.1 uncultured Christensenella sp. | reverse complement strand
TTAATAGTTTTTGTGGCAATGTTTCTAACAAACGCACTATCGTGTTCAACAAAAATTAAGGTTATGTTTGCTGCTTTTAACATTTGTTCTATTTGTATGCGAGATATAACATCTACATAGTTAAGCGGTTCATCCCAAACATATAAATTTGCTTCTTCACAAAGGCTTTTTGCTATCAATAGTTTTTTCTTTTGCCCAGCACTAAAATTGCTTATGTTAATTTCAAACTGATTTTTTTGAAAACCAAATTTAACGAGCATAGTAAAAAACTTTGTTTGATTAATGTTGTTTTCTTTCACAAAATCTACAATAGTTCCTTTAAGCCAATCGTATTTTTGGCTTATATAAGAAATTTTTATTTCTCTGTTTTTATAAATAGTTCCCGAGTAATTTATTGTTTCACCAAGCAAAACTTTTAACAAGGTTGTTTTGCCACTTCCATTACAACCACAAACTGCAACTTTATCTCCCCTTTCAACACATAAACTAACATCATTTAAAATTTTCTTTTTACCATAAAAAACAGATAAATTTCTAACTTCTAAAACAACATCGCTTTTTATGTTACTAGAGTTTAAAAATAAATCGTCTTGTCTTTCAACATTTTTTAATAGTTTTGATTTTTCTTCAATTACTTTATTTTGCCTAAACTCAATAGCTTTACTTCTTTGCGCCATCTTAGCCGCTTTATGCCCTATGGCTCCTTTATCGGGTTTAAGCCCTGCAATTCTTATTCCATTTTTAGTTTTTTCTACTTTATCAGACCAATCTTGAGTTTGCTTAGAACTTTCTTCTAACCTATAAATTTCCTTCTTCATTTTTTCGTTTTGCATTAATTCAAAATGTTCCTGTTTCTTAGTGTTTTCCCACCAAGAAGAAAAATTTCCTTTTTGAATTTCAATATCATTTTTATTTATAGAAATAATGTAGTTTACGCAACTATCTATAAAATCTCTATCGTGTGAAACAACAATAAAACCTTTTTGCTTATTTAAAAACTTTTTTACACACTCTTTTGAATAACTATCTAAATGATTTGTAGGTTCATCAATTAGAATAAAGTTATTTTCCTTTGCAAAAAGTATAGATAACAAAAGCTTAGTTTGTTGCCCGTTTGAAAGTGTTTCATAAGGCTGATATAGGCAATCTTCTTCTAGTTCCAACTCCATCATTTTCTTTATAATTTCCCACAATTCAAAATTGGAATAAATTTCTGGAATTAAATCAATCACTAATTTTTGTTTGTTTTTAACTTCATAAGGGAAATAATCGAAATGAGTTGTTCCTGTAATTTTACCTTTATAGGTAAACTTTTTCATAAGTAAATTTAAAAAAGTTGTTTTACCTCTGCCATTTCTGCCTATAAGCCCAATTTTCCAATTAGTATCAAAAGAAAAATTTACATTTTCAAATATATTTTCACTTCCATTATCGTATCCAAAAGTTAAATTTTGTATGTTAATTTGAGCCATACTACACCCCCTAAAAATATAAAAAAGTCACAAGGAAATTTTCTTATGACTTAAAACTATATTTTTAAATTATTAATACTTACTAATACTATAAAATATAAGAATTTATTTTAAAAACTTCCTTGTTTGGCACAACAAAAAAAGGAAGCAATTAACATTTCTTTTTCTATAATGCCTATAAAATGTTATTAAAATAAATTCTCACTGGCGGTTCTCCTTTTATTTTTAAATGTTATATCATCAAAAAAAATTTAAGTCAACAATAAAATTTCAAATTAACAGTTTTGTTCTACATATTATTTTATTATCTGTCAAACCTTAATTATTATAAAAACAATATTTTAATTAAAAAATAAATTTAAAGTTTATAAAAAACCTTCCCCAAAAAGAGAAGGCTTTTTAATTTATTTGGAGCAGGTAGCGGGAATCGGACCCGCAACTTTTGCTTGGGAAGCAGATGTTTTGCCACTAAACTATACCTGCAAACAATGTATTTTAAATATGTAATGTTTTAAAATTAAAGATTAACTAAGCATTTTTTTGTTGTTAAATTATATAAACAAACCTTTTATTAAAAATAATTTAATTAAATATTCACCAAAAGTTATTTTTATTTTAAAAATAACAGTTTTTTATAAATGAAATCTTAACAGCATACCCTCTTAATATTTTTTTAGCCACTTATATACGCACATACTTTTAAACTATTTTTATTTATATTATTTTAACAATAGTATATTATCACAATTAAAAACATTTTTCAAACAATTATAAAAAGTTAATAATAAATTGACAAAAAAAACAGTTTTATCTAAACTAAATATGTTAAAAGGATAATAAATTGAATAGTTTTATAACGCTAGAAAACACAAATAGTAATATAGAATATTTTTATGCTAAACAACACTTTATTATTTTATTTATAAGCCTTGTTATAATTGTGTTTTTTTCTATGTATGCTACTAGACAAAGGTTTAAATTTCAAAGAATATTTGTTTTAGTATCTATGATTTTTCTAGTGTTGTTAGAAGTTGGAAGATTAGTATGGAGATATTTCTACTTACAGCATAATAACGAAAGTTTATCGTTTTTAAATATAACAAACTTAAACTTTTTTACATTATCTTTATATATAAGCATAGTTTTAATATTACTTGCAAGTTTAACTAAAAAAGATAAAAAACACAAATCGTTTGGCCTAGCTTTTGTTTTTTCAGTTTCTTCTATAATTGCAATTACAAACTTAATATATCCTTCTTTTCTAAACACCAATTTTGAATTTTATCACCTTTATAATTTAGTTTCTGTTCTACTAAGAGCAATAACCATAATGCTTGGTTTATTCTTTATTTTTTCAAAATGGATAAACACTAATCGTTTTCTTGACCTTTGGAAGTGGTTTTTATCTCTTGTAATATTTGGAATTATTTGTATTGTAGTATATTTTGTTCTTGGGCAGCCAAATAACTTGTTTTATTTAGAATATGTTCCAGCGTTTGAAAGTCTTGGCATATATTTAAATTTTCCACTTCAATTTATTCTTATTGGCATTTTCGTATTTGCCTTACAATTCCTGTTTTTCATACCATTTTATGTTTATAAAAAAATTAAAAATAAAGATTAAATTTTATTTTTAAAATTCTGTAAAATAATTTAATTACAATATAGTTAAAATTAATTTAGT
>CAJUBT010000020.1:13253-24424 GCA_910584815.1 uncultured Christensenella sp. | reverse complement strand
GTAAACCTAAAATGAACCACCAGACTATCTGGTGGTTTTATATTACAATAAAAAACAACAATCAAAATTGATTGTTGTTTTTTTATAATTAGACTTTTATAAAACTTCTAAAGTTTTTTTGTATACCTTTTTAAAATCTTGAGAAGATTTTAATGCTTCTCTAATTTCTATAGAAGCATCTATAGTTACAATAGTTTTCATAATAACGCTATCGCCTAAAATATCACAACTAATATCTTGCACAACTGCTCTGTGAGTTTTATCTAAGGCTTCTGCAAGCCTTACAATTAAGGCAAGTTTTCTAACCGCATCTAAATCTTCTTCTAGTAATAAGTCTTTATATTTTATCCATTCTGTAAGGCTAAAATCACTAAGAGTTTGGCTAGCACTAACAAAGGCAGCAAGTACAATTTCCCTATGACTTGCACCTAAGATGTCGGAATTTAAAATTATATTAAAACTATTTTTTTCGTGGTCATAAAATTTAATTCTTTGCCCACAATCGTGCATAACGGAGGCTATTCTTAAAACCTTAATGTATCCTCTTGGCAATTTATGTAGAACTTTTAATTGCCTAAATAAAATTAGGGCTAAATCTCCCACTTGAGTTGAATTTGAATATTCTCCATCATAGAAAGTTTTGATATTATCTAAACTAAAACCAAGCAAATCAGAAATAGGTTTTTCGTTTGTGCCAGGCACAACAGAAGAATAAATTATTCCTTCTTTCATACCTTTTGTTGAAATTGTTATGTTTTCAAAGTTAAAAGCATCAAAAATTGCTTTAACCATACAAATACCACTTGCAAAAACATCACTGCGGTCAGCAGAAATACCTTTTATTTTTTTGGTTTTATCTATATCTAAAGTTTTTACAAGGTTATACACATCTGTAACATCTTTACTTGACATTACATAGTTATGTGCAGAATCTAGTGGATATTTTTTTAGTTTTCTTGACAATAACTGAACACCAATTGCAGCACCGCCCACACCAACACACGAAAATTCTGGTTCTATATTGCCTAACCATTCTATTTTTTGAAGTTCTTTTTTAAAATCTTCAGCCATTTTTTCACAAGCTTTCTCTGGGTTTTTCTCTTCTTCCATAATTTTTGCAAGTGTATAGCTACCGAAAGGAATAATTACTTCGTTTAAAATGTTCCTTCTATTATATTGAACAATTTTTGTGCTACCACCACTTACATTAAAAATAACGCCCTTTGGAACATCTATAGAATTAACTACCCCTGTATATAATGCCCCTAGTTCTTCTTCTTCTGTCATAATTTTAAATTTAAAGCCACAAGAATTATAAATTTCATCTAAAAAACTGCGATAATTCTTTAAGTTTTTAATGTTATGAGAACATACCGCAATAATATTTTGAACTCTGTTAACATCACAAACCATTTTATACATTCTAAGAATGGTTAGGGCTTCGTTACTTCTTGCAATTCTCAACAAACCTTCGCCATCAAAATCGTTAACTATTTTAACAGTTTCAGTCATTTCCTGAAAAACTGCAAAATTACCTTCTGGCGTTACATTTGCAAGAACTAAATCTATTTTACTACTACCCAAATCTACTATTGCTATTTTATCCAATGCGGTCTCTCCTTCAAGTTTTCTACGCTGATTATAACTTAAAACACTGAACAAGTCAACATATTTTTATTTTTAAATTTTTGGTAAAATAAAGAAAGTACCTTTATATACTTATTATACATTTTTAGCCACAAAAGCAGTTAATTACGTGCCAAAACTTGAATAATTTAACTTATACTCTTAAACTAAATTAATTTAAAAATAATTTAAATTTTTGCGAATTTTGCTTAATCTTTTTTAAAAAACATAAAAATAGAAAACAAAAAATAACCTATTAAATTTTTAATAAGTTTTTTTTAATTTTGACATTTTTTTGACATTTTAATAATTAAAATTTAAATAATAAAAAATCAATAATATTAACTATTTTAATTTAAAAATTATTTATTAATTTTTATTGCTTCTACAGGGCAAATGCCTTCACAACTACAACATTTAATGCAAATATCCTCATCTATATGAGAAACGCCATTTTCAACTTTAATTGCTCCAACTGGGCAAACGCCTTCACAAGCTCCACAGCCAATACATTTTTCTGGATCTACCATAAAAAGTTAATCTCCTTCATTAGTAATATACAATTGCATTATAGCAAAACATAAATATATTTGTAAAGAAATTAACAACTTTTGTATTGTTAAATTTATTTTTTTTGTTTTTTATTTATTAAAAAACTGGCAAACTGAATTACAGCAAGTACAACTAAAAATATTCCAAACATAATTCTTAAAGTTGTGTTTTCCACTTGTCTTACAAGAAGTGCCGATGCCACGGCAGACCCTACCCCAAAAAGCGAAAACATAACTGCAGGATAAACATCTATTAATTTATTTTTAATATGGAAAATAACCACAATAACAGCCATTATTACAAATGAAAATATATTTAAAAATTGAGCTTCCTTTTGTGCCACCCCTAAAAATAATGTTACAAGAGGAATAAGTAATGTTCCTCCCCCCATTCCCATTCCTCCAGCAAGACCGCTTATAAGTCCCAGCAAAACGAACAAAAAATTATTCATTCTATTTTAAACCTCTTTCTAAAATTAATAAATTGTAAGTAAGCATTTAAAAATTCTGTTATATAAAAGCATAATATAATAATTGTTTTTAAAGTTAAATAAAATAATAAATTGCTTTAATTTATTTATAAAAAAAGAAATAAGCAAACAAATTAATTTCATAGGTTAATTTTTATATTAAACATTGTTAAAAAATCATTTTAAAACCCGCAACAAACATAATAATTATAAAAATTATGTTAATAACATCGTTCTTTAACTTTTTAAGCAATGCGCCACCTATAAGCCCACCAAATAAAACTCCTAGACTTAAAAAAATTGCACTAATCCAACTAATTTGAATAGTTGTTATATAAATAATCAGCGTGGGTATACTTATTATTGCCATAACAAGCACTGCACTAGCGTGTGCTTTTTTATCATCTAACCCCAAAAACATTTTAAGCAAAGGAACACAAAGCATTCCCCCGCCGCCACCAAATATTCCGTTTATAAATCCCACAACAACTGCTGAAAGTAAAAATAAAATAAGTTTTAAATTTTTATTCATAATGTTATTATGTTTAAAAAATAGTTTTTTTATTTATAATACTTTCTAATGCAAGTAAAACATAAATTTGTAACAATAAATTAACAAAAAAAGTTCAAAAAATTATTACATTTTACTGCCATTAAACAAAAAATTAATTGCAATTTTATTATATTTAATATATAATATTCTAGTTATTACTAAACATTAAAAAAGGCTAAAATCTAAATTTAAGTAATTAAGTTATTTTTACATTTATTTTGTAATTTATTAATACTTAAATAATTTAAATTAAAATAACTTTTTAATGTTAAATATCAATTTTAAAAGGTATGCTATGAAGAAGAAACTTAATTATACAAAAAAAATATTACTAATATTAGTTCTAGCAATTTCAGCATTTTTCTTTAATTCCTATGCACTTGTAAACATCTGCACAAGTGCTGTTACTGAATTTGCTTCCAGCAACTATGGTTCCACTTCTATAGAAATTAAGAATGGTAAATTTACAAGCCACAAAACTCAAGGTGAAGGTTTACCAGATTCTGTAGATGATTGGAGTGTTGCTGAGGATGTTTTAGAAACCAGCACTATAAGTGGCATTATTAATGTGGACAGAGAAAAATTTAGTGCCACAAAATATAATGGAATTCCTAAAAACCCAGAAAAACCTGGAGATAATGATACTAATAGCAATTTTGATAACTACATTCTTGCTATGGTTTCTAATGGCGGATTGCCAACTAAATATGGATACATTAGTTCTAAAATTAATTTAGATAATGACAAGTTCTATGCAATAAGAATTTTCTGCAAAACAGACAATGGTGCTAGGGCTTCTATTTACACTACCCTTTCAAGAGATGATGAAGATGTTAACACCAATAACTTTGTTAACATTTCAACTAATGGCAGATGGGAAGAATATTATTTTTTAGTAGCAACCGATAGTTTTGATACTTTTAACGATTTCCAAATAGAACTTAGAATTGGTGGCTATAGAGAAACCACATCTGCAGGTTCTGTTTTCTTTGACCAAGTTGAAATTGTTGAAATTGCAAATAGAGATTTCTACTCTGCTAATGATAAAACCTTCAACATTAAAAAATTAAATTTTGATAATGACTATATAGAAGGCTTTAAAAATTCAAATTTTGAAAATAACTTAGAAGGCTTTACTGTTGAAACTAATAACTCTGATGCTAAGGTTAACACTAATGTTTATTCCGCAAGTGCTATTAATGAACTTCTTGTTAAAAACTTTGAATTAGATAGAGATAACTATGCAAACAACAACACAGGCATTGAAGGCGACAATAAAGAACTTCTTATAATGAATGTTGATGAAACAGCAACCACTATTAAAACAAATAAAGACAATCGTATTAAAATAGAGCAAAATGGTTTCTACAGACTTTCATTACTTATGAAAACTGGAAACATTTCTACAGGCGGTTTAGATATTACCCTAACAAACACAAGTGAAATTATTAGCGGACAAGATGCTATTTCAAAATCGCAAACAAATTTAACATCTTCTTCAGGCGGTGCATACAATGGCTTTACTCGTGTAGATTTTTATATTCGTGGTAATGCTTGGAAAGATTGTGAACTAGAAATGATAATTAAATTAGGCACAGAAGAAACTAAAGTTTCTGGTTGGGCAATTATAGATAATATCACATTACAAAAAATAAGTGGTGTTGAATATGCAAAAGGTAGTGACACAAATCAATTAAATTTATCCTCTAACATAACCGACACCAGCGATATTACAAATGGCTCTTTCAACTTTGTTTCATCTAAAACTTCTAACATAACCTACCCTGCTATTCCTCAAGATTGGACAGCTTCTGATAACTTATTAAACAATTTAATTAACAATAAAGATAGCAGTGGTGTTATAAGAGTAAGAGAAGAATATTTTAACAAAGATTCTAAAAACTACGGGTTATATTCGTATCAAAATCCTGGTCCTAACAATTCTGAGATATCTGGCTTACCAACAAGTGCAGCACTTACCTACGAAAATGTTTTAATGGTAAGAAATGCTTTAGCAGAAGATGTTTATTATAAATCTTCCTCATCAAGCAACATAACCTTATCTGAAAACTCAATTTCTTCCCCAACTATTGTTAAACTCAGCGTGGCTGTTAAAACATTAAATAATTCAAAAGCATTTATTAAAGTGGTTAGCGGGGATGACACAATTGCAAGTATAGACCAAATTTCTGCAAACGAATGGACAACTTATTCCATTTACATTAAAAATGGAATGGCTTCTAAAAATATAAACTTAGTGCTTGGTACTCACGCAAAAGAAAATACTGGCGATAATGATAGTTATGCATTCTTTGACCATGTAACCTATAAAAGCAGTGAAACAGATTTTAATTTAACAAACTTCTTATCTCCAAAATCTGAAAATGATATAAAGAAATATAAAAATGCAATTTATGTGGATTTGTTAGAAAATGGTTTTTATAATCATTCAAATCAAATAGTAAGCGGAAATGTTTATAAACAAGATTCTTTACTTGTTTACAAAAATGAAGAAAATTCTGCTCAATATAATGGAATAATAAACACAGCTGGCAATGATAGTTTAAAAGTTCGTGAAGATGCGATAGATAAAAATATTTTAGTTATAAACAACAGCACACCAGGTGTTCAAATTTTAAAAACAATAGACACTTACGAACTTACAGAAAACTCTTACTATGAATTCTCAGTATGGATGAAAACCTCTACCCTAACTGGCGTTGGAAATAACTTTGGTGCATATTTTGAATTAGTTAGCATAGATGAAGAGGGAAATATTATTGAGAATAGCAGTAACAAAAACAAGTTTACAAACATTTCTGTTACTGAAACAGAAAATAATGGTTGGGTAAAATACTCTATTTATGTTTTAGCAGAAACAAAACAAAATGTTAAAGTTTTACTTGGGCTAGGCAATGAAAATTGCGAAACACAAGGTTCTGTTTATTTCGATGATTTAAGAATAGTAGAAATAGACCAAGCCGAATATGCTTCAGTTAAACAAGACAAAAACACTCTCGTTTCAAAAGTTATAGAAGAACCAAAAGAAGAAGATGACAATAACTCTTCTAATGATGGAGAAAACAACAATGATAATGGAATTAATATTTGGGCACTACTCTCCTCCATTATTTTGGTAATTGCATTAATACTAGCAATTGTTGGTTATTCAATTAGAAAAATTCCAAAACGCAAAATTGCTAAAATTAAAGCTGGCGAATATGAAAAATCTCCTTTTGCAGTTGATGAATACGAAATTAAGAGAGAATTAAAATTAAGTCGTGAACAAAAAGTTGTTGATTTAAATAAAGAACTTGAACAATTAGAACAACAAAAACTTGATGTTGTTGCAAAATATGAAGAAGAAACAAAAGATATACAAGATGAGAAAGAAAAAAATAAAGTTCTTATTAATCAAACAAAAGATATTAACAAAATAGACAAACAAATTGCTTATTTACAATCTGCCCTAACCTATATTACAGATCCAGTTAATATTAGGAATGAAGAAACTAGAATTATTAATGAAAGAAAGAAACAATCTAAAGAAGAGTTTATTAAAATAAAACAAGAAGAACTTGAAAAAGAGCAAGCAAAACTAGAAGCAGAAACCGATGAAAGTTCTAATACAGGAAAAGTTAAGAAGAAAAAATATAATAAATTCTCTAAAACTAATAACAAAAACAAAGGTAAATAACAATTTAAAAAATCATAAGTTTTTCCACTTATGATTTTTTTAATAGCTTAAAATAAACAAATACAGTTATAAAATAAAAAATTAAAACATAATATGTAAAAAATTGATTTAATTATAGATAATCATATTTTTTTAAAATATTAAACATAAGAAAATATTTTTAAGTATTAAAATTTTATATAAAAATATTGATATTTTATATGTTATATACAATTTAATTTATTTTTCATAGGATGATAATTTATTTTGATAATTATATATCCTCTAACTTAACCATAAGCAAAAATTAAAAAAGATATTAATTTTTTATACTAAATAAAATTAATATCTTTCTTTTCTTGTAATATTTAATTAATCTATATGTTTAATATAACATCTGCGTTTTTTATGCTCTACATAATTAAAAACATTCCACTGAGTTTGAATTCTATTATTATATTCTAGCATCAAATTTGTTTCAGCATATTTAACGCCTTTATCTATCATTCCTTTTATTAGTGCTGATAGTATAAGAGTGTTAACCCCTTTATTTTGATATTCTGGCCTTATTGCTATTAAACCCAAATCTACCGATTTTGGATTTTTAATTTGTTTTAACATTCTAAAAATGCCAAATGGTAAAATTTTACCTCTGCTTTTATTAACTGATTCTGAAAGAGATGGAAAAACCAACCCAAAAGCTATTATCGCCCCAAATTCATTTTTAATGCAAACAATAAAATCTTTATTTAAAATTAATTTAAATTGTGCTACAACAGCATCTTTAACTTTATCAGACATTGGCACAACACCATAAAGCGGAGAGTATGCAGCATCTAAAACTTGAAAAATTTCTTGTTTATTATCGTTAATAAACTGTTTAAGGTTGTCTGGCCTTACAAGTTCTAATTTATATCTTTTTGCAACTACATCTGCAATATGCTTTATTCTTTCGTTTTCTTCCTTTGGGGTAAAAATTCTATACTCAACCCAATCTACTTCCTTTTTAAAGCCATATGCTTCAACTAATTTTGGGTAATATTCGTAATTATATTGTTCTTCAAAAGTAGACATTTGGTCAAAACCATCTATAAGCATACCTTCTCTATCAAGGTCGTTATAACCCATTGGTCCGTGGATAATTTCCATCCCTTGTGCTTTTGCCCATCCTTCAACAGCAGAAAATAAAGCATATGAAACTTCTTCATCATCAATACAATCAAATCTAGAAAATCGTACTCTCTTTTCTCCAGTTTTTTCGTTATGTAATTTTTGAATAATGCCTGCTATTCTACCAACAATTTTTTTATCTCTTATTGCCAAAAAACATTTTACAATACAATCATCGTAAGATTCGTTTTTATCTTTATCAAATTTATTTTTTTCATCTCCACTAAAAAATGGAACAAAGTATTCGTTTCCCTTATAAAGTTTGTTTGGGTATTCTACAAATTTTGCTATATCACTCTTTGTTTTAACTTCTTTTATTTCAACCATAAATTTATCCTTATTTTTAAAATTTAAGTGTTGGTTTATTTAATTTGCTTGTCCTACTCTATTTAACTTTTAATAAGCTTTTGCCTTCGTTTTAATAATTTTATTTTAAGTTAAATTTTAATAAAATAATTTTATTTTAACTAACATAAATTGGTTTTACTTTCAAATATATTTTTTATTTAAAATAACTTATTATAATATATTTATTTTATTATTTCTTTGTTTTTTAAATTACTTATAATAATCTAAATAGAAAAAAAATATAAATTTATGTTAGCTAAAAATTTTTGACACACATAAATATTATAACTTTTTTAAAAACTTTTAGCAACTAAATAAATAATTGTTGTCCAATAAAAATAGCATTAATTTTATTTTTCTCTTTAATTTTTTCAACACTTACATCATATTTTGTTGCAATGCTTTGTAAAGTATCTTTTGGTTTTACAATATGAACTTTAGTTGGTTTATTGTTAATAAGCACATATTCCCCTACTCTAAAATTTTCTTGATTTGAATTTAAGCAATTTGTTGAAACGCAATGTTTATAACAAAAATCTTCTTTTGTGCAATCTTCGTAACATATAACAATTTGCTTATTTAAATAATTATCTAAGTAAACAATGCCTTCTGCACTCATATAAATCTATAATCTCCTAAAATTGTGTAATTTATTTTATTTTATAATAATAAATATATATTAATTTTGTTTTATTTTTGTTTATTTTTTTAAATTTCTTAACTTAAAGCAAAAAATAAATTTACTTTTTAGCCAAGTTTATTTAAATTTCTGTGCCACGAGTAAATATAATGCTTGTTAATTGTTTTATTCATTAACATAGTTTTATATAGTTTAAATTACTTAAAGTTATGTTTATTTATTATAAATATATTAAACACACAGCAGTAAGATAAAAATTAAAATGTAACTTGAATAACAAGGAGACTAAATTAACAGTGAAAAAACTTTTTAAAATTTTAGCGATGCTAACATCGTTTTCCGTTCTTACACGAACACTTGGCTTTTTATTTAGAATACTTTTATCTAGAAGTATTGGGGCTGAGGGCTTAGGTGCTTATCAAATAGCCTTTTCTATTTATATGGTGTTAGAAACTTTCATATCTAGTGGATTACCACTTGTTATAAGCAAAATAACATCTGTAAGCGTAACCTCTAACAATAAAAAGAAAGAATTTTCTTCTGTTTCTGCAGCCTTAATTATAGGATTAATAACCGCAATAATTTTATGTAGCGTTGTTTTAATTTTTAGAAATGTTTTTTCTTTACTATTTACCGATAAACGCTGTTTAAATATTCTTATAACTTTATTACCTGCCCTTGTTTTCTCTAGTGTTTATAGCATTTTGCGTGGGAACATATGGGGGCATAAAAAATATTTTTGGGTTAGTTTAACAGAATTTGTTGAACAATTAATTCGTGCTGTATTCTGCGTTATAATATTTGCATTTTTCTACACAGCCTGTGATGCTGTTATGGTTGCAACTTTATCTATGGTTGTGGCTTGTGTGTTATCTTCTGTTTTGGTGTTTATTGTTTATCTTAAAATTGGCGGCAAATTTTATAATCCTAAGGGGCAATTTAAACCTATCCTTAAAGAAAGTGTGCCAATAACAATAGTAAAAATTGTTTCAAGTTTATTAATGCCTATAATATCTATTATAATTCCTTTAAGATTAGTTTCAATTGGTTACACCAATGAGCAAGCTTTAAGTATTTTTGGTGTTGCAATGGGTATGACTTTCCCACTTCTTTACATACCATCAACACTAATAGGTGCTCTTTCAATGACTTTAATTCCAGATTTATCTTCAGCCCTTAGCACTCAAAACTATACCGACATAAACACAAGAATAAATTTTTCTATGAAATTTGCTTTGTTTGTTGCCTTTCTTTTTGCCCCAGTGTTTTATGCGTTAGGTTCCCCTATTGGTGAATTTTTGTATAGCAACACTCAATCAGGCGTATTTTTGACATATGCTAGCCCACTTGTTATTCCAATTTGTGTTACAGGCATTACAACTTCTTGTTTAAATGCACTTAACTTAGAAGTTAAGAGTTTTAGAAACTATTTAATAAGTTCTGTGTTTTTATTCTTTTCTATAATATTTTTAACAAAAAGTTTGGGCATTTTATCTCTTGTTTGGGGAATGGGGGCAAGTTTAGTTATGGCAATTATTTTAAATATTCGGTTGCTTAACAAAAAATTAAATAGCAATTTCTTTAATTTTTCTTATTTACTTAAATTGTTTGCCTGTTCTATTCCAGCAGTTTTAATTTCAAAATTTACTTATTCTCTACTTTCAAAATTTTTACCACTGTTTTTTAGTTTAGGTTTTTCTTGTGTTATTGCAGAAATATTCTTTTTATTACTAGCACTTATTTTGAACCTATATAACTTATCTTTCTTAAATTTTAAAAAATTGGTTCCTAAGAAACCTAGCTTTTCAACAAAGTTATTCAACAAAAAATTAAAGAATAAAAAGAGTTAAAAAAACATAATTTTATTAAATTTATTAAAAATGCTTTATCTTTTTCGATAAAGTATTTTTAATTTTATTGCAATTTTAACTTATTATGAATTAACTATAATAAATTTAATAACTGCAGATTTAATTTTTTACAATAAATATTACATAAAAACATTGGGTATTAATGAATATAAGGTATTAAATAGACTTATTAACTTTGCATTAAACTTTTTATTTTAAATATGTTTAATGTTTTACTATTAAGCTTTAACATAACTAAATTATAAATTTATTTTTAGTTTTATATT
>CAJUBT010000020.1:0-13153 GCA_910584815.1 uncultured Christensenella sp. | reverse complement strand
TTGTTAATTGTTTATTTAGAATTAAGTTATTTGCATAAATTTAATTAAAATAAAAAAACTAATAATATGATTACATTAGTTTTAAGGTCTTTAATAGTTTATAGTATTGTATTGTTTGCTGTGCGCATTATGGGCAAACGACAAATTGGCGATATGCAACCATTTGAGTTGGTTGTAACATTAATTATTGCCGACCTTGCTTGCATACCAATAAGCGACAGTACTATTCCAATTGTTTTTGGAATTGTTCCCCTATTTACTTTAGTTATTTTGCATTATGTATTCACTGTTTTAAATCGTAAAAGTATTTTCTTTAGAAAACTTCTTAATGGTAGGCCAATTATTGTTATAGACAGGGATGGTATTAACTATAATGCCTTAAAAAAACTTAATATGACACTTAATGATTTAACAGAAGGTTTGAGGACCGCCCAGTGCTTTAATTTAAATGATGTTGCATTTGCTATTGTAGAAACTAATGGGAACATAAGCGTTCTTTTGAAGAGTTCTGCTCAACCAGTTAATAATGAAAATATGGGTATTAAAGGAACTGACAGCCTTAACATTATTCTTATAAACGATGGAAAACTTTTATATGATAATTTGGAATATTTAGGTTTGCAAGAAAAGAATATAACAAAAATTTTAGAGGAAGAAAACATTAAGGAAATAAAAGATGTTTTAATTCTTTCTACAGACCAAACTGGAGAACTTTATCTTCAAGAAAAATATAAGCCTTGTAAAACAATTAAAAAACAATTGGAGATGAAAACAAAATGAAAAGATTAATTGCAGTTTTGTTTTTACTACTTGTTTTAATTGCCATTTCTACCTTAGAACAGATTTATGTTAACAAATTTTTATATAATCTTGCAGTAAAATCGGATCAAGTTTCTCAGGCAATAGAAATTGATGATAAAAATTTAGAACGAAAAGAAGTAAAAACAAGTTTTGAAAATTTAAATAGTTTTTGGGAAGATGCAAAAAATAAAATATGTTATTTTACTAATTATGAAAAAATTAAATCGGTAGATGAAAGTTTTGTTAAACTATCAACAGCAATAAAGAATAATGATAGCAGTTTAGCAATAGAAAACATTGCCGTTATAAAGGAATATAGTAAATTGTTCACATATTTTATGGGCTTTAACATAAATAATTTACTTTAAAAAATTTAAAAATTATTTTCCACTTAAATAAACTTCAAAATTTAATATTACCAACTATTACAAAAATTCAAATTTATATATTATAAAATAATAACCTAATTAAACAAAATTTTTAAGTTTTTTCATTTTAACGTTTTAATATATTAAAAAAAATAAAGCACTAAAAGTTAAATCTTAGTGCTTTTTTTAATGAATTTTTACTAAAAAGAAAAACTAAATTTTATATTAAATGAATTTGTTTATTAACAAAATTTTATAAAACTATATTAATTCTAAATGAAATTATTTTATTAATTATTTTAAAAATTATACATTGTTTTAAGCATATATTTTTTTATTTACCACTTAATATAATAAAATAAAATAATTATTGCAATTTCTAAACCAACCACAAACAAAATGCAAAAGAAAAATTTAGATTTTAAGAATTTTTTAACAACACTTTTTTTCCTTGGCTTTTTTCTTTCTGCATTTTTAAAATACATCATAGAAATTTCTTGTTCATAGTTTTTTCTAGGCATATGTTTTTCTGCATTTCTGTCTCTCTTAATTTGCCTATCTTCTTCTCTAAGTTCTTTCTTAGTAGGGTTAATATTAATATTATGTTGTTCATCGTAATTTCTACGCTTCTCAGGGTCTTTTAAAATTGAATAAGCTTCATTTAAAACTGCTGTGTAGCGTTCGGCATAAACCTTATCACCCAAATATCTATCTGGGTGATATTTTTTTATAAGTTCTAAATATGCCCTTTTAATTTGTTCCTGAGTGGCAGTTGTTCTTACTCTTAATACTTCATATAAGTTTTTCACAATTTCATTATACACAAATAAAACAAATTTTGCAATAATTTATTATAATTTGTAAAAATTATTTGTTTTCTAAAATTCTTTTAATAAACATTCCAGTTTTGCTTTCTGGCACTTTTGCCACTTGTTCTGGGGTTCCTGTTGCAACAATGCTTCCTCCCTTATCTCCACCAGCAATGCCAAGGTCAATAATTTGGTCCGCAACTTTTATAACATCTAAGTTATGCTCTATTACAACAACGCTATTTCCTTTATTTACTAGGCTTTGTAAAATGCTTATTAATTTTTTAATATCGTAAGAATGCAATCCTGTAGTTGGTTCATCTAAAATGTACAAAGTTTTTCCAGTGCTACGCTTGCACAGTTCACTTGCAAGCTTAACTCTTTGTGCTTCACCACCACTTAGAGTTGTTGCACTTTGACCTAGTCTAATATAACCTAAGCCAACATCATACAAACTTTTAATTTTATTTTTAATTGAAGTTATATTGTCAAAAAACTCTAATGCTTCTTCAACTGTCATTTCAAGGACATCGCTTATGCTTTTACCCTTATACTTAACTTGCAAGGTTTCTTTATTATATCTCTTCCCCTTACATTCTGCACAAGGCACATAAACATCTGGTAAAAAAAACATTTCTATTTTCTTTTCGCCATCGCCTTCACAACTTTCGCATCTTCCACCTTTAACATTAAAACTGAAACGACCACTGCTATACCCTCTTTCTTTCGCCTCTTTGGTAGCTGCAAATAAATCTCTTATTAAACTAAACAAACCAATATAGGTTGCGGGGTTACTTCTTGGAGTTCTGCCAATAGGAGATTGATCGATATTTATAACCTTATCTACTTGCTCACACCCCTGAATTTCTTTATATTTGCCTTCTGGAAGCGAAGTTCGGTTTGTTCTATTAGAAACAGCAGGATATAAAATCTCGTTAATAAGGCTACTTTTACCACTGCCTGAAAGCCCAGTAACAACTGTTAAAACCCCTAAAGGAATTTTAACATTTATCTTTTTAAGGTTATTTTGGCTTGCTCCAATTATAGAAATAAAGCCGTTTGGCTTAAGCCTTTTTTCAGGGATTTCAATTTTAATTTCCCCAGAAAGAAACTTTCCTGTTAAAGAATTTTTATTGTTAATAATATCTTGCAAAGAACCTTGAGCAACTACATTACCACCTTGTTCCCCCGCATAAGCGCCTATATCAACAATATGGTCAGCACTTTTAATTGTATCTTCATCGTGTTCCACAACAATAAGAGTGTTACCTAAATCTCTTAATTTTTTTAATGAGGCAAGAAGTTTATCGTTATCGTATTGATGTAACCCGATGCTTGGCTCATCTAAAATATACAACACACCAACAAGCCCACTTCCTATTTGAGTTGCAAGTCTAATGCGTTGAGCCTCCCCTCCACTTAATGTTCTTGCAGTTCGAGACAAAGTTAAATAATCTAAACCAACATCACACAAAAAATTTAGTCTTGCATTAATTTCTTTTAAAATTGGTTCTGCTATTGCTTTATCTGCTTCTTTAATTTTTAGGTTAGCAACAAAATCTTTAAGTTCTAAAACACTCATATTGGTTAATTCTGCAATATTCTTTTTACCAACATATACAGAAAGTGCTTGACCATTTAACCTGTTACCGTGACAAGTTTTACAATCTGTTTCACGCATTAGTTTTGAAATTTCCTGCTTTGCATATTCGCTTTTTGTTTCGCTAAAACGCCTACGTAAATTAGGAATAACGCCTTCCCAACTGCCAGTGTAACTTCCTGCAAATTTTGCACTGTTATAACTAAGTTCCAAATTTTCCCCATTATTGCCATATAATAAAATATTCAAAACTTCTTTAGGTAAATCTTTTAATGGCAAATCAAGACTAAAGTTATATTTTTTAGATAATGCATTAAGATAAACATCGCTTACTGCACTTACATCCATTGTCCAAGTGCAAATTCTTAATGCACCTTGCCTTAGGGTTTTATCACTCTTTTTTAAAATCATACTTTCATCTATATCAGTTGTGAAGCCCAAACCATCACACTCTTTACAAGCCCCAAAAGGACTATTAAAACTAAATAACCTTGGGGAGATTTCTTCAAAAGAAAAGCCACATTCGCTACAAGCATAAGAATTGTTATATAAATGCTCTTCGCCATCTACAGAAACAATAACAATACCTTTTGAAAGTTTAAGTGCAAGTTCCACACTTTGTGTAAGTCTGCTTCTATTTTCTTCTCTTAGTTTTAACCTATCAACAACTATGCTAATATCGTGTTTCAAATTTTTATCTAAAACTATATCCTCCATTAAATCATAAATTTGACCATCTACCTCAACTCTTGCGTAGCCTTCTTTTTTATAGTCTTCAAATAGTTTTTGAAAAGCACCCTTTTGACCTCTTATTGTTGGAGAAATTATTATTATTTTACTCTCTTCTGGAAATTCATAAATGCTATCAACAATACTATCTAAAGTCATTGTTGAAATTGGCTTTTTACAATTAGGGCAATATGGTGTGCCAAGGCGAGCATATAAAAGCCTTAAATAATCGTAGATTTCTGTTACAGTTCCAACTGTAGACCTTGGGTTATGAGAAGTTGTTTTTTGGTCGATAGAAATAGCTGGTGATAACCCCTCAATTTTTTCAACATTAGGCTTACCCATTTGCCCCAAAAATTGCCTAGCGTATGAAGAAAGAGACTCTATAAACTTTCTTTGACATTCAGCATAAATGGTATCAAAAACAATGGTAGATTTTCCACTTCCACTAACTCCACTAAAAACTATAAACTTATTTCTTGGTATAACAAGGTCTATATTTTTAAGATTATTTTCCTTAGCACCTTTTATTATTATATTTTCTTCCATTATATAACCTCTATAAGTAAAATTAATTTATTTTTTAATAAAACCAAATAAGCATAAACTAAAATAAGCACACTTATTAATTTATAAAAATAGATAAATGTTAAAAACTTAAACTTAAAAAATTTTTATAAATTTATTTTCTATTTAATTTTTAAAAAGCCTAAATATTTAAATAAAACCTTTTTATATAATTTTTTAAATTTTTAAAAATACTTAATTTTCTAATACAAACTTTTCATAAACATAAATTAATCATTTAACATTTCTTTAAGTTGTGCTATTCTATCTCTTAACTTAATGGCACTTTCAAAATCTAAACTTCTTACGCTTGTATTCATAAGTGCTTTTAATTTATCAATTTCAGCTAAAATATCTTTTCTCGTTATTTTCTTTTCTGCAAGTTCTTTTTTAGTTATGGTGTCACTATCAATTTTTGTTGTTAAAATTTCAAAGTTAGAAGAAATATCCTTTATAATAGTTTTTGGAGTTATGTTATGTTCTTTATTAAATTTTTCTTGTAGAATTCTTCTATCTTTGGTAATGTCTATTGCTTTTTGCATACTTTTGGTTATAGTGTCTCCGTACATAATAACTTTAGCCTCACTATTTCTTGCTGCACGACCAATGGTTTGAATTAAGGAAGTTTCACTACGCAAAAAACCTTCTTTATCGGCATCTAAAATAGCAACAAGCATAACCTCTGGTATATCAAGCCCTTCTCTAAGCAAGTTAATTCCAACTAACACATCAAAGTTTCCTCTTCTTAACCCATTTATAATGTCCATTCTTTCTAGAGTATCTATACTAGAATGCATATACCGAACTTTAATTTTATAGTCTGTTAAATATTCAGTTAAACTTTCAGCCATTTTTTTTGTAAGTGTTGTAATTAAAATTCTGCCTTTTTTTTCAACCACTTTATTAATTTCTTCTATGATATCATCTATCTGATATTTAGTTGGCCTTACTTCAACCACTGGGTCTAACAAACCTGTTGGACGAATTATTTGCACAGCCATATTTTCAGCACGACTTAACTCGTAAGCAGATGGAGTGGCAGAAACATAAACTACCTGATTTAATCTCTCATTAAATTCATCAAAATTAAGAGGTCTGTTATCGAAAGCAGATTTTAATCTAAATCCATATTTTACTAAACTTTCTTTTCTTGCTCTGTCTCCATTAAACATACCTCTAACTTGTGGCAGAGTTATATGACTTTCATCTATAAAAAGCAAAAAGTCATCTTTAAAATAATCTAGTAATGTAAATGGTGCAACGCCAGGAGTTCTGCCATCAAAGTATCTGGAATAGTTTTCTATACCGCTACAATATCCAAGTTCTCTCATCATTTCAATATCATAACTTGTTTTTTCTTTTAAGCGTTGAGCTTCCAATAACTTGCCATTTTCTTCGAAGGCTTTAACTTCTCTATCTCTATCATCTTCAATTTGTTTTAATGCCTTTAGCAATTTTTCGCTGTTTACTGCATAGTGAGTTGCTGGAAATATCTCTGTATGTTTCAATTCATTTATCAATTTATTGCTTATAATATCAAACTCATAAATACGTTCAATTTCATCATCGAAAAATTCAACTTTTATTGCTTTCTCATTACTACTTGCAGGAATAATATCTAAAGTGTCGCCTTTTACCCTAAAAGTTGAACGCTTAAAGTCAATGTCGTTGCGTTCATATCTACTTTGAATTAATCTTTTTATTAATTCTTCTCTTTTAATTTTTTGACCTTTTCGTAAAGAAATACCCATATTATAATACTCTTCTGGTCCACCCAAAGCATAAATGCAGGAAACAGATGCAACAACAATAACATTTTCTTCTTCCATTAAAGAGCTGGTTGCAGAGTGCCTAAGTTTATCTATTTCTTCATTTACAGATGAATCTTTCTCTATATAAGTATCACTTTTTGCGATGTATGCTTCTGGCTGATAATAATCATAATAGCTTACAAAATACTCTACTCTATTATTTGGAAAAAATTCTCTAAATTCGTTACACAATTGTCCAGCAAGGGTTTTATTATGTGCTAAAACTAGGGTTGGCTTGTTACATTGCTGAATTATATTTGCCATAGTAAAAGTTTTTCCACTTCCTGTAACGCCTTGTAATACTTGTTCTTTTAACCCTTGTTTTATACCAGTAACTATGCTATTAACTGCTTGCTCTTGGTCTCCTGCTAAAGAATATTTACTTTTAAGTTCAAAAGCCACAACTTATTCCTCCTTTTAATTAAAATTAGATAATACTAAAATTTATAACTAATACATTTCAATTATAAATTAATTAAGTGTTTCGTTATTTTAAAAAACTTATAACTAATTAATTTAATATAAAAAATTGTATATTTTAATTAAACAATTATTAAAATTATTAACATAGTTTTATTAATTAAAACATTCTATAACTAAACGAATTATAAGCTCATTTAAAAATTTGCAAAAATTATTTTTTTAATACTTTTAAATTAATTTATTTTCACAATTAATAAATTAATTTAAAAGCAATTATTAATTAAAAAATTAAAAATGATTAATTTTAAAGAATAAAATATAATTAAACTTTTTAAAATATTAATACTCTTTTTATAATTTCGTTTATATTTTTATAAACAAATTTTTAATTTATTTAATACAGAATTATCAAACTAATGTTCTACAATATTTTATCACTAATAGTTTATTTTAACAATAGAAAACTGCACTTTTTTTATATATTTTTTAAAAATTTAAATAATACATTTTAAAAAAAATAACAAGTTTTATTGCTAGAAAATATGTTTAAATTAAAAAATTTTTCTATCTTAATATTTTTATCTTTAATTCTTATAAAATACTATAAGTTATTTTAATGCAGTGTTTAATTTTATATTAAACAAGTTATAACACATTTAAATAATAAAGAAATTAAGGTATAAAAGCTATAAATATTGTGCCAAAGACATAAAATTTATATATCTCTTTTTAATATAAAAAACCATTTGAAATTAATCAAATGGTTTTTAAATTTTATTTACTATTATTCTTGTTTATCTGCTGGTGTTTCGGTTTTGTCTTTTTTACCTTTTCCATTTTTCTTTCTTTTTGGTAAAAATTTTGTACCTTTAACAAAGTAAATTACAACGCCACCTAAAATTAAAACAGAAACTACTATTAAAACAATACCAACAATTTTAGTTGTATCTAAACTGCTAGGTTTATCTTTAGAAACTACAAAAGTTCTGTGGAATGTGCCTGTATTACCACAATCATCGGTTACTGTTAAAGTTAAAGTATAAGTGCCTGCAGTATCGAATTTATATCTAACCTTGCCATCACCCTGGCTATCTTGTTGTTTAATTGTGGAATTATTTTCATTAGTAACAGAAACTGAAACTGTTACATATTCATATTTTTCACCATCTGAACCACTTGTACGAACATTGAATCCGTAGTTATCTTCAACATAAAGGTCTTGAGATGTATAGTTATCTTGACCACTTATTCTAGCATCTGGGTTAATAACAAGTTCATTATTTTCACCAACAACAAAACCTTTGTTAAGTTTATCCATTAAGTTCTTTGTTAAATAGATAACTGGAACTTCAGTGTCTCCTACATAAATGTCAATAATTTCATTCTTTTCTGCACTATTGCCATTTAAGTCTTTTGCAGAATAAGTTGCAACATAATGACCTCTTTTTGTAGGTGTAAATGAGAAGTAATTAACGCCCATATGAGATTTCATTTCAAGTTTAATTTCGTTTTGTCCACCAGTAACATTACCTTTGCTATCTATAACATAACTAACATCATCTGGAGTTTTAATTGTTATATTTCCGTTAGCACCAAGAGAGTCAAAACCAACTTCTTGATATTTATCTTTTGCTGAGAAACCTGGTAGATTTACAGAAGGCAATTTATTTTCTGACCATTTAATTTTAACGCCATCTTTATTTGTTCCACCTTCTATGCCATTATCTGGATCTGGGTCACCATCTTTTTCATCAATAGTAATTTTTGAACCAGCATATTCACCATATTCTCCAGTTGGATATTGCTTGTTAAGTTCAATAGTAGGTTTAGAGGTATCCTTAACCGTTACTATGAATGATTTAGAAGAAGCATTATCTCTTTCATCAATGGCAGTTAATGTTATTGTATAAACATCTACAGCTTGAGGATTAAACACAAAAGTGCCATTATCTAACTTACTGAACCAGTTATTTTTATAACCAGTTTTTGCACCTTTAACTTCCCAAGACAAGTTAATTTTATCTGTGCTACTATTATCGGTAACTTTAATATCGCTTATATAATAAGTTTCGCCAAGTTCAATTGTGTTTGTTGCATCGGTAGTTCCGCTTATTACAGGGGCTTCAGTATCTGCTGCTTTTGAAGTAACAAATGTTAATGCTGTAATATTATTTGTGCCCATATCGCAAAGTTCATAAGTTATTGTATAGTTTTCTGCTTCTGTGGCTATGAAAGAAATTCCAGGGAAATAATATTCATAAATATATTGATCTTTATCAGCCGCTGAAACTGCTAAATCGCCTGGAATAGCACTAGTTTCAATTTTATTAATTGAGGATAATAATTGATTTCTTATTTCCTTTTCAATTTTTGACCTATTTGCTTCGCCTTCTGTTTCCACTCTCTTGTCTATAATATCTTTAAAATCGGAGAATGTTAAAGATTGACTTGCACAAACATTACCATTACTATCAACAACTCTTATGCCCTTTAAGTAAGCATTTTGAGTATTATCATAATATCTTATACCATTAATTAAAACTTTATCGCCTTGATTAAAATTATTTTCATCTCCAGCAAATGTTAATTTTTCATAAATTACTGGGGCTAAAGAATCTTCTACATATTTAATAGAAATTGGATAAATAGCATAACCAATGTGAGCATTTCCATTAATTGCAGTTTCAATGTCTTTATCGTTTAATTGTTCAATTGTTAATGGCATATCATTGCCTGCAAAGTCGTCATAAGCTATTGCAACAACTCTTAAACTCTTATCTTTATCTTCTGTTGCAAGTTCATAAATAGTTTTTTCAACTCCGCCAACATCAACTTTATCGCTTGTTTTAAAGGTTAATTTGTTGTTGTCATCTAGTTTTATTTCTTTATATTTGTTGTTTGCTTCAACATAATATTTTACTAAAATTCTTGTGTCAACATCATCAGTAACTCTTGGTTTTGCAATTGAAATTTGTTGATCTTTACCTATGTTACCAATTGTTGTTGCAGTTGTAAATTTAACCTCTGGAGCTTCTTTATCTAAGTCTTCTTGAGCAGTGTTTTCAACAAGAGTAAATGTGAATTTATCTCCTGTGTTGTTAGGAGTATATCCATCATTAACTCTAAACTCTATTGTATAATCTCCTGCAAAGAACAATCTTGGATCAATTGTAATTGTTGCGGTTGCTGAGGTTTTCCATTTTTTAACAAGATTTAAATCTTCTATTTTCTTTGCTTCGTAAATTTTCTTTACGCCATCAACTTCTTTAATATAGTATTTTCCGTTTGGTCTCTTAGTTTTGTCTTCAACAGTAACTCCATCTACTTCTTTTTCTATATAAATTCTGTTTTCAGTTTCATCTATTGCTAAATGATTATTCTTAATATCTGGTTCACTAACTGCAGTGCCGTTTTCAGTTGTATAGAAATCACCCATTGCATAGTAATGATTTTCTGGTAGATTTTCACCAAAGTTAAATTTTACAATATCATCTATAAAAATTTCACTAGAATTTAAAGATGTTGAGAATTTTGTTTGGTTGCTAGAACTACCATCTTGCAATGATATTGAAAAGTTGCTTTTAACTTCATCATTTATTTTAAAACCATTTGTAGATGAAATAGTTTTAAATATAGTTAATTCATTAAAAGGTTTATGGTTGTCTTCTGCAAATAAAGCAGGAATAGTTATTTTTGTTAGGTTTGACCTGTCTGTGCTTATGTTATATTTAGTTGGAATCATATAAGAATAATCTGATTCTCTCAAATATTTCTTTAATTCTTCCCCATAAAGTCCTTCTACTTCATCATCTTTTGTTTTATCTAAATTATCAAAATTATAGGTGTTTACTAAATAAACATCTGGACTTGTTCTATCTGAAACAGAAACATCATAGTCGTAATCATCTGCAAAAGCATCTGTATGACCATCTTTTTTGCTTACTTTATCATAGTAGAAATCTTGTGCATTATAGTAGATGTTGAATTTACCAATAACTTTTGGAATAAAGTATATTCCGCCATCATCGATACCCATTATTACTTTTGAAGAATCATCATAAACTAGAGTATCTTTATTCTTTTCATCTACATATGCAACTTTATAGTAATAGTATGCTGGGATACTATTTCTGTTAGCATTTTTATTAACTGTGTTAACAGTTGGTAAATAAGTTTTTTTGCCAACGCTGGTTGCTGAGCTTCTAATGTTTGAAGAAACAGAAACACCAACATTTATATTATCTCTATTATAACTATGGCTACCATCTATACTCTTGCTAATAGAAGATAAAGGCATTGTAACACTGCTTGAACCGCTTGAATTTGTTTCATACAATCTGTAATCAATAAAATTCAAGCCATTTCCAGCAACAAACCTATAAGCATAATCAGAGTAATTATAAATTTTATCCATATCTAATTGACTATGAAGTTGTTCTATTGTCATAACATTTTCTTTTGTTAAAACAACACTATTACTCATAGCTGCTTTATTAGAAACTTTTGTGTTGATTGCAACAGAAAATTCATATTTACCATTAGGATTTTCAGTAGTGCTTACATTTTCAGTTTCAAAAGTTGTTTTTGATAACTTTCTTATTTGATAAGTTGAGTATTTTTCATAAACATTCTTACCTTCTGCATCAGCAGGATGTTCGCTAACAGAAACAGGGCTATTGTTTTTGTCTAGGAAAATATTTTCAAGAGTTACATAATCTGCAACGATATAGTAACTATTTGTTTCGTCTGTTTCAAGCACTAAATGTTTAATTTGTTCGCCTTGCCCATCGTAGAAAAGAGGAAGAGCAATATCAACAGATTTGTCTTCATCTGTTAAATTTTGATTTGTGTCTATTTGGTCTGGCATAACAATTGGGTTATTTGTTGCAAATTCAATAGAAAATTGTTCTGCAGCAACATTTATGCTATAAACATTTGAAGTTGTCCAAACCCCTTGTTCTGGATTTGAAGTATTTGTATTTATAGCATATTGAACTGTATATGTGCCAATTTGTGCAGGAGTAAATTTAAAAGTGTTTGGATGATCTGGATCTGAACTATCAAGTTTTACAAGTTCTTGAATAGGATCACTCCCCACATCACTTCTGCTTGAACCGCTTTCAGTTTCACCTTCTCCCTCTGGAGTTGTTGGATTAGAATTTTCAGGCTCGTGAACAATAGGGTCTCCATTTTCATCTAAAAGGTTAACCCCATAAGGATTTTTAATTATAATTGTTGGATTAGTTTCTGCGTTTACACCTGTAACTTTACCATCTGTTCCAACTGTAGAAGACATAATAGTGGAAGGGATATAAACAGCCTCTCCACCCTTTTGTGCAGAATTTGGAATGTTAGAAACAGTAATAACCTTTCCATTTTGTGTTGTGCTTTGGTTATGGTTATTATTAAAGTTTGGGTCTGTACTTTCCTTTACATTATTCGTATCTGCATTAACCCTTACTCGTGCGAAAAGTGAAGATACATTAAGTATACTTGAACTAAGAGAAACGCAACAAGTTACAACAGCCATAGAGCCTGCTAAAAGTAATTTTTTAATTCTAGTCATAAAAAAATCTCTCCTATTTTTGCTAAAAACTAAAAATGACCAACATTTTATAATTTTTTTAATAAAATAATCTTATATTTTGGTGGTTATTGCCTTAAAAAAGAGCAAAATTCCACTAAATATAGCGTTGTAATTTTACAACATATACATAGGCTTGTCAATCATAATTACAAAATTTGTTAGTATATTTTTTTATTTCTTATAGTTATTAATAACTGCCATAAATTTAAACTAGCAAACTAAAAAAACTTAAAACATTACTAATTAATTTTTTGCTTACTAGGTGATGTTTATTGCTAAAACAAACCTTTGCTATGTCAATGGTATTTTTTGATAACTAAATAAAAATATGTACCCTTACAATAATAAGACAAATTATTACAAACAAACAACTTTTTTTACAAAACCAAATGATATTTTAATAAAATAAAAATCCACCAGTGTACCTGGTGGTTTTTCATTTAACGGGTAAAACCCTA
>CAJUBT010000019.1 GCA_910584815.1 uncultured Christensenella sp. | reverse complement strand
TTAATTTTATAAAACATAAATAATTTAGAAGTATTTCTATGAGAATTAAATTTTTGTTAATAGAAATTTACAGTTAAATCGTATGGCAATTTCTATATTAATTAATTAATTAATTTTTTTAATTTTTTTATTTTAAAATTTTGTTTTAATGTAAACATTATATAAATTTATGTTTGTGATTTTTAAATACTATATAAACACTCTAATTATTCCTATTAAATAGTTTTAATTTTTATATCTTCAATAATATTAAAAAAATTGTGCAATCTTTAATTTTTTTGTATTAATTCTTTGAACTCTTATAGTTTCCCAAATATATTTAAAATTTTGTTTTTGAAATTATCAATATTACCACTAATTTTTTAGCATTAAATGATATGCTAATTGTGTAAATATTTAATAAATTTATATATATCAATATAATAAGTTGGTAAGTTTAACATTAAACTTTGTTTCTTTTTTTACTTTTCTTATAGAACTTTGCCTTGTCTTTATTATGTTTCATTTATAAACCCCGAGTTAAGGACCTTTCACGACATAAAACGGCACTAAATATTTAATGAAGACCTATATGTATCAGCACATTCTTTTTTTAGTTTATTTTTATCAACTATTTCTTCCAAAGAACTTACATTACTTCTAAATTTTCTTGCCATTTTTAAAACTCTTAAATAAAGATTATTGTCATCTATAAATTTATCTAAGTCATTATATATGTTTTTAGTTTGATTTTTTGCCTCGCTCGGGTAAGTTTCTATAAACGACTCTAATTGATAAATTTTTGTTAAATCAATATCAATTTGTGATTTGATTGTTTTTGTTATTTTTTTACGATAATCAAACCAAAAAATCCCTAATAAAAGTTTATTTATTTTAACATATACATCGTAATATCTATCATCTATAATGTTTAGAACATTAACAGCTTTTTCTAATGATAAGTCCTTATTTTGACTGAATAAAGCAGAAAAGCCAAATGTATTTATTTTATATGTATCAATTACAATTTCATCAACTAATTCTTTTCTTAAAGTTAAGAAGTTTACTATATAAATTGTAAATGATAAAAAAGCACTTCCTAAAATTGCAAATGATAAGTTCTGCCACCAACTCTTAAAAAAGATTGCTCCTAATAAAGACAAAATAGTAATTATTAAAGATATTCTTATACCCCATTTGTTAGTTTTCATAAAAAACTCCTTTTGTATATTTAAACAAAAAAACAAACCCAAATCAAACTTTTCAAGTGTTCGATTTAGGTTGTGTTTGGCGGAGAGGACAGGATTTGAACCTGCGGTGGGTTGCCCCACACGCGCTTTCCAAGCGCGCACTTTAGACCACTCGGACACCTCTCCATAAATTTTAAACAAAGTAATTATAATAGAAATTTTTTGTTTTGGCAATAAAAATTTTAAAAACTATTTAACTTATGTTTTATTAAGTTTTTATATAAATATAGAAAATAAATATATTTATTAGTTTTATAGTTAAAAAGTAATTTTTATATATTAATTTTTTTAAAAAATTATTTTATTTTTTGTTAGAAATTTTTTAAAATATAAAATTTATAGAAAGATTATTGAAAATATTTGAAAAAAATTTTTAAAAATGCTAGCATTTTAATGTGTAATTATTTATGGGCTATAATCTTTTTATAATTTATTTTAAATATGTAAGGTTTTAATTATTTATATAAGTAGTTTTTAAATTGTATGGCAATTTAATTATATAGATTTAAATTTTTTAAACTTTATAATTAAAATTTTGTTTACATCTTTTATGATAAATTAATTAAAATATTATAACAAAATTAAAATGAATTGAAAAATAATAAAGAGATTAACAAAAAGGAGAAAAAAGGATAATGGAAGAGATTGGTTTTAGAGAATATCAAAAATTGGCAATGAGAACTTGTAAGGCTTTTGATAGAAGAGAAGATGCCATAGCAAATGTTGGTTTGGGGCTTACTGGAGAATGTGGTGAAGTTGCTGATGTTATTAAAAAACATTTGTGTGGTGGTAAAGAACTTGATAAGCTGCATTTGCAGGAAGAATTAGGCGACATACTATGGTATATTGCAGAAGCTTGTGAAGTTTTTGATATAGATTTTTTACAAGTAGCACAAGGAAATATAGAAAAACTTATGAAGAGATACCCTAAAGGTTTTGATAGTAATGCAATAAGATAGCTTATATAAATTGGTTATTAATAAATTGTATATTAACAAAATTAGTGTAAAATTAAATTAATTATATAGTTTAAAAGAAAAATATAAATCTAAATTTTGCATTTAATTGTAAAAAAGTATTACTGTGTTTACATTAAAAAGCTTTTTTAAAAAGCTCAACTTTTTTATGTTTAAAAATAGGAGATAATAGTATGAAAGTAATTTCAAAACAAACTAATAGTAGAGATTGTTTAATTTGTGGGGTTGATAATGAAAATGGGCTAAAAGCAAATTTTTATAATTTGGAAGATGGTTCTGTTGGTAGTTTGTTTACCTTTAAATTTAATCATCAAAGTTACCCTGATAGAGTTCACGGTGGAATGATTTCTGCTTTGCTAGATGAACTTGCTGGCAGAGCATTGTGGGTAACTAATCCAGAATTAGTGGGGGTAACTGGCAACTTAAATGTTAGGTTTAAAAAACCAGTGCCTTACAATAAACCATTAAAGGGGAGGGGAATTATAACTTCGAGACGTGGAAAGGTGTTTACAGCAAAAGGGGAAATTTTAGATGAAAATAACTGTGTGTTAGCAGAAAGCGAAGCCACATATATTATTATTCCTAACACTCAAATTGCAACTGATAGTGATTTACAAAATGACCTTTCTATTATGGTTGAAGATAATATAACCGAAATTGATTTTTAAATATAAAATTTATTAAAAAAGTGTTTAAAATAATAAGGTAAATATTTAAATAAATTAATTTTATTTAATTAGCAAACATATTTATAATTTAAGTCATTATTTTAAATAAATAAAAAAAATTGTAACTCATCGGTTACAATTTTTTTATTCATATAAGATTATGAAAATATTTTGTGATTTTTAAAAATACATAGTAGCTAATTGATAAAAGTTTACAAATTAACTTTGTAACTACTTTATATATAATTAATTTTTATATTAAATTTTAAAGAATAAAATGTATTTTTTACAGTGTTTTATAAAGGGGGATGGTTTCATTGGTTGGTGTTTACAAATAATATTTAATAATTGCACCATTGCTACATTGTACCCAATCTATTTTTTGAGTTTCTGGGATGCCATTAATGTAAGCATTGAGTGCATAAAGTGTAGAACTATGGGCACACACTATTACTGTGTCGTTTCGGCCTGTTTCTTTTACAATTTTTTCAAACCCACTAATACATCTATCAATAAAATCCTTACAAGTTTCAAAATGCTTGTTTTCATAGGTGTAATCTAGATAATGTTTATCATAGTCATCCCAATATAAAGCTCTTTCTTTATCGTTAAGATATTGTCGTTCGTTAATCTCTTGCATAATATGAAGAGGTGCTTTATATTTTTTATTTATGATATTGGCAGTTTGTAATGTGCGAGTTCTAGGAGAACAATAAATAGCTGTTGGGGTTTCATTTGAAATATATTTTTTTGCCCATTGAATTTGAATTTTACCACGAAGTGTTAATTTGTCGGTTTGATAGTTTGCCTCACCGTGTCGAATGAATATAAGTTTCATTATAAGTTTCTCCTTTATTTTATAACTTTTATTTACAGATATAAAATTGCAATAAAGTTATTTTAAAATATAAGTTAATTGTGCTTATTATAATTTTAAATTAATTTAAACTTTCAAAGCATTTTTGAAGTGCTATATCAAATATCTTTTTGGTTAGAGTATAATTTTCATTGCTGTTTTTAGAAAAATATTCCATAGAAACAATAGAGTTAATTTCAAGCACCTTTAAAGTGCCATTTTGTTCAAAGATGTCTACAGAACAGAACCTTAAATTTAAAGCTTTAGTAACTTTTTTTGCAAGGTTGGTAAGTTTTGCTTTTAAAATAGAATCTAAAACTGTTTCGGGGGAGGAATTAAAGGCTAAGTTATTTTTCCAACCAACCACAAATTTTTCGTTTAATTTTGGTTTTTTATTTAATTCGGCTTTTGGCAATTCAAAATTAAAATTTCCATAATTATTTTTAATTAATTTTTTTACTGTGCTTTTGCCATCACCAACAACAAAAGGCTTCTCTTTTTTATAAGCTACGCATAATTTATTGTCTAACATAATTAGCCTATATTCTGTGGCATTTTCAATAAAGGGTGAAACTGCAATATCTTGATTTTTAGAAAAAATTTTGTTTATGGAAAGTTTTAAGTCTTTTTTATTTTTAACTAAAAAAACATTTCTTCCACAACTTCCCTTATTATCTTTAACTACTATCCCAGATGGATTTTTTAATAAAATATCTTCAAGTTTATTAAATGCAAAACCCATATCAAACGATGGGTGCTTTATAATTTTGTGTTCAACGCACGGGATGTTTTTACTGCTTAAAACAGTGTATAAGGCGGCTTTATCTGCACTGATTTTTTGAGATGAATTATTATTAAGAGGTAAGCAATTACCATAAAGGAACACAGACTTTTTGTTTTTAGAAATTTCTATTATATAGTTGTTGGAATAACCTTTAATTTCATAATCTTTTTGTTCTGAAATTTTAGATAAAATTTCAAACAAGTAGTTACTATTTTTCATTTTTATACCTCTAAACAAAATAAATAAAACCTGCAACAATTATTTGTGCCATATAATAAATAATGGTGTAAGATGCCATTAATCCGCTAGTTTTAGTGCTTGGAGAATAATAAAAATTAAGCAAAGAATAGTACGAAATTACATATAAAATTAACCCTATTGTTAGTATAAATAACATTATGCTAGAAAGCATAAAACATAAATAAAAACTGAGAATAGCGGTGAATGTAAGAACAAAGGAATAAATACCCGTTATAACCATTTGCCCGTTAAAATTGAATTTAAAGCCCTTTAACAGCACTATGTAACTTATAATTGTGGTTAATAACGAGCCAAAGAAGATTAAAACGAAGGGTAGAATAAAGTTAAAATTAAATATGTCAAGCTCGTTATTTGCAAACAAAATTAAAGAAAATAAATAGCAGGTGTGACCTATAATAAAGGTTATAAAACCAGAGGTAAAAAACTTCTTTTCGTGAAAAGGGTAAAAGCCTTTAAACTCTAAAAGAATGTCGCCAACAAGACCACAAACTAAACCAATAATAATAAACGAAATTGCATAGGAACCATAATAAGCCGCATTGGTTTTTTGTGAACTAAGTAATACTGCAAAAATAACAAAACAAGCAGATGCTACTATTTTTGCTACAACATTTTCAAAACCATTTTTGTTCATTTTAAAGAACAATAAAACGCCAGTAGATAATGCACAAACAAAAAGTCCAACAACAAAAATACACAATTCCATTTTATAAAATCTTCCTTTTTTTAATTATAACTTGAAGCATTAATTTTAGCAAATTAAAACTATAAATATTTTTTATTTAAAAAAAATTGAAAAAAATGTAAAATTTCTTTTACACAAATTGCTTTTTTGTTGTAATATATAATAAGTAAATTAGGAGATAAAAAAATGGAAGAAGTTAAAAAAGAAGAATCTAAGAAAGTTGCAAAGATTACAAGAGTTGCAATTGTTGGTTATGGTAACCTTGGCAAAGGTGTTGAAAGTGCTTTGCAAGCAAGAGAGGAATTTGAACTTGTTAAAATTTTCTCTAATAGGTCTGGCTTAAAAAGTCCATTTGGAACAGAATTTGAACTTACAAAACATATAGAAAATTATGCAAAAAAAATAGATATACTTTTCCTTTGCGGTGGAAGTTATAGCGATATAGAAAAAATTGGACCTAAAACTATTAAGTTATTTAACACCGTTGATAGTTTTGACACCCACGCAAAACTAGAAAAATACATAACAAGCCTAGATAAAATGGCAAAGAAAAGCCTTAAGGTTGCAGTTAGTGCAGGTGGTTGGGACCCAGGTCTTATGAGTATGATGAGGCTTATTTTTAATAGTATTGCTCCTACTCACACTCCAGCAAATGCTTTTTGGGGTGCAGGTGTAAGCCAAGGTCATAGTGATGCACTTAGACGCATTAAAGGCGTTAAAAATGCAATTCAATATACAATTCCAAACGCATCTGTTGTTAAAAAATGTGCATCTAAGTTCGATTATGTTCCAAAATCAACAGAAAAACATTTTAGAGAATGTTATGTTGTTTTAGAAGAAGGTGCAGATGCTAATGCTATTAAAGAACAAATAATTAATATGCCAAACTACTTCTTAGGCTATAAAACAACCGTAAAATTTATTACAGAAGATAAACTTAGAAAAATGCAAGAAAAAATGTATCATAAAGGCTATGTGGTTAAAAACTTTAAATGTTCCGATAAGTTTGCAACTAAGGTTAGCTTTAATTTAGACCTTGAAAGTAACCCATACTTTACTGCTGAAATTATGGTAATGCTTGGTGATGCTGTTAAAAAGTTAAGTAGTGAAAAGAAATATGGGGCATACTCTGTTTTTGATTTACCTCTTTCTTATTTAACAACTGTAGATAGAAGCACTCTTCTAAAAACTATGTTATAGAATATTAGCCATAGTAGATTTTTTGCTATGGCTTTTTTTATGCCATAAAGTAAGTTATAATTTAATTAATTTTATAAAAGAATAATAAAATTTGTTAAATGAAAATATATTTTTAAAAAAAGTAAGAATTTATTTCTTTTAAAAATTAAAATATGATAATATTAATTAAGGGAAAGTAAAAATGGAAAAATATGATTTAATTATTGTGGGTGCAGGCCCTAGTGGTGTGTTTTGTGCATATGAATTAATTCAGGAGAACAAACACAAAAATATTTTGTTAATAGAACAAGGAAGAAGCATTGAAAAACGCTTTTGTCCTATTGAAAAATTAGGCAAATGTGCTAAATGTAAACCTTTTTGCAATATTACTTGTGGCTTTTCTGGTGCTGGTGCTTTTAGTGATGGAAAAGTAAATTCCTACCATATGGCAACTGGAATAAAAGATAATTTATATCTTGGTGGCAATGATGGCCCTTCTTTTACAAACGCACTAAGTGTTGATGAAATTAAAAGTTTATTTAAATATACCGATGATATTTATCTAAAATTTGGTGGCGAAACAGAACTTACAGGGCTTAAGTATATGGAAGAAATTGAAGCATATCAAAAGAAAGCACAAAAAGAAAACTTAGATTTAATTTATTTCCCAATAAGACATTTAGGCACAGAGAAGGCACATCTACTTTATGGTAAAATTCAAAAATATTTAGAAGAAAATAATGTTCAAATGATGTTTGATACTATTGTTGATGACCTTGTAATTGAAAATAACACAGTGAAAGGTGTTAAAATTGTTTCTGCACTAGATAAAACTAAAACCGAAACTTTGTATGCTGATAATGTTTGCCTTGCTGTTGGCAGAAAAGGGGCAGATTGGCTTTCTAATATGTGTAGAAAATATAACATAGAAAATACTTCTGGAGCAGTTGATATCGGAGTGAGATATGAACTTAGCGATGAAGTTATGAAAGATGTTAATAAATATTTTTATGAAGCAAAATTTATTGGTCATCCAAACCCATTTTGCGATAAAGTGCGTGCATTCTGCCAAAATCCGAGTGGTTTTGTTGCAACAGAAGTTTACGATAATAACTTAACTTTGGTTAATGGCCATAGTTATAAAGATAAAAAATCTACTAACACTAACCTTGCAATACTTGTCTCTCATAAATTTACTCATCCATTTGATAAGCCTATTCAGTATGGCATAAATGTTGCAGAAAATTTAAACCAACTTGGCAATGGTAACATTATTGTTCAAAGATTGGGTGATATTTATAGAGGAAAAAGAACTTGGGAAAGCGAATTAAAAACTAATAAAGTTAAACCAACATTAACAAGTGCAGTTGCAGGAGATGTAACCTTTGCGCTTGGTTATAGAACAATGACAGATATCTTGCAATTTATTAGAAGTGTTGATAAAGTTGTTGAAGGTTTTGGCAACCCAGAGAATTTATTGTATGGACCAGAAATAAAGTTTTATAGTAACGAAATTATTTTAGACAAAGAATTTCAAACAAGTATTAAAAATCTTTATGCTGTAGGAGATGGACCTGGACAAACAACTGGGTTAATTATGTCAAGTTCGGCTGGGGTTCAACTTGCAAGATTTTTAAAAAATAAATTTTAAGTATTTTTATTGTTTTTTAATAATTAACCATTAAATATTTAAATTTATGTAACAACAATTTATTAAACATTAAATATGTAAATTTAAAATAAGTGTTTTATAATAAAACATTATGGTGTTTTGTGTGTAAATTTTAAGGTTAGCAAAAAGTTAAAACAATAAATGTTAATAATACATAAGATAATTATGTGAATAATAAATAAAGGGCAAAATTTAAAATGATTAAACTAAATTATTTTCATTCTTTAAAAGATAAACATTTAAAAAAGGGGTTAAGTTTAAATTCGCTTAACTCAAAGAAGGAAAAAGTTTTTAAAAAAGTTATTATAAACAAAAGCAGACCTATGATGGATTGGGTAACATTGCCTTATCAAAATGCTGCAGAAATAGAAGAGTTAGAACTATTTGGTAAAAAAATATCGCGTATATATTCCAACTTTGTTGTGCTTGGAATTGGCGGCTCTGCATTGGGTGCAAACGCTGTTAAGCAAGCACTTTATAAGGAAGATGGTGAAGATAAAATAAAAATTGATATTATAGACAATGTGGATGCTGAAAGGTTTGAAAGTTTGCTAACGGACATAGACTATAAAAAAACAATGTTTAACATAGTAACAAAAAGTGGCAAAACTGTGGAAATTTTAAGTATGTTTGCAGTGGTTGTTAACAAGTTAAAAGCAGTTTTAGGTAAGGATTTTTTTATAAACCTTGTTGTTACAACAGAACGCGACAATGTTTTGTGGAAATATTGTGAACAAAACAAAATAAAAACTTACGAGGTGCCTAAAGAGGTTGGGGGAAGATATAGTGTTTTAAGTCCTGTTGGATTGTTGCCTATGGCTGTTATGGGGCTTGAACTTAAAAAAGTTTTGAATGGTGCAAAAGCAGTGCTTGAAAATTATAAACAAGAACCATCTAACAAAAGCATTTGTATGGTTTCCGCAACTATTATGTATAATTACTTTTTACAAGGGAAAAAAGAATTTGTTATTTTACCTTACAGTGAAAGGCTTAATAGTATGGCAGATTTTTATATTCAATTGTTAAGTGAAAGTTTAGGTAAAAAAGATTTATTAAATGGCAAACCTAATGAATTGTTTTTTACTCCAACAAAGGCTGTAGGAGTAACCTATCAGCATAGCAACTTGCAAATGTATCAGGAAGGTAGCCACGATAGATTATTCTTTTTTATAAATTTAGTTAAACATAACGAAGATGTAAAAATTCCAAAATTTAAAAATGCTGAACTTGATGCTTTACTGCCAAAAACATTAACATCACTTTTTAAAGCTGAACAAAATGCAAGCAGTTTGGCATTAAAGCAAGCGGGGCACCCAAGTTTTGAAATTAATGTGCCAAGTTTAACAGAAGAAAATATTGGTGCATTGTTATATTATTTTGAACTTACAACTGCACTAATAGGTGAGTATATGCAAGTTAACACTTATAATCAAAATGGGGTAGAACTTCAAAAAAAGTATACAAAAGCAATTATTGGAGTTGCAGGCTTTGAAAAAGAAAACGACACATTAACAAAAATGTTAGAGAATAAAGAAAAATATGAAATTTAAAGAATTAGTTAATTTAATAAAGGTTTAAAAAAATTGATAAATTTATTTATCAATTTTTTTAATTAAACTAATTTAAATTTAATAAAAATTATTTAATTTACAAAAAAACTTACCAGTGTTATAATGTCACTTGCTAAATATTTTTACAGGAGAAAAAATATGAAAGTAATAGAAAATAAAAATTTCCCATACGAGAGAGATTTATATAGCGTTGATGGGGTTCATTTAATAAATTGTACTTTTACAGGAGATGAAGATGGAGAAAGTGCATTAAAAGAAGCAAAAAATATTGAACTAGAAAATTGTTATATGAATTTAAGATATCCACTTTGGCACGATGAGAATGTTATTTTAAACAAAGTTACTATGACCGATAAATGCAGAGCTAGTTTATGGTATACCAATAATTTAAAAATAAAAGATAGCAATATGTTGGGCATTAAAGCCTTAAGAGAATGTTGTGACATAGAAATTTTAAACACTAAAATTGTTTCGCCAGAATTTGGATGGAAAAGTAAAAATATAAAACTAAATAATTGTAATGTTGAAAGCGAATATTTGTTTTTACTTGCTAAGGATATAAAACTTAATAATGTTACTTTTAGAGGTAAATATTCTTTTCAATATGTTGAAAATATGGTAATAGAAAATAGCATTCTTGACACTAAAGATGCCTTTTGGCACACCAAAAATGTTACTGTAAAAAATAGCACAATAAAGGGAGAATATCTTGCTTGGTATAGCGAAAATTTAACCTTAATTAATTGTAAAATTATTGGCACACAACCCCTTTGTTATTGCAAAGGTTTAAAGTTGGTTGATTGTGAAATGCTTGAAACCGATTTAAGTTTTGAATATTCTAATGTAGATGCAACAATTAGGGGCAGAATAGATAGCGTAAAAAATGTAACTTCGGGTAGAATAGTTTGTGATATAATTGGAGAAGTTATTGTTACAGAAGATAGTAAGTTTAAGCCTAATTGTAAAATAATACAAAACAAAAAATAAATTATGTTTAAATTTTTAAAAACCAAAAAGTTATTATTTTTTAAAAAACCTACTAAAAATTTTAGTAGGTTTTTGTGTTGATTTGCTTTATTTTAGCGCAATATAGAATTATTTTTTTAAAAATTTTTAATGGCTTATTTACATTAAATTTTAAATGTTTAAGCTTTTTTAAAATAAGGTTTAAAAAATTATTTAATTTTAAATGTGTGATTTTTATTTTGAATTGCTTTTACAATTTCACAAACAGGAATTATTAAAAGAGAAATTGCAATTGTTACACCCCATTGGTTAATGGTTAAACTTGTCATACCAAAAACTGATGCTATAGGAGGAATTAAAGCCACAAAAAGTAAAATGGCAACACCTAATAGGAAAGAGTAGTTAACAAGTTTATTTTTAAATGGATTAGTTTTAAAAACACTATTATTTGTTTTAACATTATACATATGGAAAAGTTGAATTAAATTAATAGTTATAAATGCCATTGTGGAAGCAACAAGAGGAGATGAAAAAACATATATACCAATTACAAAAGCCAGAATTACGCAAAGAGCTTGGGTTAAACCTTGATAGCCAATGTTAACGCCCACTCTTCCACCAATAATATATTGGTTTTTATTTCGAGGGGGTTCTTTCATTAAATCGCTTTCTGCAGGGTTAACACCTAGTGCAATAGAAGGGAATGTATCCGTTATAAGATTAATAAACAAAATTTGAACAGCACTAAATAATGTGTATTTTGGGAAGAATAGGGTTATTGCAAAAATAGATAGAACTTCTGCAATATTGCAACTTAACAAAAATTGAATGGTTTTTTGAATGTTGCCAAAAATTCTTCTTCCTTCTTCAACTGCAAGCACAATTGTTGCAAAGTTATCATCGGTTAAAATCATATCAGCAACATCTTTTGTTACTTCAGTGCCAGTGTTGCCCATACCAATGCCGATGTCAGCTTGTTTTATGCTTGGGGCATCGTTAACACCATCACCTGTCATTGCAACAACCTTTCCGTTGCTTTGTAATGCTTTTACAATTCTAACTTTATGCTCTGGGCTAACCCTTGTAAACACGCTATATTTGTTAATTTCTTTTGTTAATTCCTCATCGGTAAATTTATCTAGGTAACTACCATTAACAACTTCTTTTTCGTTTTTAACCATACCAAGTTCTTTTGCAATGGCATAGGCAGTATCGTGATGGTCACCAGTAATCATAATGGCTTTCATTCCCGCTTGCTTACATTTAATTAAAGCATCAAAAACTTCTACTCTAGGGGGGTCTATCATCCCAGAAAGTCCTATAAAAATTAAATTATCTTCACTAATTTCATTTGGTAGAATTTCACTCTTTTTTAGGTCTTTATAGGAATATGCCAAAACTCGTAAAGCTTTTTTGCACATATTTTCGTTCTGTAATTTTATTAAGTTAATGTCTTTAACAGTTAATTTTCTAACAGTGCCATTATCTAAAATATATGTGCAACGAGATAGCAATTCATCAACAGCACCCTTTGTGTATTGAACACAATTTGAATTTATTAAATTAATTGTTGTCATAAGTTTGCGGTTACTATCAAACGGAATTTCGCCCACTCTCTTATAACTTTTTTCATAAGAATTTTTGCTTATTTTATATTTTTCAGCATATTGAATAAGTGCTATTTCTGTTGGGTCTCCAAGGTAACCATTTTTTTGTTTTTTTGCATCATTGCATAAAGTTAAACAATTTAAAAAAGTTGAATGGTTTTGGTTTTGTGGCTGAAGAATTTCTTCAGCATTAAGCCCAACAAAAACTTCTCTAATGGTCATTTTGTTTTGAGTTATTGTTCCAGTTTTATCGCTACAAATAACTTCACAACAGCCAAGAGTTTCAACGGCGTGTAGTTTTTTAATTATAGTGTTTTTCTTTGCAAGTTTTGTAACCCCAAGTGATAGAATAATAGTTACAACTGCAGGTAAACTTTCTGGAATTGCAGCAACCGCTATAGCAACTGCAGTTAGGAAGGAGTTAACCCAATCTTCTTTTGTAACAAAAATGTTAACAAAAAATATTATAATTGCAATGGCAAGAACAATAAAAGTTATAATTTCACCCAACTTGTTAAGATTTCTTTGAAGTGGCGTGGTTTCCTTTTTCTCGCCAGTTAACATAGAAGCAATTTTTCCCATTTCTGCATCGTGCCCTGTTGCAACAACAATACCTTTGCCCCTACCATAAACAACAGTGGTAGATGAAAAAGCCATATTTTTTCTGTCACCTAAACTGGTTTTTTCGGGTAAAGTTATATTGCTAGTTTTTTCAACTGGTAGACTTTCCCCAGTTAGAGAGGCTTCATCGCACTTTAAACTAGCACTTTCAATTAAAAGTAAGTCGGCAGGAACAACATCTCCTGCTTCTAATAAAACAATATCGCCAACAACAAGTTCCGATGTTTTAACCTTTTTTTCCTCTCCATCTCTTAAAACAGTGGAGTAGGGCTGCGACATCTTTTTTAAAGTTTCTAAAGCATTTTCGGCTTTAATTTCTTGTGTAAAGCCAAGAGTTGCGTTTAATAAAACAATAGCAAATATAATAATTGCATCTATAAGTTCGGTACTACTTTTTTCTATTACAGAAAACACAAGAGAAATTACTGCAGCACAAAGCAAAATTATAACCATAATGTCTTTAAACTGTGCTAGAAACTTTAAAAAATAATTTTGCTTTTTTGCAGATTTTAGTGCATTTTCGCCATATTTTTTAAGCCTTAAATTTGCTTCATCACTTGTAAGTCCATTTTCTGAACTTTCAAAAACTGATAAAGTTTCTTTTACAGATTTATTATGAAAAGTTTGCATTCCTGTGCTCCTACTAACTTAAACAATTTGTCCAACAAAGGCGTGTTACATTTTTTCTAGGGCTTCTATGCCAAGAATGGTTAAACCTTGCTGTAAAACATTTTTTGTTGCCTCTACAAGTGCCAATCTTGTTCTTTTTACATCGTTTTCGTTAAAAACCCTATTATTACTATAATATTTATTAAATGCCTTGCTTATGTCAATTAATAATCTACTTATTAAACAAGGTTCAAATTTTTCACTTGCAAGTAGCACAGTGTCGGGGAATTTATTAAGTGTTTTAATTAGTTCATAGCTAGATTCATCACTAATTTCGTTATAATCTAATTCATAAGATGAGTTTTTAATTATGGAGGCTACTTTATTTATTATGCTAAAACATCTGGCAACTGTGTATTGAATATATGGGCTTGTTTCTCCATTAAAGTCTAGTGCTTCATCTAAATCAAAAACAACATCTTTAATTTTTTCATTTCTTATTGCACTAAACACAACTGCACCAACACCAACAGAGGTTGCAATTTTGTTTTTTTCTTCAGTTGTTAATTTATTGTTATTATTTACAATTTCTTTTGTTTTACTAATGGAATAATTTAATATATCTTTTAAAATTGCTTGTTTACCCATTCTACTAGCAATTTTTCCGTTTGGTAAACTAAACCTGCCATAGTATATGTGGTGCAAATTTTTGGCGTAATCTCTTCCAAGTAAATCTAAAACTTTAAAGAACTGTGCAAAATGTAATTTTTGAGAAACATCTGTTATATACAAACTTTTATGGAATTTGTAGTTTTTAAATCTATCTTCGCAGGCAGCAAGGTCACGAGTTGCATACAAACTGGAACCATCGCTTTTTCTTATTAAGCAAGCACCCAAATTAAAATCGGATAAATCCACAATTTTTGCACCATTGCTGTCTTGCAAAAGGCCCTTTTCATTTAACTCGTTAACAACGGGTTCCATTTTATCACTGTAGTAACTTTCGCCACGCCAACTATCAAAAGATATGTTAAGTAGTTTGTAAATATTTTGAATTTCATCTTTAGAAATTTTTATAAATTTTTCATAAAGTGGGTAAACTTCACTATCTTTTTTTTCTATCTTAGCAAAATTAATTCTTGCTTGTTCGTTTAAAGTTTCATCAGTTTCTGCTTCTTTGCAGAATTTTATATATAGGTCTTGAATATAATCAACACCCTTTTCGTTAAGTTCTTTTTCATTTCCCCAAAGTTTGTAGGCAGTAATCATTTTGCCAAAAGGGGTGCCATAATCGCCAATGTAATTTATGGCAATAGTTTTGTAGCCTAAAAAGTTAAAAATGTTTCTAAGGCAATTACCAATAACAGTTGTGCTTAAATGCCCAATGTGCATATATTTTGCAAGGTTAACAGAGGAAAAATCTAAGCAAATGGTTTTGTTTTCTCCAACATTGCTTTTTCCAAAGTTATTTTTGCTGGCAATAATTTCAGCTAAAATGTTTAAGGTAACAATTTTTTTGTTTAAAAAAAAGTTAAGGTAACCACCAACAACTTCCGTTCTTTCAACAATTTTTGTGTAGTTGAAATTTGTGGTTAAAATGGTTGCCACTTCTTGAGGACTTTTTTTAAGGCTTTTAACCCAAGCAAAACAAGGCAAGCAATAATCTCCCATATTTGTGTTTGGAGGGGTTGAAATGCTTTCCTTATTTAAATTAAAATTAACTTTAGCATTATCATCAAAACAATCAATAATTAATTTTTTTATATCCATAAATTTGTAACCTTTATATTTTTTTAAAGCGTTACTATTTTAGCATATTGTGACAATTAAATAAAGTAAATATTAAAATTTTAGAGTATAATAAAATACTTTAAATTGTTTTGATAAATTAATTTTTTAAATTAAAATATAACTAATTTCTTATTATTATAAAAATTATGTATTTAAAATTAAATTGATTATAAATAAAATAAATTGTAATTTATAGTTGTGAATAATTTGTTATAAATGTTCCATTTTTGTTTAAAGTGATATGTTGTTATGGAATTTAATTAAATATTAAATTAAAAATATTTTAAAGTTTTTTTAATATTTGAAAATAAATAAAAGAATAAGAAAATAGGGGGAGGGATAAAATAATTTGGAATACTTTGATTTTTTGAAAAAGGAAGATAGCATTAGTATTATTGCACCTTCTATGAGTTGTGGAAGTAGTGGCACTAGAAGGTTAAGATGTGAGAATGCAATTAAAAATTTTAATAAAAGAGGAATTAATGTTAAAATTACAGATAATTGCTTTAATGATAATATAAAGGCTAGAAGTAACACTGCAAAATTCAGGGCTGAGGAGTTCGAGCAAGCCTTTTTAGATAACAGTAGTAGAGGCATAATTTCTGTTGGTGGTGGGGAAATGGAACTTGAAATGTTATCGTATGTAAATTTCAATAAAATAAAAAAAGCAAAAAATAAGTTTTTTCAAGGAATGAGTGATAACACTTGTATTGGTTTTTTGCTTGCCACCCTTTGCAATAAGGCAAGCATTTATGCAAGCAATTTTACAACCTTTGGAATGAAAAAGTGGCATAAAAGCTTATTAGATAATTTTAATTTTTTATGTGGGAAACAAGTTCCCCAACTTTCTTTTAAGAAAATGGAAGTTGAAAGTTTTAGAAAGGAAAAAGGCTACGAACTATTAGGCTTTAACCTAACACAAAAAACGAAGCCTAAAATTTTAACTAAAGATAGCGAAATAAAAGTTAGCGGAAGAATTATAGGTGGTAACTTAGATATTTTAAGCCATTTATGTGGAACAAAATTTGATAATGTTAAAAACTATATTAAACAATATAAAAACGATGGCATAATTTGGTTTTTTGAAAGTTGTGACCTTAACATATTGGAACAATGTAGGTGTATTTGGAAATTAGAAAATGCAGGTTGGTTTGAAAATGCAAAGGCGTTTTTAATTGGCAGACCACTTAATTCAGAAGATATGTTTGATTGTAATTATAAGGAATGCAACCTAGAGCATTTAAAAGACCTTAATGTTCCAGTTGTAATAGACCTTGACATTGGTCATATTGCACCAACTTGGTTTATTGTTAATGGTGCAATAGCAAATTTTGAAATGAAAAAAGATGTAGCCAAAATCTCTTTTGAATTAAAATAAAAACTTTGCAGTTTTCTAAGGACATTTATTTTAAGTAAAAATATTAATTTTAATATAAAAAAAATTAAAAGCGAACACGAATATGTTTGCTTTTTTAATGGTTATAATGAATAAATCTAGTTATTATTTTAAAAATTTTAAAACCATTTTGATTAACAAAATTTTTTTAGTAAATAAAACAAAGTTTTTAATTCTTTGCTTGTAATGGTAAATTATGTAAAGGTTATAATATTAGGTTATGTGGTTTTATGAGTTCTGAACTATAATAAATTTAATTTGTAAATTCTAAAACAACAGGGAGATGATCGCTATATTCTAAATTTAAAATTTCACACTTTTGCAATTTTTTTTGTAAAGAATTGCTACTTATAATGTAATCAATTCTATACTTCCAACTGTTATAACTTGTATCGTAACGCGACCTATAACTTCTCCAAGAATAGTCAACCTTATCTTTGTTTAAATATCTAAAACAGTCGGTAAAACCTGCATTTAATAGGTCAGTAAAGGCTTGCCTTTCTATTGGCAAGAAAACAGACTTATTACCACATTCTTTTGGGTTGGTTAAGTCTATTTCGTTATGAGCAATGTTATAGTCGCCAACGCATAAAACATTGTAATCTTCGCTTAACTTTTTAATGAATTTTGTTAGTGCATTTAAGTATTGCATTTTAAATTCTAATCTGCTATTTCCATTAGGAATATAGGCATTTACAATTGCCAAATCTTTTATAAAAATAGTTGTGGTTCTGCCTTCGTTATCAGTCCAAAATTCGCCCATATCATATAAAACTTTATCTACCTTAGGTTTACTTAAAATTAATGTGCCTGCATAGCCAGCCACATTGCCGCAGTTAAAAATGGCATTATAAGTGTTACTAATGCTATTTTGTGTGACTTCATCAAATAAATTAAGTTGCTTTTCTGTTTCAAATAAAACTTGTTTTGCTGTTACTTCATCGCACCTAACTTCCTGAAAACAATATATATCAGCTTTATAATTTTCTATCCAATTTGCAAGCCCAAGTTTTGTGCTTGCCCTTATTCCGTTTATGTTGTAAGTTACAATTTTCACGCTTTTTTCCTTATAGTTTTTATTTAATTTTTGTTAATTCTATTGTAAAAATTTAAAGTGAAATTTTGATAAATTTGATGATAATTTGTTTAAGTATGTAGAAAGAATTTTGAAGTTAAATAAAATATTTGTAAGATAGTTTTTTAACCTTTGAATTAAATTTTCTGTATACAAATAATAATTTTAATTATTATAATAACTCTATTATAACATAAATTATTACAATAGTATAATAATTATTTTTAAAAGAAAGTTTTAAAAATTTAATATTACACAAATAACTAAATTAAATTTTAAACCAATAAAAAATTAGAGAATTAATTATAAGTTAAAATAAAAAATAATTTTAAATAAATATGCTTGTAAAGTTTTGTTAAAATCGTTAAAATAGTTTTTATAAAACTAATTAAGGGGCACATTAAAATGAGTTACGAAAAAGCAAGCAAACATTTAATTGACAGTGGTTTTGAAGATAGAATTATAACTTTTAAGGAACTTTCATCAACTGTAGCACAAGCGGCACAAGTGCTTGGTTGCACGCAAGGTGAAATTGCAAAAACCTTATCCTTTTTAGTGGGAGATAAAACTATTGTTATTGTTGTAGAGGGAGATGCAAAAATAAGTAATAGTAAATATAAACAAACTTTTGGTGTTAAGGCGAAAATGATTGCAGCTTGTGATGTAGAAAATTTAACAGGTCACGCTGTGGGTGGAGTTTGTCCTTTTGGATTGAACCAAGGAGTTGAAGTTTATTTAGATGAAAGCTTAAAAAAACATAACTATGTTTATCCCGCTTGTGGAGATAGCCATAGTGCAGTTAAATTAATGCCAGAAGAATTTTCTAAAATTGTTAAGGTTGAAGATTGGGTAGATGTTTGTTCTATTCCAGAATAAGATTATAGTAGTTTAATTTATGTTTCTATAATTTTTGAGGTTGTAGAGTAATAGTTTGAAATTTAATAGTTAAATAAAAAAACTTTAAAAGTTTAAAATGCTTTTAAAGTTTTTTTATGTATGGTTTTTATTTTTTTCTCTTATTTTTTTTGACGAGAAAATATAAAGCTTATTATTGTTGCAATTGCGCCAACAACTAGCATTAAAATTATGCCAATGCCAACACCGCTAGCAATGGATTGACCTAAAACTTCTAATGAAGTTTTATTGCCCATAATTATTACGCCTATCATAGCAACTACAGATGAAATTGTATATAATGCAAGTAGTATGCTGTTAATTAAACAGAAGTTTAATTTAGATTTAACAATTCCAAGTTGTTGTAGTAAAGTGATAAGCCCTGAAATTATTAATAAACAAGCAATAATTAAAGCAACAATAGCAAAAATTTTAAATAGTGTGTAACCTTCAATTGAAGCTTCTTCTTTTAATAATTCCCAACCTGATGCACTTTCTGATGTTGTAACGCCAGCAACTGTAATTTTTGTTACAAAACAAGGAATGCTTAAAAATACAAATGTTAAAACACCTGTTGCAATAGAAGCAATGGAACTTAATAATTTTTTCATAAATACCCTCCTTTAACTACATTATTAATAATTGTGGAAAAAATGTCAAATAAAAACAATAGAAAGATAAAAATGTAACAAAATAGGCATAAATGTAACATTTTAAAGGGCATTTTTAGGTTGCGTAAAGGGATGAGAACTTTAAAACTGATGAAATTTAATAAAACTAAAAATTTTATAACAATAAACTTTAACCATATTTTCATCTATTTGTTTTACTAAACAAACGGGTTTTATAAATATGTTTTTTATTATATGTTTAGTTAAATATATATAAATATAATTGTTATTTAGAGAGTTAATTTATTTAAACTAATATTATTATTTGAAATTTTATTGATTAAACTTTTCACGGGTTTTTTATAATCAAAAAATTAAATTATAAATATTTTTAAAAAATAAAAAAATTTTTTAAAAAAGTGTTGACAGATTGAAAAACTATTGTATAATGTATAGTAGTGAATAATAAACAAACACAAATTAAAAGGAGCAAAAGTGAACATTCAATATAAAAAGGGCGTTATAGAACTTTGCATATTATCGGTTCTTAACAAAAAAGATATGTATGGTTATGAATTATCGGAACTAATTTCAAAAAGCATAGACATTTCTGATGGAACGGTTTACCCAATTTTAAGAAAGTTAAAGGCAGATGGTTTTGTTAAAACTTATTTATCTGAAGAAAGTGCTGGTCCTCCAAGAAAGTACTACACTTTAACTGAACTTGGAAAAACGAGTTTTAAAAAAGATGCTAAAGAGTGGTTAGACTTTACCGAAATTGTTAACAAAATGATAAAAGGAGAAGAAAATGAATAAAAAAGAATTTTTAGACACCTTAAAAAAGGAACTTAAAAATAATAACATTTTAGATGAAGATGAACTTAATGATATATTATTACAATATGAAGAACATTTTTATTATAAGTTAGAAGAAGGGTATAGTGAAGAAGAAATAACTAAAAAATTGGCTTCACCAATAGATATTGCAAAGGAATATATAAGACCTAGCAAACAAATTAACAAATATGAAAAAGCAACAAAGATTTTTGGCATAACAATGTTATCTATTCCTGTTTTGTTTATTTATGTTTTTATGTTGGCATCGGTTATTGTGGTTGGGGCTTTTTCAGTAGTATCTTTAACAACAGGGTTTTGCTTAATAACAAGTTTAAACATAGCTAACCTTATTCCATCAATACCTTATTTACCTAGTTTAGTTCTGGGAATTGCGTGCTTTGGGCTTGCCATTTTAAGTGCCACAGGAACAATATATTTAGCATTGTATGTAAAACAATGGACAAAAGTTTATTTAAGATGGTGTAAAAATGTTATTTTAAATAATACTTATCCATCAATTTCTAAACATCCAAAACTTTCTAAAAAGTTTGCTTCAAAAATAAAATTAATTTCAGTTATAGGGCTTGTAGTTTTTGTTGGAGCATTTATTGTTGGTTACTTTATTATGTGCTTAATGGCTAAAAGCTTTGAACCTTGGCACATTTGGAACTGGTTTGTTTAAATTTAATAAAAATATCGCAAAAGCGATATTTTTAAAACTTTAACTACTATATAATATATAGTAGTGCACATTATATATTTTGTTTATTTTCACTAAGGAGAAGGTTATTATGATATTTAATATTATTTCTATTGTAGGTTTAATTGTTATGGTTTTATTAAACAGGGGTTTAAAAAAGTTTAAATATGGTATGGTTGTTGTGCAAATATTAAGTATAGTTTTATTTGTTTATAAATCTGTTTTTTATATTTGGCAAAATATTCAGGGGCATTTAAATATTCCAGTTGAAATTAGTTCAATAAGTTATTTTCTTTTACCAATTATTTTAACTTTTAAAATTAAAAAACTTTACAATGTGGCAGCTTTTTTTGGTGTCGCTTCAGGATTAGGATTTTTCTTGTTCTATTGTTTTGCAGGTTTTACAGTGGCAAGTAACTTTACAATTTCGCATTACTTATTTAATTTATTTACACACGCATATTTATTAACCACAGGGTTACAGGTTATGTTTAGACATCGCTTTGAAAACAAACCACATTATATTTGGATAGCTATGTTAAGCATAATATGTTGGGCAATGGCCTTTTATGATTTTTCTAAAGTTGGAATTACTTTTGTGTATTACATAATAAAACCAAATTATTTGTGTTTGTTTTCATCTAATGTTTTAAACTTTTTACTAATTGTTTTGTTTTATTCCATTGTTGTAACCTTATTTCACTTTGCTGTTAAATTATTCTATAAAGTTAATAGTAAAGTTAATGCTAACACTGAACAAAGGAAAGTAGTTAATGAGCGAATTATAGAAATAGAAGAAAAGTTTTCAAACTAAAAAAAATAAAAAGCAAATAGTTCTTATTTGCTTTTTTAAATTTTTACAATTAAACCTTTATAAAATAACTTTAGTTAAAAAAATATTATAAATTTTATAAATTTACAAACTTATTAGAAGTTAAAAATTGCCGTTATACTCTTTTAAATACATATCTAAAAAGTTTTGCATAAGTTTTGTTTTTTCTTCTGCTAATTTTTTTGCAGAGTTTGTGTTCATATAATCGCCTAAGCGTAGAAGTTTGTTATGTATATGGTGAATAATAGATATATCATTTTTGTTCTCGTTAAAATCGTTTCTGTATAATTCAACATTTGGTTCAAATTCTTTTATGTTATGTGCAAAACAAAATTTAAAAGTTCTTGCAAGCCCTATAGCTCCAATAGCATCTAAATTGTCGGCATCTTGTAAAATTTTGCTTTCAACATCTGTAACACTAACTTTTTCTGACCCAAAAGAGTATTCTTCGTGATGTTCAATTGCATAAAGTATGTGTTGCTTTTGTTTATCGGTAATTTCTAGGTCATTTAAAAAAGTTTCAACAACAGGTAAGCTTTCTTTTGGAGAAACAAATCTATGTTGCTCAGAACCCATAATTCTATGAATGTCGTGAATAAAGGCAGATATTGCTACAACAACAATGTCGCCACCTTCTTTTTTTTGTAAATAAAGGGCATAGTTTAGCGTTCTCTCTAGGTGGTCTATAGAGTGTCCAGTTGCATCCTCGCTAAAATATTTTTTAACTTTTTCTTTTATTTTGTTTATAAGGGTGGTAATATCATTCATAAAATTTTTTACCTTTTGTTTGTTAATTTTATATTTTATTACTTTTTTTGTGCATTTTATTACAGGTTATTGAATTCTTCAAAAAATTTATTTATTGTTTCATCGCTAGTTGCAAAGGAAGTTACCAGCCTTATAACAGTTTCGTTATTATTGCATTTTTCCCAAATGGTAAACTTAAAGGATTTGCTTAGTTTTTCAACAACATCGTTTTTAAGCACAATAAAAATTTGATTTGTTTCAGGAGGGTATTTAAACTTAACTTTTTTATTTTCTAAAAAGGTTTGTAGTTTACTTGCTTGTTTTAGGCTTTTATTTGCTAAAGTTTCATATTTATTATTCTCTAACAATTTTAAAAACATAAAGGAAATAAACTCACCCTTTGCTAATAAGGCACCGTTCTGCTTCATATAAAATTTAAAATCTTTAGCAAAGTCTGTATTTTTTGTTATTACCATCTCACCAAGGGGTAAACCATTTTTTGTTCCACCAAAGTAAAAGGTGTCTATAAGGTTGGCATATTTTTCTAAAGTTAAGTTTTTGTTTTTTGCAAGTGCAACGCAAAGCCTTGCGCCATCTAAATATAGTTGTAGGTTATGTTCATCACAAACTTTTCTTAATTCTAAAAGTTCATTTTCAGTATACATTGTTCCAACTTCTGTAGGCTGAGAAATATAAACAACTTTTGGGCAAACCTTGTGTTTATCGTTATGAACATCAACGCAATTTTTAATATCGTTTGCATTTATTTTGCCATTGTTGCTTTGTAGTGCCACAATTTTATGACCTAAATTTTCTATAGAACCTGCTTCAAGAAAGTTAATATGAGCAGTGTCTGCAGAAATTATTGCTTCATAGGGTTTTAATAGGGCAGATAAAACAAGAGCATTAGTTTGCGTGCCTGCTGTTAAAAAAAATGTGTTTATGTTTTTGTTATTACATAGGTTTTTAATAACATCATTTATTTGTTTTGTGTACTGACCCTCGTAGTAGCCATCGTTAATTTCATTTGATATATTGCTTACCTGTGTAAGAATATCTTTATCACCAAATACGGTGTAGTCGTTAAGTAAGTATTCCATTATTTGTGTTTCCTTATATATAAAAGTAAGTTTAGTTATAATAACATAGTTTTGTTTATCAGCAAAACAAAATTTTGTTGGGTTAGAAGAGTTATAATTTTTAAATTTATTTTGCTTGTGATTTTTTTTATTATTAAATTAGTTTATTTAAAAGTTCAATTAATTCTGGTATTTTATATATTCTATGATAACCATCAAAATGATTGTAGCCTTTTAAGTAAATGTCTTTAGGGTTAAAATCTTTTTTAAATCTGGTAAATTTTTCTTTATTTCCATCTTCTTCATCGGAATAGATTAGGTAAAAATTTTTAAAGTTTTTCCCATATTCAAAATCTTCTTTTTTCAAATAGGCTTGTTTTTTAACTTCAACAGTATAATCGGTGCGGGTTGAAGGAAAGTAATAAACAGCACCTGGTGCAACGGCAATAAAACTTTTAGGAACAAAATTATGTTCTCTACAAAATCTAATAAAATAGGGGTTAGCAATAGAATGGCAAATTACTATTGAATTTCCGCTAAGTTTTTTATTAACCAAATAAGCAGTTAAAACCTTATTAAAATTATTATAGGAACTTTTTTCTCGTATTGGAAAGTTTGGCATAAAAGTTTCTATGTTCATTTTGTTTAGTTGTTCTTTTACATCTTGCCCCCAAAATTTTAAAGTATCTCCGTTTAACGAATGTAAAATAAAAACATTAACCTTATTCATAACTTTCTCCACAATGTTTATATCATATAATTACCATACTTGCAATAATTTAAAGTTTTAAAATATCAAAACTTTTTTAATTTGCTGAGTGTTTAGTTATATGTTATTATTAACATAAGGTGTATAAATAATGAGTTATAATAAGTTTTCTAAAAGTTTTTGCTTTTTATTTTGTTTAAGTGTGCTATGTTTTTTAGGATTTAGTTTTAATAAACTTAATGCTTTTTCTTATGTTGAAACCAATAATAATTTTGTTTTTAATAATATTAATGAAAATAGTGACAGGAACAATAATTTATACAGGAATGTTATTAATAATGAGGTTTTAAATAAAATAGATAACTATTTAAGTGATGCTCAAAAAAAGGCACATTTCCCAGCAATGAGTGTTACTATAGTTAACAAGGAAAGTGTGCTATTATCAAAAACATACGGAGATTGCATAAGCACAAGTTCCCCGTTTTTGTTAGGTTCTGTAAGCAAAAGTTTTACCGCTCTTTGCATTATGCAACTAGTGGAGCAAAATAAATTAAGTTTAAATGCTAATCTTAATCAGTATTTAAAGAATGCAACAGATGGAGATAAAATTACAATAAAACAATTACTTAACCACACAAGTGGTTTGGGTGAACATCAAAATTTAACAAACTATAAAATTGTAACAAAGCAAAATGAGCATAAGTATGCGAATGTAAATTACTCTTTACTTGGAAAGATAATAGAAAAAGTTAGTGGAATAAGTTATGAAGATTATGTTACACAAAACATTTTTAAACCTTTAAAAATGTTAAATTCGGCAACTAATTATGAAACTAGTATAAATAACAAACTTATAACTGGTTACCAAAATTGGTTCGGTATAAACATAAAAACTAAACCAAAATTTCCAAACAATGATAAGGCTTGGATTGCTACATCAGCAGGTTATTTATCTGCTTCTACAGCAGATTTGGGTAAATATTTGCAAATGTATTTGCGGGGTGGAGAAGGTATTATTTCATTAGAAAGCATTAACGCTATGTTTTATGATGGAGTAAAGGTTGATAGTTCCATTCCTTATAACTATGCAATGGGTTGGACCAATTTAAAGGAGCCTTTAACTGAAACAGTTCTTCGACATAGTGGCTTAGTAGAAACGGGAATGTCAACAATTTATATACTTCCAGAACGAGAAATTGGCATTGCAATTGCAGTTAACACCAACGATTATTTTGTAGGAAAGGATTTAATGGATAGAACAGACTGGAGCCTTCCTCTTTTAATAATGGGGTTAGAACCAAACCACATTCAAACGAATGAATATGTCCTTCATCACTTGCTTTACAATTTTATTTATTTTATAGTTTTTAGTTTTTCAGTTTTGCCATTATGCTTATTACATTTATATAAAAAGAAAATTTTAAAAGGGAAGTTTTATTTAAAATTTAGTTTCATTTTATTATTTCACCTTTTACTACCATTTTTAATTTTATTTTTGCCACAAATTTTCTTTGCAACTCCTTTATTTGTGGTTTGTGCTTTTGTGCCAGATATGTTTACTATAATTATATTGTCTTCTTGTTTGCTTTTTGTTGGTGGTATAATCAAAAGTATAATTTTAATTAAATGTACAAATAAGAAAATATAACATTAAACTATTAATTTTTTTAGCTTACTAAATTTAAAAAAATGGTTTAAAATTGTTTATATAAAATTTAATAAAACCTTTATATTCCAGTTTTTTATTTATGTTTTTAAAATAAAATGTTAATGTTATATGTGTTTATTTACTAAAATCTTTAATTTAAAATTTATTTGGCATAAATATTTTATGTTTGGTAAATAGTTTATTTATGGAATATGTAAAAGGGCAACCTTATTTTTGTCAGGTAGAAAACAAAATAAAACAGTACCCATATTTAAATAAAAATGTAGAGTGTGAAATATTAATTATTGGCGGTGGTATTGATGGCGCTATTTTAAATTATTACCTTTCAAAAAAATATAAGGTGGTTTTAGTTGATATGTCAAGGTTTGGTTTTTGCTGCACAAGTTGTGCAACAGTTCTTTTAGAGTATCAATTAGATGATTACGCCAATAACTTATTAAAATATATGAGTGAAGAAGAAATAGTTTCTATTTATAAAATGGGGCTAGAAAGCATAAAAATAATAGATGAATTTATAAAAGTAAATGGTAACAACTGTAACTTTAGAAAGGTGCCAAGTTTTATGTTTACAAACTCTTTATTTGGTGTAAATGCCATTAAAAAAGAGCACGACTTCCGCTTAAAATATGGTTTTAAATCGGAAATATTTACTAAAGAAAATAACCCATTCCCATTTGACATTCAAGCAGGAATTTATAATGTTGATGGCGGTGCAGAATTTAACCCTTATTTATTCACAAAACAAGTAATTGAGAACGCCACTAATCAAAATATGCTTTTTGAAAACACAAAAATTATTGAAATAATAGAAAATGAAAATGGCTTTGTTTCTAAAACAAGTTTTGGTAATTTTATAAAAAGTAAAAAAATAGTTTTAGCAACAGGTTTTAATTTTTCGCTTATGAAAGATAAAAATCTTTGTGAACGTTTAATTTCCTATTCAATAGTCACAAAACCGATAGAAAACATTTCTTGGAAACAAAATGCACTTATTCAAGATGATAAGGACCCCTATCATTATTTGCGAATTTTGCCAGACAATCGTTTAATTTTTGGAGGAGAAGATACAAAGTTTAAAC
>CAJUBT010000018.1 GCA_910584815.1 uncultured Christensenella sp. | reverse complement strand
CTGGTTAAGACGGTAAGCACCAAAGCGAACAACAAAATTTTTAAGCCGCAGTCCGCAAAGACCGCGCAAAGGAGCAGACAATGAACAAAAACGCAGTTATCTATGCCCGCTATTCCTCGCAAGGGCAAAACGAGCAAAGCATTGAGGGGCAAATTCGCATTTGCACCGAGTACGCCGAAAGCAACGGCTACACCGTTGTAAAAGCCTACAAGGACAAAGCACGTTCGGGAACGAACGACCATCGCCCCGACTTTCAAAAAATGATAGCCGACGCCGAAAGCGGTGCGTTCGAGCAAGTCATTGTCTATAAGTTTGACCGTTTCGCCCGTAATCGCGTGGACAGTATAATGTACAAAGCACAGTTGAAAAAGCGGTACGGCATACGGGTAGTTTCGGCAACCGAACCCGTCAGCGACGACGAGGGCGGCGAGTTCTACGAAATGTTTTTGGAGTGGAACGACGAAAAGTATTCGCAACGCCTTTCCAAGCGCGTACACGACGGGCTTGATACGAGCGTTAAAAACGGCACTTATTGCGGCGGGCATCTCATTTACGGGTATAAACTCATTGACACCGACAAGTGCGGCAACAAGGGTATTATACACCGCGTTGCCATAGACGAGGAACAAGCCGCAGTAGTTCGCTACATATTCACGGAATACGCGCACGGAACGCCGAAAAAGGAAATCGCGGACGAGTTGAACAAGCGGCATATACTTTACAAGGGCAAGCCGTTTACTTACCGCACGTTTGAAAACTGGTTGAGCAACCGCAAATATACGGGCGACTGTATGCACGGCACGAGAGTTTGCGACCATACATACCCCGCCATTATAGACAAAGCCACTTTCGCGGCGGTGCAAAAGCGGCTTGAAAAGAACAAGATTTTAGCGGGTGCAAATTCGGCGGTTGAGCCGTATATACTCACGGGGAAAGCCTTTTGCGGTTTCTGCGGCGACAGTATGACGGCGGGCGGCGGTACGAGCCACACGGGAGCAAAGCACTATTATTATGTTTGCCACAGCAAGCGGAAAGGCGGTTGCCGTAAATCGAGCGAGAACAAAAACAACCTTGAATTTACGGTTGCAAACGCCGTTTACGACTTTTTAAGCAGACGGGAAAACGCCGAACTTGCCGCGCAAGACACGATAAACTATTACGAGCAACGCACGGGCGAGGACAGTTTGCGGAGCATAGAGGCACGAATACGCCACGCGCAAGACGAGGCGGAACAACTGACAAACGCTTTTATTTTGGCGCGGAACGATATGCTACGGGCTAACATAGAAAAGAAAATGCAAGAGATTGAAATTCTTATAAAAGACCTATCCGCAAGCAAGGCGCAAATCGAGCTTGAACGGGGCAAGAAATACACGAAAGAAACAATAATTGACTTTATCGCGGAAATGCTTAAAGGCGACCCCGCAGACAAGGAATACCAAAAGCAACTCATTGACAATCTTGTTTACAAGGTGTTTGTGTACGACGACCAAATTATAACCTATCTGACTTTCGGCAACGAAAAAGACATAAAAGAAATAAGCCTTGCCGATAACGACAAGGCTATTGACGAATTAAAGGTTCAACCTTTATCGTCTTTGGTGCGGGCGAGAGGACTTGAACCCCCACGGTCTCCCAATAGATCCTAAGTCTATCGCGTCTACCAGTTCCGCCACACCCGCATATTAAAAAAAATGGTGATCCACCCGAGGTTCGAACTCGGGACCCCTTGATTAAAAGTCAAGTGCTCTACCGACTGAGCTAGTGAATCATAAAATAAAAATTATTCAACTGAAAGATATAATACAACAATAATTGCCAAAAATCAAGTACTTTTTTAATTTTATGCTATTTAATAGCAAAAAACTAAAAAATATTTGTAAAGAATTTTCTTTAAAAAAATATTGGCTGGGGTGGCAGGATTTGAACCTACGGATGCAAGAGTCAAAGTCTTGTGCCTTACCCCTTGGCTACACCCCATTAAGTTGACCTACACATTATAGAACAAATAAAAAAAATAATCAAGTGTTTTCATAAAATTTTTTGCTATAATTTAATAAAATTTATGTTTTTATTTATTTGTATATGTTTTATAAATTAGTTAAATATCAATTTAGCTTGTTGCAAGTTTACATTGGGTATAAAATAAGGTTTAATTTAATTTTATAATAAAACATCCTAATTTACAAAGTTGCTATAAATAATTAATTTTTATAATTTTTTATTTAACAAAACTTTTACAAAACATTTACATTATAGCTATTGTTTTAAATTGACAAACATTTTTAACGAATTTATAATAATTGTTGCAAAATACAACTATTATTTTTTGCAACTAATTTTGTTAAAGGTTACTTGTAGAGTTGTTATTTTTGAATTAAAAAATTTTATTTTTGTAAAAATTAGGGGTATTAGTATTTAGTGAATATTATAACTTTAGTGTGATTAATTAAAAGAAGGTAAATAAATTTGAATTCGATAGATTTGGAAATTCTGTCTATGTTTAAAGAAATTGCAAAGCGATTTGTAGAAATGCAAAAAGAAGTTTTGTCTGGAACAAATATAGGATTTACTGAACTTAAGATATTAACACTGCTTGATGTAAGTGGTAAATACAGCCAAACTAATTTAAGTGAATACTGCGGAATTGATAAACCAACAATTAGTAGAGTTATTAACAGAATGTATGAGCAAAACTTAGTTAAACGGCAAGAAGATTGTAACGATAGGCGTATTACCTATATAAGTTTAACAGATAAAGGTAAATTGCTTTTAGAAAATATAAGAAGTAGTTTGCTGGTTTCTTATAACAATTATTTTAATTGTGTAAGCAACAACGATAAAAAAACATTCATAGAATTATTAAATAGAACATTAAATAAGGAGAAAATATGCTAAGATTAGATAACATAACAAAAACCTATAAAATGGGGGATGTTGAAACTCACGCTTTAAAGGGAATTAATATAGAGTTCAGAAAGAATGAATTTGTTTCTATTTTAGGGCCTAGTGGCTGTGGCAAAACAACAATGCTTAACATTATAGGTGGGTTAGATAGATATACCGATGGTGATTTGCTTATCAATGAAAAATCTACAAAACAATTCAACGATAAAGATTGGGATAATTATCGTAATCATTCAATCGGATTTGTTTTTCAAGGTTATAATTTAATTTCACATCAAAGTGTTTTAGAAAATGTTGAACTTGCTTTAACTCTTTCTGGTGTAAGTAAGGCAGAACGCAAAAAGAAAGCAATAGCAGTTTTAACAAAAGTTGGTCTTAAAGATAAAATTAAAAATAAGCCAAATCAGTTGTCAGGTGGTCAAATGCAAAGGGTTGCAATTGCCCGTGCACTTGTTAACGACCCAGAAATAATTTTAGCAGATGAGCCTACAGGAGCTTTAGACACAGAATCTAGTTTGCAGGTTATGGAACTTTTAAAAGAAATTTCAAAAGATAAATTAATTATAATGGTTACTCATAATCCAGAACTTGCTGAAAAATATTCATCGCGTATAGTTCGAGTGTTAGATGGAAATGTAATGGATGATAGTAATCCATATAAGGAAGAAGAAAAAAAGAACGAGAAACAATTACTAAGTGTAACTGATGATAGTGAACTAACTAAAAAAGAAGTAACTAAAAAGAACAAAAAGAAAAATATGTCTTTTCTTACAGCACTTTCTTTAAGTTTCAAAAACCTATTAACAAAAAAGGCAAGAACTATTTTAACTTCTGTTGCAGGTTCAATAGGCATTATAGGCATTGCATTAATTCTTGCTATTTCAAGTGGATTCAATACATATGTAAACAAAATTCAAGAAGATACCTTAAGTTCTTATCCTGTTCAATTAACGAACAGTAGTTATGATATGGCATCACTTATGCAAATATTTATGTCTGGCAGTGATAGTAATTCTGAACATAAAGATGATAAAGTTCACATTAATAGTGAACTTACAGAAATGCTTAATAAATTTAATAGTTCCTCTTCTAAAAACGATTTAAAATCTTTTAAAGAATATATTGAAGGTGATGGTAAAACAGAACTTGAAAAATATACCAATGCAATTCAATATGTTTACGATATAAATGTTAATGCGTTTTATAAAGCAGGTGAGGGGGAACTCGGAGAAGAAAATGGTTTGATTTGTGTAAACCCAGCAACAGTTTTTTCCGAGGTTATAGAGGCATACCCAGCAAATCACCCTCTAACCACACAAGACCAGCAATTACGATATAATTTATTGGGAATGATGTTTGGCTCTACAAGCACTTTCTATTCAAATGAATTCTGGGATGAAACAATTGATAATCAAGAATTGCTTAAAACTCAATATAACCTTGTAGGTGGCAAATGGGCAAGTGAATATAACGAAGTTATGGTTGTTGTTGATGAGAATGGAGAAATTAGCGATTATACTTTATACGGGTTAGGCTTACTAAATCAAAAAGATTTAGAAGGTTTATTAGATGATTATATTAATAATAAAAATAATACAAAATTAGATAAAACCTTTGAATATTCCGACCTACTTAAAATAAAATATAAAATTTTATTAGAAAGTGATTATTATGAGAATAATGGAGATGGCACATTTTCAGATATAAGAAAATTGAAAAATCCAGATAAAGATTCGGGTCAACTTCCAAACCTTGAAGAGTATAATAAAAAAATACAAAATCTTTACGATACTAAAGGCATAGAAATTAAAGTTGTTGGTGTTATAAAGGAAAATCAAAATTCTTCTGCTCACAGTATAACAGCTTGCATAGCATATAATTCTGCGTTAACAAAATATGTTATTGAACAAACCAATAAAAGTGAAGTTGTTTTTACTCAAATTGCAAATCCTACCAAAAACATAATAACTGGAAATTCTTTTGCTGATGAATTAAAGGCTTCTCTAGAACCAGGGCAGATAATTACTCCAGAGCAGGAAGCTTATGGAATTAAAGCATTATTTTCTAAAAATTTATCTAAAATGGGTTGCGCAGACTTAGATGATCCAACAGGAATTTATTTATATCCAATCGATTTTGAAGCCAAAAATAAAATTGGCACATATATTGACAATTATAATAAAATGAGATTAAATAACAACGAAGATACAAAAATTATAACTTACACTGATACTATAGGAACTATGATGAGTTCTGTCTCAACAATTATAACTTCTATTACTTATGTTCTTGTTGCTTTTGTAGGGGTTTCTCTTATTGTTAGCTCTATTATGATTGGAATTATAACCTATATTTCTGTTATAGAACGCACTAAAGAAATAGGTGTGCTTCGCAGTGTGGGGGCATCTAAACGCGATATTAGACACGTGTTTACAGCTGAAAGTTTTATAATAGGTTTAGCAAGTGGGCTATTTGGAATTTTAGTAACATTAATTTTCACAATTCCTATAAACATTATTTTAAAAAGTTTAACAGGTATTGGTGGAATAGCACAACTTCCAGTTTTAAGTGCTTTTATATTAATTACAATAAGTGTTTTGTTAACTTTAATTGCAGGTTTAATTCCAGCAAGAATTGCTGCTAAAAAGGACCCTGTGGTTGCACTTCGTACAGAGTAAAAATATTAGAAATTAAATTTTATATTATCTATTCACCAAAAATTTTACAATTTAGAAACAATAAAAAAACAAATTATTAAAAGAGTTTAAGTATAATGTTATTGTGCATTAAAAACCCAATAATTAAAAAACTCCAAAATAATCAGAAAAACCATATTAAAAAATGCACTTTACATATTTTGGTTGCCATAAAATTTATTTTTTATCATTAAAATTATAAAAAAGAAGTAAAATAAATTATGAGGTTTATTAATAAACAATAAACTTGTTTACTTTAATAACAAAATAAAATTAATTAAGTATTAATTAAACTTTGTAAAAACGTTACAATTAATTTAAAACAAATACTTTCAAATTTTATGGCAAACAAAATTATTTTAGTAAAATATAGTTATTATAATATAAACTAACAAAATTTTTTAATTTATTTTTTATAAATTAGTAAAGCATAAAAAATTTAATTTCTAAAAATAAGAAAGGGAGAATGAGTATTACTTTGAAGAAAAATATTAAAAAGACATTAAAAATAGCTGGTATTTTATTTTTGATTTTAGGCATCCTGCAAATTTTTGGGTTAGGAATGAGAATTTATTCCGTTCAAACAGGCATATCAAAGTTAAAACTCACTTGGTTTGATTATACTCTTAATGCAATAGAAATTGCACTTTCTTTATTAACAGGTATTTTATATTTAATTCAATTATCAAAAAATTCTAAAGATATAGTTAAGCAAAACAAACTTTTCTTTGGCTTATGTATGGCAAATGTATTTAATTCACTTGCAGGTTGGGTTATAAGTTTTTGGGTACAAATTGCAAACGAGCAAGCAAAAAGTTTAGAATTTTCATTTATTGACACAAGTAGCGAAACTGCCACAAATGTAGCGAATAATGTTGTAACAACCCAAGATGGAGAAATAGTAATAGATGAAGGCGGCTACGAAGTTTTGCATACAGAAACTTTAACAACAAGGTTAGAAGAACTAAGTAAGTTAAGAAGTAAAAATTTAATTTCACAAGAAGAATATATAAAACTAAGGCAAGAGGAAATAGACAAATTTTTAAATTAAAATATAGTATTATTAATGAATTTCTTTTGCTTGAATTAAATATTTTTAGTAAAATATTGTTTGAATAATTTAAATTTAAAAATTTATATAACCAAAATTATTTTTATATAACATTAAAATTTTAAAGAAAGTTTAAAATTGAAATGTGTGTAAATTATTCATTAAACAAAAATAAAAGGTTATATGCTTATGAAAAATTTAAAGCAAGGCAGGAAAACTTGGTTTAGAGGTTTAAAAGGCTTTTTAAAAATATTTATTAGAAAACCAAAGTTTATTTATCTTGGCGATATGCCAGGGCAAAATTCAATAACATTAAGTAATCACGTAGGTGCATCTGCACCTGTTAATTACGAACTATATTTTTCACAGCCTTTTAGGTTTTGGGGAACTTATGAAATGACTATGGGACTTAAATCTACCTATAAATATTTGTCAACAACATATCTGCATCAAAAAAAACATATCAATAAACATTTTGCAAAAGTGCTTGCTTTTATAATTTGCCCATTTGTAAATTTGTTTTATAAGGGCTTACGCTTAATTCCAACTTATAATAACTATCGGTTGCGTTCAACAATTAGGGAAAGTGTTAATGCCATAAAAAACGGTGAAAAACTTATTATTTTTCCAGAGGATTCTTCAAAAGGTTACTTTGATAATTTAACAAGTTTTTTTGCGGGCTTTGTTCTTCTTTCAAAAATTTGTTTAAAGCAGGGTATAGACCTTTCTGTTTATGTTTCATATTATGTAAAAGAAAAAAGAGCTTTTATTTTTGATAAGGGTATAAAATTTTCTGAATTATTAGAACTTAAACTTCCAGATAAAAAACTAGCTGAAAAAATGTGCCTTCGTGCAAATGAACTAAGGGAATTATTTCTAAATGGAAAATTAGAATATAATTCAAATAAATAAATTTAAAAAAATAATCACAATTACAATGATTATTTTTTTTTATAATCATTAGCATTTTTTTAATATTTATTATAAAATTATTTTATATTTTTAAAGTTTAATTTTATAAAATTAATTTTTTTAAGCAAATGCTTTGTAATACAATATATTTTTTAAGGAGAATTAAATATGTACGATTTTGTTATTTTACACGGTTCTTTTGGCTCACCATTTGAAAATTGGTTTCCGTGGATATATCAAGAATTAACAAAACAAGGCTATAAAGTTTTAGTTCCACAAATGCCTTGTGGGGAAGAACAAAATTATCATAATTGGAGTAAAGTTTTAAATTCTTATATCCATTTAATAAATAATCATACTTCTTTTATATGCCATAGTTTATCTCCAGCTTTTATAATAAATTATTTAATTGAAAATAGCATAAATGTAAATAAGTTGATTTTTGTCGCACCATTTTATCAAAAACTAGGCAATGAAGAGTTTGATAAAGTAAATTCAAGTTTTATTCTTAATAAAGATATTTCAAGTGTTAAAGAATTATCCAATAGCATAACTTGTTTTATTTCTGATACCGATCCATATGTTCCAAATTCAGCAAGCCAAAATTTTGCAAATGCAATAGGTGCAAATGTAATAATGGTTAAAAATGCAGGGCACTTTAATGCAGAGGCAGGTTATACAAAGTTTGAATTATTGCTAAATTTTATATAAAAATTTTATTTTTTAACTCATAATTTTTTAATGCTTTAGTAATTTAATTAATAATAACTAAATTAAAATTAATCGCATATAAAATTGCTTTTACCAAATTGAATTTTACTATCATTTAAAATGGTTAAAAAAATAATTTTTACCCCTTTTAAGTAATAAAGAATGCTAAACTATTTTTTTAAGAAATTTTTTAAATAAAAAAACTTTATTTAACTGAATAAAGTTTTTTTCATATTTTAATCTTTAATTTAATTATGCTAGTTGTTTTTTTTTAATTAAACAATTTTATTTTTATTTTCAATAATAAACTGTCTTGAATATTGTTTTAGCAAGTTGCTATTTCTAAGCAAAGTCCAAAATTTACTGGCAACTTTTAACTTGTTGGAGTAGATATTGTTATAATTATCTGCACAAAAGTCTTTTAAAAATTTATTCCACTCACAACTAATATTATTATATTTTGCATAAACTTTTTTACCATTTTTAATATCTAATAAATCTCCAAGTGTAAAACATAAATCATTACTATATTTAACTTCTTTTACTGTTGCAACCATATCAGAAGTATATTTAAAATTTTTATCACCAGTTATGTCAACAAAAAAACTTTTAAATTTTGGCCCGAAATTAAAACCACATTCTATAACACTTGTTTCAAGGCTTAAAGAATTAGTGTTTGTTTTAGTATTTTTAGGAATTTTATTATGTAAAATTTTAACACCATTAAAATAGTTCTCAATAATTTTATTTAGTTCTATCTTATTGCCAACATATTCAAGCCCTAAATTTTTACAAATTTTTTGTAGTTCTTCTCTGTACCAATAATATTTGCTAAATTCATCAAAACTTTTAATGTCTATAAAATTTGGTCTTTTCATAATTTATCCTTAAATTTTAAATGTTTTGTAAAACAGTTTATTTTTAATGAGTTTTTTAAATAAAATAACTATATTATTAAATTGAGTTTTATATTATTAAAAGTAAAACTTTATAGCAAAATCAAAAATAATTTTAGTTTAATTAAAAATGTTAGTAGGAAAGGGTTTTGTTGTTTTATGTAATTCAATAAAAAGTAAAACTATGCAAAACAAGTAAAAAATTTTAATGCAAATTTATAAGCAATTTTTGTTATTTAATATGAATATGTTTTTTTAATACTTTAAAATATAGATTATTTTGTTTTGTTGTAACCTAAAAAATAAAATTTTATTTAATCATAATAAAATTTTAATAATACTTTCATACTTATCGTGCATCAAATTTTTAGTCTCTTTACTCATTTTAGCGTAACTTTTCTTAATTTTTTTCTTTACAAAATTATTACATTCCTCTATGCTCTCACCAAGATATGCTCTCCAGCAAATTAGCTCTACAACATTATCAAAATGGCTCATTGCATCGGCATCGGCAACACAAATTTCTTCAGGTGAAAATTTATCTTTAACAACACTTGCTCGGTGGTTAAGTATACATAGTTTAACTTTATCTATAAAACTTTGTTCAAATTTATCATTTTTTAAAATAGTTTCAGCATATTCTGCACCTAAAATATGATGAACATCTCTATTTTTGTAATCTATCAAATCTGCATAATCGTGAAATATTGCAGCTATTTCAACAATGTCCTTGTTAGCGTTATACCTTTCTGCAAGCATAACAGCATTTTTGATAACTGGTAATAAATGATATTTCCAAGTTTGTCCAATTTCGCAATTTTGTGTTTTGTCGTAAATTTTAGATTGTTCTTCAACCAATTTATAGTACTTTTCGTATTTCAATTTTAACCTGCCAATAAATAATTTTTAAATTTTAGTAAAATATGTTTATATAAAACAGTGCAAAATTTTAAAGTAATTAATAATAGAATTTATTCTGTTTTTCTAAAACTTAATTAAATTAAAATTTAAATTAAATGTTTTATAAACATAATTGTATTATAGTTTAATGGGTTTGTAGTTTAGCATAACAAAATAATAGGGCATATTTAAAAAGGTAAGTAGTCTAAATTCTAATTGTTTGTTGGTGGAGATAATGAGTTTCGAACTCATCTTTGTGCGTTGCGAACGCACTGTTTTACCAAATAAACTATATCCCCAAAAGTATTATTTTAATTTTGTTTTTGAAAGTTAATTACTAAAATTTATTTCAAAAATAACAATAATTAATATAAATTAGTATATATAATTTTAAAACACCAATAATAATTTTAATAAAAAATATTACAATGTCAACAAAATAAAAATAATTAAATAATATAATTATTTATGTTGAATTTAATTTTTTATTTAAATTTAATTATTTATTAATTTAATTATATTTTTTAATTAATTTATTTTTATTAAAAATTATTTTTAATATTTTATTAATTTTTTTAATTTAAAATAAATAAAAATTTTTATTAATTTTTATTTTTAATTAATAGTTAAATATTAATTTATTTATATTTTAAGTTTTAAAAATTAATTCCGACCAATAATTCTGCCAGTAAATATGCAATGTTCACGCAAACCAATCAATCGGATAATATTTGCCCGACTGAATAGTCTGTAAAAATTTAAAAAAATAATTAAAATACAAAGAAATAATTAATTAAATATAAAAATTGTGTTTTTTATTAATTAAATAATTTTTTTAATTAATTTTATATTTTATTTTTAATTAAAAATAGTAATTTTATGTTAATCTATTTTAAAAAAAATATATTTAATTAATAATTATTTATTTAGTTAAAAATATATGTATTTATTAAATAAAGATTTATTTAATTTATTATAAAATTAGCAGAAATAAATATATTTAAATAAATGACATTTTTAAAATATATTGTTAAAATGTAAATATTAAATAATTTTAACTTTTGTTTTATCTATGTTCATATTAAAACATAATTCATTAATTAAAAGGATTAATTTAATACTATTTATTATTGAAATCTTATTGTAGTTGAAAAGTGTTTTTTAATAAAAACATACAAACAAAATAATGGTTTTATATCTTAATGTTTTAAGTAAAACTTTTTTTAAAAAAAATTTAGAATAATGTTTTTATTATAGTCTTTTATTATCTTTTTTATAAGAAAGTGTTATATTGTAAAAACAAATAAATTATACATAAAATTTAAAAGGAAAATTATGAAAGAACAAAAATATTATATAGGAATTGACCTTGGAGGAACTTTAATAAAAGGTGGAGTAGTAGACCACAATGCAAATATCATATTAACCAAAACTATTGAAACACAAAGTAATGAAGGAAATGAACAAGTTCTAAAAAATATTTTAAAACTAATAAATTGTTTAATTGAAGAGTCTATTAATTTTAACATTAACACTTTTGCTGGTATAGGCGTGGGCGTTCCTGGAGTGATAGATACTGAAAGAGGGCTTTGTTTGTGTTCACATAATTTACATTTTAATAAATATGAAATTGCAAAAAAAATACAGGCTGCAACTAATTTGGAAGTTAAAATAATTAATGATGCTAATGCCTCGACTTTAGCAGAATATTATTTTGGTGCAGGGAAAGGTTGTAAAAATTTTGCAATGCTAACATTAGGCACAGGAATTGGAGGCGGGGCAGTTATTGATGGTAGGTTACTACTTGGCAATAGTTCTGCGGGGGCAGAGTTTGGTCATTCCGTAATTTGTTATAATGGAAAGAAATGTACTTGCGGAAGGAATGGTTGCTTGGAACAATATGCTTCAGCAACGGCATTATGCAATGCAACAAAAGATGCTATGAATTTAAATAAGCAAAGTAAAATGTGGGAGGTTGGTAATTTAAAAAATATTACAGCAAAAACAGCTTTTGATTATAGTTGTGTTGATGAAACTGCTAATATGCTTGTAAATTCTTATATACATTATCTTGCAACGGGAATAACTAACATTGCCAATGTTTTAAGGCCAGAAATTATAGCTTTAGGTGGTGGGATAGCAAAGCAAGGCAATGTTTTAATTGAGCCTTTACAAAAACTTGTAGATAATTCTATTTTTGCATCAAATCAAACTCCTAAGGTTAAAATTATTACTGCTAAACTTGAAAATTCTGCAGGTTTGGTGGGGGCAGTGTGTCCATTTATAAAAAATAAAAATTATTAAATACCATCCGTGTTTTAAAAAGCAATTATAAATTTTTTTAATTTAATTATAATTAACTTTAAAATGCTTTTATAAATTGTATTATAAAATTTTTTCTTCAATAAAAAAACAAAGGGCTTCGGTTTAACCCTTTGTTTTTTATTTGTTTCTTTTATTTTAGGTATTTTAGGTAAGATTAATCTGCATAATTATCAAAATAATTTTGAATTAATACAACAGGAGTACCTTTATCTCCACTTCCGCTTATTAAATCACTTAAACTACCAAGTAGGTCGGTATATCTTCTAGGAGTAGTGCCTTGAGTTTCCATACTGCCTTTAAGGTTTTTACTTTTATTTCTAATTTCGTTTTGCATAGCAATTTTAAGTTCTTCACCACGAAGATTACTAAATTTATTGTCAGATAAAAATTTTAATTTAAGTTCATTAGGTGTTCCAACAAGTCCGCTTGTAAAGGCTGGAGATACAACTGGGTCAGCAAGTTCCCAAATTTTGCCCACAGGGTCTTTAAAAGCACCATCTCCATAAACCATAACTTCAATATTTTTGCCAGTTTCTTTCTTAAGTGTTTCCTGAATTTTTTCTACAAGTTCTTGCCCATATTCTGGGAAAAGTTTAACTCTTTCTTCTGTAGATTTATTTGAACCTAATAGCCCATATTTAGAGTTAAACCCGCTTCCATCAACACTTTTATTCATAATTTCGCATAAAGTTAAAACTTTTTCAGCCCCTGCTTTTTGTAAAACTTTTTTAGTTCTTTCACGAGTATGAATATCTGCAACAATAACATTCTTAGTATATTGTAAAATTGCTTCTGGGTTATTTGCAACTATAACTTCACAATTGTTTCCACCATATTCTTTATATAGGTCTATATAATTAACCCCTGTGAATATATGAACTGGATGATTAAACTTTTTGTTAAATTCATCACCAGTAAAAACATCTTTGTATGGGTTAATATCAGTTTCATATAATAATTCAGGTTCAATTAGTGCATTACCAACTTCATCTTGAGGGTAGGAAAGTTGAATAATAAGTTTTTTAACACCCATTGAAATGCCTTTAAGCAACATAGAAAATCTGTTTCTAGACATAATTGGAAAAACAAGCCCAACTGTTTCATCACCAAATTTATCTTTAACATCTTTTGCAATTTGGTCTACAGTGGCATAATTGCCTTGAGCAATTCCAACAACAGCCTCAGTTATTGCAACAATATCTTTGTCTTGTAATGCAACATTTTCTTTTTGTGTGGCAGAAATAACGCTATCGCAAACAATTTTAACAAGGTCATCTCCCTCTTTAATTATAGGAGTTTTAATTCCGCGAGAAATAGTTCCAAAAGTTTTCATAATAAAAATAATTTCCTTTTTAAATAATTTTATAAATATTTTATTTTAATAATGGTTCTTGCAGGGTAGAAGCAAATTATTAAAAATTTCAAAACAAAAAAATTAACACTTTGAAGTAAGTGTTAATTTTATATTCTACCAGTTAATTAATTTTCTTTTTTACTGGTAGATGTTGTTTTTTTGGTTGTTGTGGTTTTTTTAGAAGTAGCAGATGTTGTTTTTGTTGCAGGCTTTTTAGTTGTAGCAGTAGTTTTAGTAGTTGTTTTTGGTGTTGTAACTACTTCTTCTTTAACTTCTTGTTTAGTTTCTTCTTGTTTTGGTTCTTCTTTAACTTCTGTTAAAGGAATTGCAACTTCATCTTTAACATTTTTAAGTTCTGGGTTTGGTTTAATAGCTGCCATAAATTTTTTGCTATCTTCAACAGAAACATAATAAGCACATTGTTTTCCTGTTTCACCAACAACTAAAATTCTAACTCTGTCTATAGAAAGGGCAAGAGACATATGATAATTTTTTGCTTTAGTAACTTTTGCAATTTTATCTAGAGGAATAGAGTATTTAAACATACCTGTTCTATAAATAAGTTTGTCCTCTGTAATTGTGCATCTTGCAAAAATAATAGAAGAGTTATAGAAAATGAAAACAAGTGCATCTACAATTGTAACTATTACTAACCAGCCTGTAGTGTGTAAAAAGAATATAATTGAGCCAGCTGCAATAAGTAGCATTAAAATGTTAACTAAAAAAATTGGTATAAAATCTCTTTTAACTTTAAATTCCATAAATATTTTTCTCCTTTAAAAAATTAATTATCAGAAATAAGGTTTTCAAAAACATATTCATAAATTTGAGCTGCTTTATTGCACCATTTTTTGCCTGCATTTATGGCTGCGTTTCTTGTTGATGTTTTTAATCTTATTTCAAACATAGGTTGGGCGAGAAGTGGTTCTTTTATTCTAAGCACAACACTATGAGTTCCATCTGCATTTTTAAAATAGTCATAAACATATTCTTGACTTCTTTTAAAAACAAGACGATTCTGTTTTGCATACTCAGAAATTTCTTCTCTAATGCTTTGTCGAATTCTGGTAACGAAATGTGATAAACAATTTCTACCTTCAACAGTAATGCTATATCTAACATCTTTTGGGTCTTCTGTGCCGCCATCATTTAACATATAAATGAATTTGGCATCAATTAACTGTGTAAGGGCCTCTTTGCAATCCATATACTTAAGCCAATCGTTTCGCCCTGTGCAGATGTCGATAATGGAACTTTCTGTTAAGGGTATTTCAATTCTATCAAGCACAAAAAGCAAAATAAGTTTTTTAACCGTAGAATCGGGTATAAAGTCCATTAATCAAAACTCCATAAAAATATTAAATTTTACAAACTAATTATATACAACAAAAAATAATTTTGCAAACAAATAAATTAATTTTGTTGATTTTGTTTTAAAATTTTTTAGATGTGTGTTATATTAATAGTGTAAAAAGGTAACTTCGTGGTAAATTAATGTAAAATAGTAAAAGTTTTAATTTTTGGAGATAAAAAATATGGAAACTGAAACCACAAACAATGAAAGTATAATAAGTTTTATAAATGCTTGTAACGATTTAGTAGATGGCAAATTTATTTTAGCAGATATAAAAATATCAAAGATATTAAAAGCAATATCTCAATCAACTGAAATTTATAATCTTATTGCAGAGAGTATGATTAATTACGACTTTGATGCAGAGTTTGAAAAAGCAGTTGTTAAAAATGAACAAGGCGTTGAAAAGTTTGAATTACCAGAAGACCCTGAAAAATTAATTCCACTTGTGTTTTGCTTGCTTGTGGAAATAGATAGTAAACGCATTAATTTAAACGATTTCATTAAAGCACAATTCCCACTAGTTAATAATCAAAATGAAGAATATCTTGCCTTTGCAAAAACAATTATAATTCCATTTAGAAATGCAATTGCAGAAATTTTTGGAACGGAAGTAATAACAAAAATAGAAGAAAAGCAAGAAATATATACTAATGTAATTGATGAAAAAATAAAAGAACTAAATGAAAAAGTAGATGAAGAAACAGCAGTAGAGGATGATTATAAGACTGTTTTTGATGAAACTCACACAACAACAATAATTTCTACATCCAGCCCTGTTATTGATAGCCTTGTAGAAATTCAAAAGAGATTGCAAGAAGATGAGGAAGTAGAACTTTTATTTGATAGAATTTTAAGGCTATCAAGAATTTTAGAAGATAAGTTAATATTTATAAGAAATCCATTAAAAAAATCAAATTTGGAGCTTATATTGGATGCCTTATTTGAGGCAACTCAAATTAAAAATGTAAAAATTATTGTAGCACTTGTTATGGCACTCAATAATTTTGCAGGTAACGATAGGCATTTAAAGCAGGAAATTAGAGAACTTAACACAATTTGCTATAATTTTTACGAGTAATCTAATATAGTTTTGCATAGTATTTGCATAATATTTAATGCAAGCAAACAATTTTTTGGCACAAAATTTATAGCAAAATGACACTAAAAGCAAGGCTTAATATAACAGACATAATACTATGCAAAACTTTTGACATAAAAAAGTGCTTGTATTTAATTCCACACTTGCTTAAAAATAAATAACTTTGCAAATGAATAGAAAACCCTCCAAAAGAAGTTAAAAAACTTAATGCAACACACAAAGTTTTTGCACTAAAATTTCCGTTACTTAAATTTACGCACCCGTTTGTTAATTCTAATATGCCTTTTAAAACGCTTTCACCAACATTAGCACTTGGTGGAAGCATTTTGTTTATAGCAGCACCTAGAAAATTTAAAATATTAAGGAAATTAAGTACTTCTAAAATAGTAAAGCAAAGGGCAATGTATCCACCGACCATAACAACAGAAATAATTGTGTTGTACATTATATCATTTAAACTTTGTTTTGTTGGTTGATAAATGTTTTTAACTTGTCCTAAACCATTAATTTTATTTTCATTTTTATTTTTTAAATTATTGCTATTAATGTCATTATTAATATTTTTAATATTGTTGCATTTATTGTTTAAACGTTTTTTTCTTTTTATAAATTTTAGTTTATGCCACAAATTATTTTTATTTTTTTCAAAACTAAAATTTCTAAAACAAAGGCCTGTAATTAGGGCAGTAATTAAATGAACAGCAAGAACAATAGCTCCTAGTTTAGCATTATTGAACATTGCAATTCCAACACTTCCTATAACAAACATAGGTCCAGATGTAGAGGCATAGCAACTAATTCTAAATGCTTCATCTTTTGTTATTGTTCCTTGTTCATAAAATTCCGAAATTAATTTAGCTCCAACTGGATACCCAGAAATACAAGACATAAAATATATGTAGCCACCAACTTTACTTGTGTTAAATATCTTTTCAAAAGGTTTATTTAAAAAATTAAAAATTTTTATGGTGCTTGCGTTTTGCATTAATAACTTTGTAAATATAAAAAAACAAAATAAACTAGGCAAAATAATTTTTGCCCAAATACTAATTCCTTTAAATGTAGCAGAAATATAGTTTTTAGGATTAATAGCTATTATTAGTATTATTAAAAGCAAAAATAAACTTAAAATAAATTCATAATTATTCTTTAAAAAATTTTTAACTCTAAATTTTACCATTTTATATTTTATTTAACTTATTTTAATATTATGAAAATTATAGAAGGCAAAACATAAAAAAGTTAATTATAATTTAATTTTTATTTAATAAATATATCTTGTAAAAAATAAATTTTGATAGTACAATAATTATATGTATTAACATTTTTCTAAAGAACAAAAAATAGTTTGCATAAACATATAGTTAAACGAATTTATAATAATAGGTTTTATTGTTAAAAGAGAGTGAGGTGAAAGGGAAATGAAGAAAGTAGGTCTTGCACTAAGTGGTGGCTCTGCTTATGGCTATGCACATATCGGAGTGCTAGAAGTTTTAGAGGAAAATAATATACCTGTTAATATAATAGCAGGAACATCTATGGGGGCATTGGTTGGCGGAATTTATGCTTCTGGGGTAAGTATACAAGATATGCATAAAAGGCTTGCTAATTTTTCTAAAATTAAGATGGTAGATATAAACCCTCTCTTTTTATCTCACGGGGGATTAATAATAGGGAATAAGGTTACTCAAATACTTAAAAATATGGCGGGCAACAAAACTTTAGAAGAATGCAAAATTCCATTCAAAGCAATTGCCACAGATATTGCAACTGGTGAAAAATATGTTTTTGAAAAAGGAGACCTTGTTCAAGCAATACGAGCAAGCATTTCTGTTCCAGGAATGTTTAAACCAGTTAAAATTGAAGATAAAGTACTTGTTGATGGTGGCTTAAGTGATAATATGCCCGTTGAAGAAGTTAGAAAAATGGGGGCAGACGTAGTTATAGGTGTGGATGTGTGCACCTATTATAAAAAACAAAACAATTTAAAAACTATGATAGATATTGTTATAAGTGCATCTAACATTATGGTTTCCAACTTAGTTAAAGCAAAAAAAGATAAAGGCGACATTTGTATAAAAATTGAACAACCTAATGTAAGTTTTAATGGCTTTTCATATAAAGATGCTTTAAAATCAATAGAATTTGGTAGAAAATATGCCCTTGAAATGTTGCCAGAAATTAAAAGGCTTGTAGAAAATTAAATTTAGTTTTTATTTTTATGTTTTAATAACTAAACTTAAGCAAATAATTTAAAATTTTATTTAATTTATTAATTAAGATGAATATTAAAAGTGAATAATAATACTAAACTATTAAAAATATTAAAGTAGGAAATAAAATTTATAGTAATAATTTTTGTCTGTAATATATTTAATTTAACTAGAAAATGAATTGCTTTTAAAACATTTTTGGTAAAACCTAAAATGTTGCAAATTTTTTAATTATATAGGATTTTTTACAATAAATAAATTTGTAATAAAAAAAGACACTTCAGTCACATAATTCTGAAACTAGCGGAATGACAAATAAACCTAAACCAAAACGGCTTAGGTTTTCTTTTTTGTGTCTACTCCCTATTAACTGCCAAAAGGTGAATATTTCTGCCATTATCGCAGTGTCGTGCAAATAACAATTCTAAATTTCACAAGACTCTAGCATAGACCTTGAAAACAAAGAATATTCGCTTACATTAGAAAATATAGAAAAGAAAACAAAAAACAAAATAGCGAATTGTGTTACGCTTCATCAGCAAATGCTCTTTTGCAAAGAAGTTGAGATATAGATAGGCGATTATCTGGCGGAATGAACCGACATTGCTTATTATATATAAGAACACGCTTAAATGCTATCAGGTTTTTTATTTTTTCAATTCAGCGATACAAATAGCCAAAATTTGTGTTATAATACTTTTTATAAGGAGAAAGATATGGGAAGTTTTATTGAAATTAATGATACTCTTAGAATTACAAAGGAACAAGGTTTTCCTAAAGAACTAGATTATAAAAAACATATTTCAGTAGAAGGCGGATATTTTAATGCAAAAATGTTTGAAGGTAAAGTGTTTGAATTTAAAGAAAAGCCTGCTATAAGAATTTTTAAAATACCACCTGTTAGAAACTTTTTAGTTGAATATACTGAAGATGGGAAATGGTTATAATGGGGGATGTGTCACATACTAGAAACAACTTGTGATTATGAAAAATCAACCACATCTGGAAAATTCAAAATTATATATATTAACACACCTGAAGAAATGAAAACCACATTTAATGTAGTTGATAGAGTGTGGAACAACGATTTTTTTAATAGAACTGATAATAAATAATCTTTGCAAAATAAAAAATAGAACCTATTAATTTTTTAGGTTCTATTTTTTTGTGTCTAAATTATAAACAATTAAAAGTATTATTTTGCTAGTTCCAAAATTTATGGCCTTTTATTAGTGCCTTTTTTTTGTTCTAAAATTATATTTACTTTAAATTTTATTTAAAGCTATTATTTGCCAACCCTTCTGTAACTATAGAGAATAGAAGCAATAACAATAAGCCCAACAATTGCACATATAACAATTGAAATTATAAAAATTCTGTTCGCTTCGCTACTGGCGTTTTCTAGCGACCAGCCATAGTTTTTTATAACTGTTAAAAAATCTTTAACGGTTTCTGGGTTTCTAATAGCAACTAATTCACTCCAAGAAATTCCAAAAAATAAAGTAGGAAAGTAGTAAATAGAAACACCTGTAGTGGCTAAGAAAAGTATTGTACCAAAAAATCCCATAATAGTTTATCTCCTTTGTAAAAAATTTTAAATAACATCTACTATTTATAGTATACAATAATTATATGCACAAAACAAGGGGGAATTTTAAAAAAATATTTAATTTTTATTAAGTAGTTTTAATATATTTAAAATTTATCTTTTCTCTTTGCCTAAATTTATAACAATTTCTTTATCTTCAAAATTAAGTTGAGTATATTTAACCCCAGCACAATCAAAAAGTTTTTTTGAAATTTTGTAAATGTTATCATCTTTATGTATGTCGCATAAATAAAAAACTTGTTTAATTCCACTTTGTATAATTGCTTTTGCACATTCGTTGCAAGGAAATAAAGAAACATAAAGTTTGCAATCAGATAAATCACTCTGTTTACTATTTAAAATTGCATTAAGTTCACTATGCACAACATAGGCGTATTTAGTATCTTCTAATTTACCTTCTCTGTCCCAAGGGAAGTCGTTCTCGCCACAGTGTCTTGGAAAACCATTATAACCTATAGATATTATAACATTTTTATTATTTGCAATACAACAACCAACTTGAGTGTTTGGGTCTTTGCTACGCTTTGCAGCAAGCACAGCAATGCTCATAAAGTATTCATCCCAACTTAAAACATCTTTTCTTGCTTCCATTTTAATCTCCTTAAAATAATTATTATAATAAGGTTACAATATTCATAAAAAAATGTAAACAGAAAATCAAATATTTACTTTTAATTTAATAAGAAACATAAAAATTGGTTTACAAAATTCGTTAGTTATTATATATTAATTTTATATAAATAGAAGAGGTATATAAATATGTTTAAAGTTGAAGATTTATTAGAAAAATCCAAAGCATTACAAAAAACAATAGTTTTTCCAGAAGCAGACTATAGCAAAAGAGTTTTAACTGCTGTAGAAGAGGTTATAGAAAAGAAAATAGCAAAAGTTATTTTATTAGGTAATCCAGATAGTTTAACCAAAAAATCTAATAAAATAAAAGATGCAGTTATAATTAACCCAAAAGATAGCGACCTATTGCCAGAATTTATTGATAAACTTGTTGAAATTAGAAAGAATAAAGGGTTAACAGCAGAAGAAGCTAAAAAATTGTTGCAAGATAATTTCTACTTTGCTTGTATGCTTGTTGAACTTGGTTATGCCGATGGATTTGTTGGAGGGGCAGAAACTGCAACTTCCGATGTTTTGCGCCCAGCATTACAAATTATTAAAACTAAACCAAATATCAAAACTGCATCTTCTTGTGTAATTTTTGTTGGAACAGATAAACTTGGTTTTGGCGAAAACAATGTTATTGTTGCAGGAGATTGTAGTTTAAATATTAACCCTAATGCAGAACAACTTGCCGATATTGCCATTGAAACTGCACAATCTGCAAAAGCTTTTTGTGGCATAGAACCAAAAGTAGCAATGTTAAGTTTTTCTAGTTTTGGTAGCGGCGGTAATAGCGATGAAAGTATTTTAAAAGTTAGAGAAGCTTTAAAAATTGCAAAACAAAAAGATCCTAAATTGTTGATAGATGGAGAAATGCAAACAGACTGTGCCTTAATAAAAGAAGTAGGAGAACTTAAAGGGAAAGGCAGTAAAATAGCAGGGAAGGCAAATGTTTTAATTTTCCCAGACTTAGATGCTGGAAATATTGGTTATAAACTTATTGAAAGATTTGGTGGGCTTCAAGCCGTGGGCATAATAATGCAAGGGTTTAATAAGCCTATTAATGATCTATCTCGAGGGTGTAGTGTTGATGATATTGTTGTTATGACAGCTGTAACAAGTTTACAAACACAAAATTAAAAATTTAAAACCTTATTTGTTATTAAAATAGTTGAAATAAATTTTTATGATTATATTTATAAGTTATTAAAAGTTTATTTTACAGTGTTAAAGTATTGTAAGTTAATTTATAATTTTATAATGAAAAAATTAAATTTTTTTAGTTAATTAGTTAGGTTACTAAAATAAGGTTTTTAAAATTTTTATATTATATTATGTTTAAAGAATTATAGGAGAAAAAAATATATGAAAATATTAGTAATAAATGCTGGTAGTAGTTCAATTAAATATCAACTTTTAGATATGGAAAATGAAAAGGTTTTAGCAAAAGGGCTAGTAGAGAGAATAGGAGAACCAGAATATTCTTCACTCACTCACAAGGCTAATGGGAAATCTTCAACTATTTACAGACCATTACAAGACCACGCACAAGGCTTAGAATTTGTTTTAAGCACATTGGTAGATAATGAACTTGGCGTTATTAAAAGTTTAGATGAAATTGGGGCTGTTGGGCACAGAGTTTTGCACGGGGCAGAAAAATATAATAAAGCTGTGTTAATAGATGATGATGTTATGAATGATCTTAAAGATAATATAGTTCTTGGGCCACTTCATATGCCAGCAAACATTCTTGGAATAGAAGCTTGCAAAAAAGTTATGCTTGGAAAGAAAAATGTTGCAGTTTTTGATACCGCTTTTCACGCCACAATGCCAGATTATGCCTATATGTATGCAGTGCCATATTCTTGGTATGAAAATTATGGGGTTAGAAAATATGGCTTTCACGGAACAAGTCACGAATATATAGCAAACGAACTTGCAAAAGTTTTAGGGAAAGATATTAAAGACCTTAAAATAATTTCTTGTCATATAGGTAATGGGGCTAGCATTTGTGCTGTTAAAAACGGGCAGTGTGTAGATACCTCTATGGGCTTTACTCCGCTAGAAGGGCTTGTTATGGGAACTAGAAGTGGGGATATAGACCCTGCAGTTATTGAATTTGTAATGGATAAAACAAAAATGAATATAAACGAAACAGTAACTGCATTAAACAAAAAAAGTGGGTTACTAGGGTTAAGTGAACACTATAGCGACCATAGAGACATAATGAAGTATTCAAACGAAGGCGATAAAAAAAGTATGCTTGCACGAAAAAAGTTTGTATATGTAATTAAAAAATATATAGGGTCTTATATCGCAGCAATGAATGGAGTTGATGCCATTGCGTTTAGTGCTGGTATTGGCGAAAATAGTAGTGAAATGCGTGAAGAAGTTTTGCAAGATATGAATTTTATGGGAATAGATTTTGATATAGAAGCAAACAAAAACTTTGTAAGAGGTGAAAACTTTAAAATTTCTAAAGATACTTCAAAAGTTGCTGTTTATATAATCCCAACTAACGAAGAACTCAGCATTGCAAGACAAACAAAAAATGTTATAGAAAATCATTAATATTTTTAGTTCGAAATTTAAATAATTTAAAAGTAAAATTAAAAAATTTTAAACATATTTTAAATAAATAAAAAAATAAAAGTTAAGTTATTAATATGGTAAATTTTTAATTATGTGAAAAGATTATTTCTAAATTTTAATTTACCTAATTATTTTAACTTTAAAAATAACAATTTTATTTATAAATTTAAACATTTAATATATAAAAATAAGAAAAAGGAAATATAAAAATGGAAGAATTAACTATGCAACAAATTGTTGCATTTTGTAAAAGCAGGGGCTTTGTGTTTCCAGGCAGTGAAATATATGGTGGCTTTGCAAACACTTGGGATTTTGGTCCTCTAGGTGTTGAACTTAAAAATAACATTAAAAAAGCGTGGTGGAAAACCTTTGTGCAAGAAGATGCAAACACATATGGTGTTGATGCCGCAATTTTAATGAACCCAAGAGTATGGGAAGCAAGTGGTCACGTACAAAGTTTTGGTGACCCTAAAATGGATTGCAAAGTTTGCAAACAAAGGTTTAGAGCAGATACTTTAGTTGAAAATCATAGTAAAAACACCGTTTCTGCAGAAGCAATGACTAATGAAGAATTAGAGAAATATATTGAAGACCATAACATAAAATGCCCAAATTGTGGCAACAAAGATTGGACTCAAATCCGTAAATTTAACCCAATGTTTATAACATCACGCCAAATGGTTGGTGATGAAAAAGATGTTGTTTATCTTCGCCCAGAAACTTGCCAAGGTGAATATATTAATTTTCAAAACATACAAAGAACTATGAGGGCAAAAGTTCCTTTTGCAATTGCACAAATAGGAAAATCTTTCCGTAACGAAATTACTCCAGGTAACTTTTTATTTAGAACTGTAGAATTTGAACAAATGGAACTTCAAAATTTCTGTAAAGCAGAAAATAGTATGGAAACATACGATAGTTATAAACAAAAAGCTTTAAGTTTTGTAAAAGATGTAATTGGTTTAGATGAAACTAAACTAAGATTTCACGATCACGATAAGTTAGCACACTATGCAAAAGCTGCTTGCGATATACAATACAATTTCCCAATGGGATGGCAAGAACTAAATGGTATTCATAACAGAGGTGAGTGGGATTTAAGCCGCCATCAAGAATTTAGCGGTAAAACAATGCTTTATACCGACCCTTTTACTAATGAAAAATTTTTACCAAATGTGGTTGAATATTCAATTGGTGCTGATAGATTATTTTTAGCAACATTATGTAATGCTTATAAAACAGAAAAATTAGATAATGATGAAACAAGAGTTGTATTAAAGTTAAAACCATATCTTGCACCCTTTAAAGTTGCTGTATTACCACTACAGAAAAATTTAGGTGAAAAAGCTAGTGAAGTTTATAATAGTTTAATAAAACATTTTATGGCAGATTATGATGAAGCAGGAAGCATAGGTAAACGCTATCGTCGTCACGATGAAATTGGCACTCCATTTTGCGTAACTGTAGATTTTGATACTTTGGAAGATAACTCTGTAACCATTAGAGACAGAGATACAATGAAACAGGAAAGAGTTAAAATAGCTGAATTAGTAAACTATATAACAAAAAAATTAGAGGCATAATTGAAGTATATTTTAATTAAATTATAGTTTTTAAATTTACTTTGAATGCTATTATGTATTTCTATATAAAATATAAATTTAAAACATAATAAACTTTTATAAGTAAACATTAAATTTGTAAAATAATTAAGTGTTTTTATAGAACACAACTAAAATATATTTTTAGTTAAGTTTTTAGAAACAAATTAATAACCATTAAAAAATATTATTAAATAAAAAAGTAGAGAAGTTGTTTTTCTCTACTTTTATTTTTTTATAATTATTTAATAATTAATTGTTATGGTTCTTGTTCCATTTCGCCTTGAGGTATTTTAAATTCTTCTTGTTGAAGAGTATTAGCAGCCCCATCGCCTTGTGGTTGAATTGTTATATTAGGTGGGAGTATGCCTTGATTAATTAAGTCTGATAGGAAATCTCCGCCACCATCGTTTGGATTTTGTCCTTGGTCATCACCACCTTGATCGCTTCCGCCTTGGTCACCATCACCTTGGTCTCCGCCCTGATCACCACCTTGATCACCTCCGCCTTGGTCTCCACCCTGGTCACCACCTTGACCGCCGCCATTATTACCACCTTGAATTGGGTCTATAACGCCAGTGTCAGGTTCTGGTTGAGGTTGAATTGTAATTGGACCAGTGGTTTGACCATTGTTGTTTCCATTATTACCGCCATTATTATTATCGCCACCGTTGTTGTTTCCATTGTTTCCACCATTGTTATTGTCGCCACCATTGTTGTTTCCATTATTACCGCCATTGTTATCTTGGTTAGGGTCATTATAGTTCCCGCCGCCATTAACATTATTTTGGTCGCCAATAACAGTAGTGCTGTTGTCAATATTTGTAGTACTATTATCAATGTTTGTGGTGCTTTGGTCTACATATGTATTTCCAGTTTTGTTGCCAGTTCCGGTGCTATTGTTGTTATTTGAACCAGTTGGAGTAGTTGTTTGAGAACCTGTTGAGCCACTTGGTTTAGATGTAGTGCCATTATTTACTTGTTGTGTTACTCCTTCAGAATCAATTGCAACACCGATATATCCACCGCGTTCAGCATCAAATATATAAGCTGAACCATCATTATCTATAAAATAAACATCACCATTAATGGTAATTTGTTGAACGCCATCTAAATCGAAAGGAGCTTTCATTTCTATGGCTTCTTTATCTTGAAACATATCTTGTGCGTGAGCATATAGTTTTGGGCCACCCCAAACCATACCAGCAACCATAGCAAAAGCAGCAGTTGCAATTAAAGCGCCTTTTATGTTATCTCTAATGATATTTGCTTTTTTTGTTCTAATCATATAGAAGTTTCCCCCTTAAATTTACTTTACTTATTATATTTGATATTTGCAAATTTGTCAATAACTCTTATTATTATTGTCAAATTGCACAAACAAAAAAAATTGAAAAATTCTTAAAAATAAACATAATATTTCTAAAAATTAATAATTTTATTTGATTTTTATTTTAGTTATGTAATAATATATATGTTAAATAAAATTATAGTCAAGTTATTTAAAATAAATTTTAAATTTAATGGTTTATTAGTTAAAATACAAATTATTTTTTAGTTTAGGTAAGCTTTTAAAGAAAGTAAAAATATTTTGTTATTATAAAGGCTTTTATATTTAAAACATTTTTTATTATTAAAAATTTACAACTGGAATTATATTTATAACTATTAAAAAAAATTATGTCGTTAAGTTTATTAAAGTTTATTTTATAAATGCTTTTTTGTTTTATTAACAAAAGGTAATTACAATTAAAAAAGAGAGAAACAAAAATATGATAAGTTTAAAAAATAATATATATCACACACATATGTGCGGAACATTAAAAGCAAAACATATTGGGGCAATAGTTAAAGTTGCAGGCTGGGTTAATAACATTCGCAAAATGGGTGCATTAACTTTTTTAACTTTAAGAGACCAAACAGGAGTTGTTCAAGTTTTTGTTGAAGATGAAAAATTAATTGAAGGAATAACCCGTGAAAGCACCGTAACAATTTTAGGCGAAGTAAGGTCTAGAGGAGAAAAGAACATAAATCAAGAAATGGAAACTGGAGAAATTGAAATTTTTGCCAGTGAAATTAAAGTGCTAGGTTTATGCACCGAAACTTTACCTTTTGAAATTGTAAGAGCAAGAGAACAAAATGAAAATACTAGATTAAAATATAGGTATTTAGATTTACGCAACAAACAAAATTATGATAATATTTTGCTTCGTGCTAAACTTTTAAATTTTATTAGAGCACAAATGAATGAACTTGAATTTGTTGAAGTTCAAACCCCAATTTTAACTTCTTCAAGCCCAGAAGGAGCAAGAGACTTTTTAGTTCCAAGCAGAATGAATGCTGGTTGTTTTTATGCACTTCCACAAAGCCCTCAGCAATTTAAACAACTTTTAATGGTTAGTGGCTTTAACAGATACTTTCAAATAGCACCTTGTTTTAGGGATGAAGATGCTCGTGCAGACCGTAGCCCAACCGATTTTTATCAGTTAGACTTTGAAGTAAGTTTTGCAACTCAAGATGAAATTTTACAAGTTTTAGAAACTGTTCTTTATAACACTTTAACTAATTTTACAAATTTGCAAGTAGATAAGCCTCCATTCGCAAGAATTAAATTTAACGAAGCAATGAACACCTATGGAAGCGATAAACCAGACTTAAGAAATCCATTAACATTAATAAATTTAACAGAAGAATTTAAAAATCATTCATTTACAGTTTTTAATGGCAAAAATATTTATGGTATAAAAGCAACAGCAAATGAAATGGGAAGAAGGTTTTTTGATGCGTTAACAGATTATATTAAACTTCAAGGGGCTGGTGGTCTTGTTTACTTAAAATATGAAGAAAATAGTTTTTCTGGTCCAGCCGCAAAATTCTTAAGTGAAAATGATGTTTCTGTTTTAAAACAAAAAACTAAAATTAAAAATGGTGAAACTTTATTTATTATCACAGACATAAACAATTTAAAAGCATTAAAACTTACTGGTTTATTAAGAAATGAATTAGGCGATAAATTAAATTTAATTAATAAAGCCTGTTTTAAGCCTTGTTTTGTTGTAGATTTTCCTTTTTATGAGGAAGATGATAATGGTAATGTAGAATTTTCTCATAACCCATTTTCAATGCCACAAGGAGAGTTAGAAGCCTTAAAAACTAAAAATCCACTTGACATTTTGGCATATCAATACGATTTAGTTTTAAATGGCGTTGAACTTGCAAGTGGAGCAGTTCGTAACCATAACCCAGATGTTATGGTAGAGGCTTTCCGTATTGCTGGTTATAATAGAGAAGTGGTTGAAAATAAATTTCCAGCATTATTTAATGCCTTTAAATATGGGGCACCACCTCACGCGGGGGCTGCTATTGGTTTTGATAGGTTGCTTATGTTTTTATGCAATGAAGAAAGTATAAAAGAAGTTATTGCATTCCCAATGAATAAGTCAGCACAAGACCCATTGATGGGTGCTCCAAACACAGTAACAGAACAACAATTAAAAGATGTTCATATTAAATTAGATTTAAAATAGATTGATTATAAA
>CAJUBT010000017.1 GCA_910584815.1 uncultured Christensenella sp. | reverse complement strand
AAATTATAGTTAAAAATTATAGTTAAAAATTATAGTTAAAAATTATAGTTAAAAAAAAGAACCATAACACTAAAGTGTTAAAGTTCTTTTTTTATAAATAAAACAACTAATAAATATAATTATTTTAAAATAAAGTTAAATTCTTTGATTTTGTATTGCGGTTGGGAATATTGGTAATTCAAACACACCAGTACATACTTCTTGAGTAAATTCCTGTGCTTGAGGTGGTGTGCAATAACCATAACTTGGCACTAAAATTTCGGCTTGAGATACAACACGAGTAATTAAAGTTACACAAGCTGTGATAGAAAAAATGTTGTCGCTAACCCAAGTTCCACCAGGGCTTGATAAAGCTCCAAACACTTCTATTCTATAAGGTACAATTGATGGTTGAGGAATGAATAGAATTATATCGTTTGGAATTGTTATTGTGCCCTCGCCTGTTCCTTGAACATTATTAGCATCGGTGTATGTAACCAACACAGGAACAATAGCATCGAAAGATACCCTTGCAAAGTTTGGCTTATCGGCTAATCTTTCCACTGTTAGATTGGTGATTGTTGTTTCTCCATTTGTTACAGCACTAATAAAGGTTAAAGGTGTTGTTGGATTTGCTGGATTTTGATTAGATAGAGTGATTTGTTCGTTTGCGAGTTGAATTTGGCGCATACCAGCATCTAAAACCTTATCTACCTGAATACAGGCTTTTTCGCATAAACCATTTAATGGGTTGCCACTCATTGCCCCAGGTGCACAACCTTGGCGGTTACAAGTATAAAATGACATTTAAAAAAATACCTCCTATTTTATTTTCTTTATGTACTCTTTTAAAAAGTAAACTATAAAATAATATGCTAGGAGATTATTAAATGTGATACATTATTTTTTTTAATTATAATAAAATATTTAATTTAAACCTAAAAAACTTTTTATTTTTAGGTTATAACTCAAAAATATAAGTTGAATAAACTTAAACTTTTATAATTTAAAATAAAAAATATAAACAAAATAACATAAAAAAAGTTGTAGGTTTAACACACTACAACTTAATTTTTTTGTTTAATTTTAAAAATATTATTATTTTTGTTTAAATTATATTATTTAATATACATTTTTTAATAATAAGCATTGGCACAAAATTTTAAACTTTTTGAGGTAAAAACTAATGTTAAATTAATATTATAAAATATTTTGAAATAAATAATATAATTAATTTAAAAAGATAGATTTTGTTTTTGGTTAAATTTTTTTAATATAAATTTAAACTTAAATTTATAAAATTTCTTTAAGGTTAAAAAATTATGTTTACTAAAACATAAATAACATTAAAAAGCTTTTTAAAAATAATAAACAAACCATTTAAATAATTTTCATTTTAATTTTTAAATTATAATAGTAAATACTGTATGTAATACTTAAAAAATTTATTTTATAAAAAAAATAAACAAGTAATTTAAGTTATTCTTCTTCATTTTCCTTATATTCTTCATATTCTTCGTAATTTTCATCATCTCTAGTGTTTTTTATTTTGTTTAGGATATGAGCACGCTTCCCTCCTATTGCGGCAATATTTACTCTTTCACCTTTCTCAAAGAACTCAGTGCTATAGGCAATATAACGATTATCTTCTGCTATTATTGCAATTTTATATACAACATTAGAAATTCTTGTAGTACGATATAAATGAGCCCCACCTGTAGAAGTTGTGCTTGATAGCACACAAGCATCTACAATGCCATTAAGTTTTGGGCTGTTATCTATTTTTTCTTGAGAAACTTTCATAGATAATTTTTGTAGAACCAATTTAACTATAATTGCTAATAAAATTGTTAGAGCAAAAATACCAAAGCATATGTAAGACCCTATAGGAATATTTAGGTATGCAAAAACCATAATTAAAAAGAAATCTAGCAATATAAACCCTAGAAACATTCCCCCTAAAACTTTTTCTTTTCTGGTAGAATTTCTATAGTTTTCGCCAAGATGCCTTAGCATATAATCCCCTTGCTTTGCCTTACTTTCATAACCATAGGAAGAGTTTATATCTTTTATATTTTCATATTCTTCCTCTTTTGTATGGGAATTTTCTGTTTTATCATCTGTTTTCTTATAATCAGCAAGTTTTCCCGTAGACATTAATATTAAACCTATTACAACAATTAGTGAAATTGTTATAAAAATGCCTGGGAATAACAATTTATCTCCAACTAATTCCAAAGTTTCATTTTCAATTTTTAAGCCTAAGATTTTAAAAAGCAAGCCAAAAGCAATTGGAATTAATACAATAAAACTCAATTTTCTTAATTTTCTCATTTTTTAACTCCTAAAATATTTTATAAATAAAAACAATAAAAATTTATATTATATTTATTATTTTTAAAATAATCTAAATATTTTTAAAATATTTTAATCTTTTTTAAAACAAAAAAGCCAAAATTAATTGGCGTTTTGTGTTGATTCGTTATTATCTACTTGGTTTGAAACAAAATGTTCAATACTCTCCATTAATTCCTTATGCCCTTCCTTATCTTGAGATGAAGTTATTATAACATCTTTTCTTGTTAACCCCAGTTTTGAACAAATAATGTTTAATTGGTTAAAAACTTGAACACGAGAAAGTGTGTCTGTTTTAGTTACAACAACCTTTGTTGAAATACGATTAAAGTATAAAAATTTTAACATTTGTTCATCTTGTGTTGTTGGGGTTCTTCTAATATCTAAAAGTAAATAAACACATTTTAGGTTTTTACTTGTTCTTAAATATTCTTCTAAAAAATCTGCCCAATTGGTTTTTAAATCTTTGCTGACTTCAGCATAGCCATAGCCTGGTAAGTCTACCAATAAAAAGTTATTATTTACTAAAAAATAATTTATAAGCTTTGTTTTACCTGGGGTGCCAGATGTTTTTGCAAGTTTTTTTCTACCAGTTATAAAATTAATTAGGGAACTTTTGCCAACATTACTTCTGCCAACAAAGGCAACTTCGTTATATTCGCTAACTAAATAATTTTTATCTGCAACACTTTTTACAAATTCAACTGATTTTATTTGCATTTAATCTTATCCCCCTTGTAACAAAATTAGGCACTTTCTCCGCCTTCGGCTTTTTTTAGTTCTAGTTTTTCATTGTTATTTTCCACTTCTAATTTTTCAGTTTTTTCATCTAAAGGTTTTCTTATATAAAGTGGTTCACCAGTGGCGTTTATAAAGGTGTCATCTAAAATAATTGTATCTATTGTTTTGTCAGCTGGTGCAGAATACATTAAAGACAACATTCTATCTTCTAAAATTGTTCTTAACCCTCTAGCCCCAGTTTTTAATTTTAGTGCTTTTTTTGCAACTGCTTTAACTGCTTCTTCTTTAAACTCTAGGTTTATGCCATCCATATCTAACATTTTTTTGTATTGTTTTGTAATGGAATTTTTTGGTGCTGTCATAATCTCTACAAGGGCTTCTTCAGTTAAATCGTGCAAAGCAACTGTTATAGGTAATCTGCCAACAAATTCTGGTATTAAACCAAATTTGTTAAGGTCTTCAGGTTGAGTGTTTTTAATTAGGTTATAAACTGCTTCTTCCTTAGAAGAAACTGTAACAGAAGAACCAAAACCAAGAGATGCTGTGCTTATGCGTTTTTCTATAATTTTATCTAACCCAACAAACGAACCACCACATATGAATAAAATGTTTGTTGTGTCGATAGAAATTGTTTCTTGTTGTGGGTGTTTTCTTCCGCCTTGAGGTGGAACATTTGCAATTGTGCTTTCTAATATTTTAAGAAGAGCTTGCTGAACCCCTTCCCCAGAAACATCTCTTGTTATAGATCTATTCTCGCCCTTTCTTGCAATTTTATCTATTTCATCAATATAAACAATGCCTCTTTCGGCCTTTGAAACATCATAATCGGCATTTTGTATTAATTTTAACAAAATGTTTTCAACATCATCACCAACATAACCAGCTTCAGTTAAAGTGGTTGCATCGCAGCTGGCGAATGGAACTTTTAAAATTTTAGCAAGTGTTTTTGCTAAAAGAGTTTTACCACAACCCGTTGGACCAACTAATAAAATGTTGCTTTTATCAAGTTCAATTGGTTGTTTATTTTCAGCTTTTTCTTTAATTTCTGTGTTGTAATTAATACGTTTATAATGATTATAAACTGCAACAGATAAAACAACTTTTGCTTCATCCTGCCCTACAACATATTTATCTAACTGTTCTTTAATAATATGAGGAAGTGGAAGGTCTATTTTAGTTGGTGCTGTTGGAACTTGTTCTTCTTTAATAATTTCCTTACAAATTTCTACACATTCATCGCAAATACTAGTTGAGGTGGTTGGGCTACTTATTAACTTTTTTACATCGTTTTGAGATTTGCCACAAAAAGAACATCTTGATTCTTTTTCCATTTTAAGTCTTCTCCTTTTTTTTGTGGTTTTTGTTACAAAAAACTTGCGAATTTTAACCAAAAAATTTGTTGTTTTCCATAACTTTTAATTAAAAGTTAAAACCAAGCACAAGCTGTTACAAGAACTAAGTTATAACTTTTTTACTAAATTTATTACTTAAATTTATAATTTTTAAAAAAGCATTTAATTATTTTTTCTTGCGTGTATAGAAAATGTCATCTATTAAGCCATATTCTTTGGCTTGTTCGGCGGTCATATAATAATCTCTGTCGGTATCTTTTTGAACCTTTTTTAAGTCTTGCCCAGTGGCTTCACTTAAAATTTGGTTTATTTTTTCTTTTATAGATTGAATGTGGCGTGCTTGAATTTCTATATCGCTTGCTTGACCTTTAGCGCCACCTAGAGGTTGGTGAATCATAATTTCACTATTTGGAAGTGCATAGCGTTTGCCCTTAGTTCCACTTGAAAGTAAAAATGCACCCATAGAAGCTGCAAGACCGATACAAATTGTAACAACATCGCATTTAATATATTTAATTGTATCGTAAATTGCAAGCCCTGCACTTACACTTCCACCTGGGCTGTTAATATATAAACAAATATCTTTATCTGGATTTTTACCTTCAAGGTAAATTAATTGTGCAACAACTATATTTGCGGAAGCATCATCAATTTCACCTGTCAAGAAAATAATTCTATCTTCAAGAAGCCTTGAATAAATATCATAACTTCTCTCACCTGTGCTTGTTTGGTCTACTACCATAGGAATTAGCATAATAAAATAATCTCCTTACTATTAATGTTGTGTTTAAGACTTTTTTATTTTATCTAAAATTTTATTTTTAATTTTGTAAAATTAACTTTTACAAGTTTAAATTGCCTTATAATTTTTTTACTTTGTATTTAATTATTTAAATATTCTTTCATTATTTTATTTAATAAAAATTCATAGAAAATTATAGAATTAAATTACAAGATTAATTATTTATAATAATAGTTTTAATTAATATAAATTTTTTAATAATTCATTATTATAATTAATATTAAATAACTTAAATTATTATTAACCTTTTTATTAATCTTTCTACTAATCTTTTGCTTACGAGTTTTAACAATAATGTTAAAATGTTTTTTTAGTTAACATTTGTAAATTTATTTTACAAAACTTTTATTTTTATGTGTTTAACAAAGTATTACCTATTTAAAAAAAATTAGTCTATTTTATTATTATCTTTTAAAAATTTCATTAATTTATTTAAAAGCAAACTATTTTCAAAGTAATTTAATTGTTCTTCACCTAAAGTTTTTTTAATTTCTGCAATTGATTTTTTCTTATCGGCAGAAGCATTTTCATTAAATTTTTCTTCGATATCTTTATCGGTAACTTCTATTTTTTCTTTAACAAGAATTTGTTCTAACACTAAACGAGTTTTTGCTGTTTTTCTTGCATCTTCTCTTCTAGATTTTTTAAGGTCTTCAAGGTTTGAACCTGTGTAATTTAAATAACCTTCTAAATTTAAACCTTGATATGCTAAACGATATTCAAAATCTTTAATATAATCTTCAACTTGTTCATCTACCATAACTTCTGGAACTTCAACTTTAGAAGCTTCAACAATAGCATCAACCAATTTATTTTCTGCTTTTGCGTCTTCTTCTTTTTGTTTTGCAGTTAAAATTTTCTTTTTAATATCTTCCTTAAGTTCTTTTAAAGTTTCAAATTCACTAATTTCACTTGCAAATTTATCATCAAGTTCTGGAAGTTGTTTTTCTTTAACAGATTTTATTGTAACCGCAAAAACTGCTTTTTTACCCTTTAGGCTTTCTTCGTGGTATTCTTTAGGAAATGTTACATTAACATCTTTCTTTTCGCCTTTTTTAAGACCAATAAGCTGTTCTTCAAAATTGTCTATAAAACTATGAGAACCAATTTCTAGGTCATAATCTTCTGCGGTGCCGCCTTCAAATTTAACGCCATCAACACTGCCAGAAAAATCTATAGTAGCAGTATCATTTTGTTTAATTTCTCTTTCTACTTCAACATATTTTGCTTGGTCTTGTTGTTTATGGTGAAGTTCGTGTTCAACTTCTTCATCTGTGACCTTAATTTCTTCTTTTTTAATTGTTAAGCCTTTATAATTTCCAAGTTCCACATCTGGTTTAACAACAAGAGTTAGAAGCATTTCAAGACCTTTTTCGCTGATAGAAGAAATTTCGATGTCTGGTGCTGAAACTGGTTTAACATCTTTCTCTTTAGATAGAATTTCAAAATAGTAACGATAGAAACAACCATCTATGGCATCATCATAAAAAAGAGTTGTTCCATAATTATTTTCTAAAACTTTTCTTGGGGTGTGCCCTTTTCTAAAACCTTGAACATTATATTTTGATTTATTTTTTTCGTATGCGTTTTGAACGGCTTCTTCCCATTCTTTTTCATCTAGTGAAACAGCAAATTGTACTCTTTTATCTTCTAGTATTTTTTTTGTGTATTTCATATTTTTCTCCCATTTTTATATTGCAATAAATATTATACCAAAAAGTGTAAAAAAAAACAATAATAATAATGTAACAATTTTTATTTTTTTTGTAGTTTTTTACTATAAAAAATTATTGTTCTTTTTTCTATTATTATTGTTATTTAATGTTTAATTTTATTAAAATAACTACTCCCCAATTAAACTTAAAAGTTGTTTAAATTTATTATAAAATTATATTACTATAATTACAAAACCTTCAAAGATTTTAAATTTAAAAAATTAACCTAATACTCATTGTTATTGCAAGAAGAATAAACCCCACACCAAAAACTCCAAACAATATGCTTGGTGTAAGAGCAGATAACTTTGATAAAAGCCCTTTTTTTATTTTAGTTTTAAATTTTGGCTTTGTGTTAAGTATATAAATATCTTCATCATAATCGAATTTCGTTGCATCAAAAATACTTTCATCATTCTCTTGTTCTTCTACAAGCACATTATAGCGTTTTTTCAAACGCAAAGAAATAACAACAAGCATAACACCCACTACTATTAACCCCATAATTAAACAAACATATGTTAATGCACTAAAAAGTAAAAGAAGTATGCCAATGGCAAAACCTGTTATTATCCACCAATTTTTTTTAAAAAATTTCTTCATATTATAACACAAAAGTGAACACAACAATAATTGCTAAAAAAACAATTAAAAGTACCATATAAATTGCATTACGCCTTGATTGTGCATATGAAAATGCAGAAATTAAAGTTGCAATTGCAGCAAGCCAATAAGCAACATCGGTAAACCAATGCGTAAAACTATCATCTAAAACTTTAAAAACTGTGCATAGTAAATATCTTGCAAGCAAAGCACAAGCAACTAGCCCTAGAATGATAAAACATAATAAATTTGATACTCTTCGTGAATTCATCTTTTTTTTTATTAAACTCCTTGTTTCATAGTAACAAATAATAAAAAAAATGTAAAATAAAATTAAAAAAAGTAATTATTAAAACAATAATATTAGATAAAAATTTTTATAAATTATCCTGTAAATTATGGGTTTTTAAAAAGTTAACAAAATATTCTGGCAAAGGGGCTGTAAATGTTAAAGTTTGTTTTGTTACTGGATGGGTAAAAATTAACATTTGTGCGTGAAGAAGTTGCCCATTCAAGCCAAACTTTTCGTTTGGTTTGCCATAAACTTTATCTCCCACAATGGCGTGACCTAAGTGTGCGGAATGAACTCTTATTTGATGAGTTCTGCCAGTTTTAAGTTCATACTCCACAAAAGAAAAGCCTTGATTATAATTTAACACTTTATAATTTGTTATGGCAAGCCTACCCTGTCCTGTTGGAACAACAAAAATTTTTTCGTGCTGACTTTTACCTCTGGCAAGGTTGGTTTGAATAACGCCTTCCTGCAGGTTAAACTTACCATAAGTAACAGCTTTATAAATACGGTGACAAGATTTGTTTTGAATTTGCTTTTGTAAATTTAAGTGAGTTTCATCATCTTTTGCAATTACTAAAAGCCCTGAAGTATCTTTATCTAACCTATGAACAATACCTGGCCTTATTTCGCCATTAATTCCGCTTAAATCTTTAATATGGTACATAAGCGCATTTACTAAAGTTCCAGAATGAACAGTATGTGCTGGGTGAACTGTCATACCCTGAGGTTTGTTTATAACAGCTAGGTATTCATCCTGATAAATTATGTCTAACGGAATATTTTCTGGTTCAATGCTAGCACTTTGAATTTCTGGCACAGAAATTATTATTGTATCATCCACTTTTAAACTATATCCACTTTTTACTTTTTTATTATTAACTAAAACATTTCCATTTTCTATTAATGTTTTAATATAACTACGAGTTAGAGTTGGCATATTTGAAGATAAAAAGATATCTAACCTAATTGCTTTTTGCTCTGCTGTAATTTTAAAAATTTCTTGTTGCATACTTTCGCCTTAGTTTAATTTTTATTTTTTTTGTTTTGTTGAAATAGAACTTTCTTTAGTTGATGTTTTATGCTTTGCAGTTAGTTCTATTGAAGCATCGTTTTCAGTTGGCTGTTTCATTTGTTTTGTTATTCTTTTTTGTTTTTGAGAAGCATTATCAGTTTCTGTTATTTTGCCTTCATCAACATTAATTTTTGAAGTTTTAGTAGTTGTGGAAGGGAGTTCTTTCTGCTCTGTTTTGTTTTGGGGTTTAAAAAGAAACAAAACATAAATAAACAATAAAACAGCCCCAAAAAATATAAAAGTATCTGCAATATTAAAAGTTGGAAAGTTTGGCATAAAAGGGAAAAAAATAAAATCTCTTACACCACCGAGGGCAATTCTATCAATTAAATTACCTATTGCACCACCCAATAAAAAAGAAATTGCAAATGAATATACAATGTTAGTTTTTCTAAAATAAACATCAAAAGCAATTATTCCAAGAACAATTATAATTGTAAAAACAATTAGCATTGTGGTGCTTGAACTAAATATACTCCACGCGCCACCTGTGTTTAGCCCAGAAACAACCCTAAAACCCAATAGTTTTGGAATTATTGTATAATCTGTTTTATAAAAAAAATGCTTTGTTAGAAGGTCTAGCCCAATAACTAAAAGAATTATAAATAACTTAACTGCAGTAATTTTTAAATACTTTTTCATACACAATAATTATATATGAAAATATAAAAAAATAAAAGAAATATTTTGTATAAGAAAATTTAAAAACAAAAATTTAAAAAATAGATAATAAAATAAAAAACCAAAAGTTTTACCTTTTGATTTTAATTGTAAACTGATTTATGACTGTTTTGATTGGGTCATTATATTTATTCCCTCTGGGGTCATTAAAAACAAATCTCCTTGCAAGCGTTTTATGCTGCCCCTTAAGGCATAAACTGCACCACTTAAAAATTGAAGAATTTTATCTGCATCGCTTTGCTTTAATAAACCTAAATTAACAATACAAGCTTCGTTACGCCTTAAACATTCAACTAAAATTTTTATATCTTTATTATCTTTTGGTTCATATATTATTAAGTTTTTGCCACCAAGTTCTCCTGGTAAATTAGGAATTTGAGCAATAACTTCGCTAGGATTTTTAAATTCGTTAACAACAAAAGAGTTAGCAAGCCCATTATCAAAGTTACTATATTTTTCATTAACAGCCGATTTTTCTTCTACTGCTTGCTTTGTTTTTTTATTAGAATTATCACTAAAGCCCAAAAAACTGAATAATCCCATTAAAAAATTCCTCCCCCTTTTGTTTTATATTTTTATTTTAACCACAATTTTAGGTGCAAAATGGTAAAATTTATTGCCAAATGTAAATTTTGTTGTTTTTTTGCATAGTAGTATGCTTATTTTACTTTAGAACAATTTATTGTTTAAAATATAACTATTAAAATTTTATAAATTAAAAAAATTATGTGTTTTTAAATACATTAAAATATTAACACAAAATTTTAAACTAGGCAAATTATTTTTACTTTTAAATTTAGCCTAAAAAATTAAACAATAACACTTTTAAAAAACTTAACTTAAAAAGTAAATTATTTTTTAAATAAAAAACTAAACGAAACAAAATAACCTAGCCTATATTTTAAGCAATAAAAAAACTTATTAAAAAATAAAAAGATTATACTATACCCTTTTTGCCGTGCCCAGAATAATATTCTCTACCTGCATAATTTTCTCTTATCCATTTAAGACTTTTTTGCATATCTTCTTCACTGCCTGTAAGCAAGTCGGTTCTTCCACAGGACCAATGAAGTAAAGTATCTCCAGTAAAAAATTTGTCATCTACCTCTATGCAAATGCTACCATTAGTGTGGCCTTTTGTTAAAAAAGTTTTAACATTAAAATGTCCTATTTTAAATTCTTCCTTATCTTCTAACAAATTAAAATGTTCAACAGGTTCACTGCAAACTTTTATGGCATTAAAAACTCTGGAATAATTGAGGTCTGGTTCGTATAATTTTTCTATTTCATTTTTATGTATGTAACCTTTAATTTTAAAGTGTGACATTATTTCATCTAAAAACTGAATATGGTCGTAATGGGCGTGAGTTAAAATTACTGCCATAACCTTTAAACCTTGAGTTATAGCAATAACATCTTCTAAAGGTGCGGCAGCATCTATTATTAAACATTCTTTATGAGAGTTAGATAAAATATAAGTATCGTTATGTAATGAACCTGTGGTTATTGTTTGTAATTCCATATTAATTAAACTTCTTATTTTTTATTTTAAACACTATAGGTAAAACATAAATAAAATACTATTTAATTTTTTGTTTTAGGGTTCTATTTTTTTTAATAACAGATAGAAAAATAAAACGATTTTATTTATTATTAACCTTTATTTAAACAAGGGCTTGTTCTTTTACAAAATTTTCAGCATATTTAAAGCAGTCTAACAATTCTTCTTCAACTTTAAAAGGAGTTGCAAGCAAAAGAGCACACATATACTTGTTTATATATTGATTTTTATGAATAATTTCAAATGATTTTTTAAAGTTAATATCAAAAATAAAACTTAAACTTGTAAACACCCTTGTATAAAAGGTTTGCTCTTTTCTAAGTTTATGTAATTTATTTTTGTAAAAAGTGTCTAAATCTTGTTGTTCTATTTTTCCTCTTTCAAAATTTTCTGCTTTAAAATTGCTAGAAATAACTCTATATATATCTACTTTATCGGAATCTCTTATAATTTTGCAAAATAGCATTTGTCTATCTGTAAGACCTTCCTCAATTTCAAACTTGTTGTGATTTTTAATTGCAAGTTTTACAATTTCAAGTTCTTCAGGAGTTAAATCTGTAACAAAATTTACTATTTGGTTCTTATCAAATAACATTTCAACTGCCAAATTACCGTGGTCTATAGTTGTTAAATCGTTAAAACTATTATATATTTTTGCTTGTTCAAACCTAGCATAATCGTGGAAAAGAGCAATTATTGTTGACAAATATTTATCTCTATCGTTTAAAGATAAACTTTCTACTATTTGGTCGTTAGCAAGTTTAACATTAAAAGTATGAATATATTTAAGAGATATTTTTTCGTTATCTACATCATAATTATCTATTATGTAATTCTTAAGTTTTTCTTCTATTTGTTTAATTTTTTCAATGTAGGAAGAGTCTAAAAAAGAAATGTAAATTTCTTCTTGTTTTTTATTTTTTTTGTTAGTTGAAGTTTTTTTATCTTGTGTAGTTACATTAATGTTTTCATTTGTGTTACTCATAATTAAATTTCTTCTCCTATAAATTCTCTAATAAGGCTATCTTTTGGTACAAATTGGCTACTAATTGTAGAACAAACTTTAAATTTTTCAATTAACATTTTAACTGTATCACTTTGATTTTTAATGTTAATTAATTTTTCAAGAATTAAGTTTTTATAAAGAAGTGGCTCATAATAGTGAGTGGAATTTAATAAGTAGTCTGCCCTATCTTTAAAAGGTCTTATATTACTTTCTTCTCCATTACAAACATCTTGCCATACATCAATGGTTCCCTGAAAAGGCACTTGACGTTCTCTTTCATCTCTAACTAAACGCCTAATTAACCTAAGTTCTCGTGCAAAAAACAGAATACGATCTTCAAAAGTAAAATTAGTATTACAATGCACATACACTTTATAAATTTTTGCTTTATCTAACCCTTTTGTAATGGCTGGATTTAAAGCGTGTATACCTTCCATTATAATAACGCTTTTATCTTCTATAACATATTTTTTCCATTTATTTGTGCGTTTATGCGTGGCAAAATCAAAAGTTGGTATGGAAGTTTTGCCTGTGGTTAAAATTTCGTTAAGACAATTTCTTACGCAATTAACATCTAAAGCAACAATTCCTTCTATATCAGGCTTGCCATCCGCTCTTAATGGAACGGTAGATAAATCTTTAAAAAAGTCATCCATATTAACAACAAAGGATTTCACACCTAATTTTGCTAACATCTTTTTTAATTTATAACTAGAGGTTGTTTTGCCAGAGGATGAAGGACCTGTAATTAACACAATTTTTTTATTTTTAGTTTTTATATTACTTGCAATGTCTTTAACCTGTTCTTCGTAAGCATCTTCCCCGCGTTGAATTAATCTATAAACATTTTCGCTATTTCGTTTATTTATGTCATCTATATCAATAGAATATCTTGATGTAACTTCCATTATTTAATTTCCTTAGTTTTTATTTGCTATTGTTTTTTAATTTTAAATGAATTATTTTAAACAAGATAAGTTTTAATATAGAAAATATATCTAACCCTTAAAACAAAGTTTGCTATTCTAACAAAACCTGCAAGCATTAAAGTTTGCAGGAATTATAATTAAGTATCAAATTATATTTTTTTTATAAAAAATTTAAACAACTTTTTTGGCAAAGTTTTAGTAATTAGCTTTTATAAGTTTATAAATTTTTTAACTAGAAATTTAATAATAAATTAGTTTTATTTAAGAATAGAACATCTTGTTTGCATATTCTGTAATTTTATCAAAATCTAATTTTTTAGAGGCACGAATTAATTCAACAATATTTTCGTTTTTAATTTCGTTCTCTTGAACGCCAGACTTTTTAATAATATTGCACCAATCCTTTAATGTTCCTTTAACGGTCATTAAATTGTGAAGAACAAAATCATCTTTATAAAAATAATTTTTAAAATAAAAAGTCCACTTATCTGGGGTCATTTTAGATAGAATTTCTTCTGCCACACTACGTGCTTCTACAAAATAACCATTGTTATTGCCAAGATAAGTTACAATGCACGGAGTTATTACACTGCGTAGGAATAATGTTGGGTAATGGTCTACTTCCCTTAACCTGATAAGTGATGCAACTTCCGACCTATGACTATTAATGCTATAGTGACTTGAAAGTACATCTTGGCAACTTTTAAAGAGTTTTGTAACTTGCGTAATATCGTAGTTAAAATCAACAACCTTAACCTGATTTGACATTTCATTAAATACTTTGCAAATACTGGAATCTGGACTTGAAATTTTAAGATAGTATGCAATAAATTTATCATCGTTTGCGGTTGTATTTTCAAGCAAGTAAGGTAAAACATTTTTTGCATTTTGGCACAATGTTTTAAGCCTTTTACCTTCTTCCCGTGTGTTACGAAGAAGAGATAATACCATACGCATTAACAAGTTTTTGTGCTTGTTTGTAGATTCAACAATGTCGTTATATATATCAGAATATGGCAAAATTTCCACTGTATAAAAAGCTTCTATAGTTTCCTTAACACTGGTTATGAAAGGTTCATAATCCTTGTTAAGAACGGCATCAAAGCAATTTATAATTAAATATTTTGCTCTTTCTTTATCTATTTCATCATTGCTTAATTTATCTTTACGCTTTTGCAAAAGTTCCATCATTTCTAAAAACTTAACTTTTTCTTGCCTTGTTATAAGGTCAAAATCGCAAGCCAGCCTTAAAATGAACACATCAAAGAATTTTGAAATAAAACTTTTGTCTATCCAATGCACAATGTTAACAACAACTTCTTCCCCCACTGTAAAAACAGCATCTTGAAGAATTTTTGTTGTTTTGTTAAAAACATATTCAACAACATAATTGTACATACCAGCATTAAAAGAAGTTAGAATAAAGTCTTTGTCATCTTGCGACAATACCGTGTTTGCTTCATCTATAATTTGCTCGAAGGAACTATCGGTAATGTTGCACTTTTTGCGTGCTTCGTTCCAAATTATTTTCATTTTTTTACCTCTTCATAAAATACTTCACCATCTTGAGAATGGAAAAATACACCCATAACTTTGCTTAAACCCGAATCTATAATAGCATATGCTGCCCGTTTTCTTGCGCCACCAACAATGCTACGCTTTGCAGATTTATCGGATTTTATAAAAATATTATATGCTCTTATTCTACCCGTGTTGTCTACTATAGTAATACCATCATAATTAAGCATAGATATAAAAAGTTCGGCTATGTTTTGCAATTTCGCTTCGGAATAACTTTTACTTTGCAGGAATGTTTTTGAAAATTCAATTGGTTCTTCTAACCATATACCATCATCAAAGAAGCCTTTCGGGTCTCTAAAATCTTTATCTACAACAACACAAATTGCACCGTGTATGTTATTTATTGCCTTTTTTAATATGTTTTCAAACAAAATTTTAATTTCGCTTAATTTGGTTTTTGTTGTTTTTAATTTTGAAAAGGATGCGTTAACAAATCTTTTAATAACATTGCTTGTGTTTAAAAGGTTGGAATCGTTTATTGAAAAATTTATTATAATATCGCTACCTCTTATACCTTTTAGGTTAACAGCATATGAACTTAAAGTGTTTAATAAAAACAAACTAAGCTTTTCATTTGTAAGTACTGGTTCACTTTCAAAAATAAGTTGGTTTAGTGCCTTTTCTTTAATACTATTAAAAACTTTGCATATACCGTAGTTAAAGTGGTTGTCCCTATATTCTACATAGGTTATCCAATCGTTTAGGCAGAAAAGCAGCAAGGATTTTAATCGGCTACTAAACATACGAACATCTTCATCGCTAAACAATTGTAACTTAAAACAGTTTGGAATTGTTTTGTTAATTGTGTCTATGTTGTTTGTTACAATTAACCTTGGCTTAATTTTTTGACTCTCCTCCTCGTAAAAGCAAAACTTATAAAAATTATCTATAATTACCGTTATTAAGTTTTCTGGCATTGTTGGATATTCTTTTGCTATAAAACGAAGAACCGAATCTTTAGCCTCGGTAAAAAATAAATTATCTGGCACTTGCCTACTTCCTCCCCTTATTTGTATTTTTTGTTTTTTACTAAAAAGTAATATTTACTTTTTTTGTTAATCTTTTGAAAATTTTATTTTGAATTAACTTAATAAATTAAAATTTTTTCTATTTAAAATTTTAAATATTTTTTAATTAAAATTTTTTTTATTTTATAACAAAAAATTTTTTAGCATAAATAAAGTTTTTATTTTACTGTAAAATTTTATTGATTATTATTCTGGCTTACCACTAAAGAATTTTTCGGTAAAATGTAGTAACCAACTAAGTGGAACTAAATGGCTGAAAAAATTTAACACTTTATATTTAGCACCCACAATTACATATGGTTTTGGGTTTTTCTTTTTACTAACTTTATAAATTTGCTTTGCAACAATTTCTGGGCTCATTCGTTTTTCTTGTTTACTATCTATATTTTCAGCTGCAGATTTTATTCGGTTACCATATCTCTCGTTTGTTTCAAAACTTTTAACCCTGTTTTTGGTAAAATTTGTTTTTGTGTCCCCTGGACAAACTGAAGTAACTTTTATTTTAAAAGGTGCACATTCCATTTTCATAGAATAACTTATTAAATTTACAGCAGCTTTACTTGCACAATAGTACCCCCTAAATGGCAATGGGAAAAATGCACAAACAGAACTGACATTAATAACTGTACCACCTTTTCTTATAAAAGGTAAGGCATATTTATAGCAATTTACCACACCAAAAAAATTTACATTAAAAAGCGAATGAATGTCTTTATTATTAACAAGTTCTGTTGCGCCAGACAAGCCAAAACCTGCATTATTTATTAAAACATCTATATAAGGGTACTTCGCACCAATTTCCTCAAAAGTTTTCATAACTTGTTCTTCATCACTAACATCGCAAGCATAAAAATTTTCAAGGTTGTTAGGGTTCTTCCTTGCAAGAACAATAACATTATCTCCCTTATTTTTAAAGAATTGAACACACGCTAAGCCAATGCCACTTGTGCCACCTGTTATAACCACATTTCTTACTTGATTTTTCATATAATAATAATAAAACAAATAGTTTAAAAATGCAATTAAAATAAGGGTTGGTTTTTTTAATTTTTAAGTATTTTTATATTTCGTTTAAGGCTTTTACAACCAACTTATTGTGCAGAACAATTTGAATGCTAACAAATTTCATTTTTGAAGAAAATTTAAGGTCGCTATCTTTATTATAAAGCAAATTTTCTAGCAGTTCTTTACACGCTTTAAAATGTGGTGATACGGCATTTTTAATATCTTTATCTGCAGCACTTTTAAACGAATTTAGTTCGATGTTTAATTGAGCAAGACTTGTTAACACATTTGCTAAGCAAGAATTGGTTTGATTTCTATTAGATAAATTTTTATCAAAATTCAACCCTTCTTCATATAAAGAATTATAACAATTTCTAAACCAGTTTAAACACGCAGTTAAGGATTTTGAATTATTACCTCTGTAAGTCTTACAAATTGCATCTACTTTAATGTTTACAATGCGTGCATTGTAGCCTAGTTTCAACAAATTTTCTTTAATTTCTGTTGCTTCATTTAAACTTTGGTAGGCATTACCTAAAACAAAATATTCACCACTTTGGTATACATAGCCTGCCCCACCTTTATTAGTTACAGAATTTGCATAATTTAATGCATCTTCCTCGTTGGCATAATCTTTTATAGAAACGCCATAAACACTATAACTAGAGGTTTCTATTTTATTCACGCTAAACAAACTTCCTTTATGCGTTATTATGCTAGAAAAAATGTCGGCAAAATTTACAACTATTAAAAAAACCAACATCAAACACACAAAAATAAACAAAAAAGATAATTTTTTTGCTCTATTACTCTTTATTTTTCGATATTTTCTTTGAGATTTACTTAAAATTGGCACTAAATATTGAATTCTCCCTTAACTAATATTTAAAATTAATATGTAGTTTTTTATAAATTAAAAATTTAAAAAAAATATACTACAAGATATTTTTATGAAACTAAAAAGTTAATTATGAAAAGGAGAAAAAATGAAGCTACAACCATTATTTGATAGAATTTTAGCAATGCCTATTGAAACTGTTAAAAAAACTGCAAGCGGAATAACTTTAAGCGAAGGAGATGAAAGCGAAGTTAAAAAAGCAAAAGTTGTTGCTATTGGCACTGGCATTTACGATTGTGGAGTTTTTATAGATATGAAAATTGGTGTTAACGACACCATTTTTTATGAAGAACACACTGTTGCAAAATTCTGTGATGGGGAAAACAATTATATTCTTATAAAACAAACCGATGTTTTAGCATATGAAAAGGAGTAAAAAAAATGGCAAAAGAAATTGAAATGGGAGAAAATGCAAGAAATTTGTTATGTTGTGGCATAAATAAGCTTGCCAACCTAGTTAAAATTACTTTAGGACCTAAAGGTAAAAATGTAGTTTTAGATAGAAAGTTTGCTTGCCCACTTATTACAAACGATGGCGTTACCATTGCAAAAGAGGTTGAACTTAAAAATAGTTTTGAAAATATGGGTGTTAAATTAATTAAAGAAGTTTGCCAAAAAACAAATGACATTGCTGGAGATGGCACCACAACTGCAATTGTGTTGGCACAAAAATTAATGCTTGAGGGGGCAAAACAGCTTGTTAATGGTGCAAGCCCTATTTTAATAAATAACGGAATTAAAAAAGCGTGTGCTTGTGCTGTTAATGAAATTAAGAAAAAAAGCATTGCAATTAAAAATGAAGTTGACATTGAAAACATTGCAAGCATTTCCAGTGGAAACAACGAAATTGGCAAGCTTATTGCAAGTGCTTATAAAAAACTTGGCAAAACAGCCACTATTACTTTACAAGATGGCAAAACAGCAACTGTTAAGTTGCTAATTGAGGAAGGAATTAGTTTTAATAAAGGGTATGCTAGCCCTCACCTATGTAATAACCTAGAAAAAAAACAAGTAGATTTTGATGATAGTTTTTTGCTTATTGCAAATAAAAAAATAAATAATTTTAATGAAGTGCTTCCTGTTTTTGAACTTGTTTTAAAAGAAAATAAACCTATTGTTATTGTTTGTGATGATATTGGCGATGAAGCGCTTGGTAACATTATAATAAATAAGGCACGCGGAGTATTTAGTTGTTGTGTTGTTAAAAGTCCATTTTACGCTGAAAAAAGACTTGAATTTTTAGAGGACCTTGCCATAAAAACAAACACGAAAGTTTTTTTTGAAGATAGCAATTTTAAAAACTTAACATTAAATGACCTTGGCTTATTAAAGCAAGCAAAAATTACTAAAGACAAAACAACTATTATAAGCAATAAAGTCTGCGAAGAAAAATTGAATGAAAGAATAAAATTTATTAAAAACAAAATAGAAGAAACAGAAACTGATTATGAAAAAGAAGAACTTAAATTAAGGCTTAGCAATTTAACTGGTGGCGTTGCTTGCATTATGGTTGGTGCAAATAGCGAAATTGAGCAACAAGAAAAAAAATTGAGAATTGAAGATGCAATATCAGCAACAACATCTGCCTTAGAATTAGGTGTGGTGGCTGGCGGAGGTATTTGCCTGCTTAAATTAGAAAATAAACTATGCAAATTTGCTAAAACTTTAAAGGGTGATGAAAAAATAGGTGCAGAAATTTTTTGTAAAATTTTAAGAGAACCTATAACCCAAATAATTAAAAATTGTGAAACTAACGAACCCAGTGTTGTTATAAACAAAATTTTGAAACATAAAAGTGATAGTTACGGATTTGATGCCTTAAACAATAAGTATGTTGATGTTATAAAAGCAGGAATTATAGACCCAGCAAAAGTTACAATAACAGCTTTACAAAACGCTGTTAGCGTTGTAACAACAATGCTTACAACTTTTGGGCTTGTTACAGATTGTGAAGAAAAATAAACTTTAAATAATTAAAAATTATATAAAATAAAAAAAGAACAAACTACAATTAAAAACTTTTTTAAAATAAAAAATAAAGACCTTAAAATTAACTTTTTTTAAGGTCTTTTTTTTAACAAGTTAAATATTAAATTTTTATGTTTTTTTTGTTTATAAAAATGTAAATTTTATTATAAAATTTTATTATAAAAATTTTTCTAAATTAAAATTTTGCCAAGCTTTATCATCCACTTCTGGAGCAACTTTAAAGGTTAATTTTTGCTTAGTTACAGGGTGCGTGAAAGATAATACACTTGCCCAGAGGGCTAAATTGCCCCTTTGCGTGCTTAAACCATATTTTACATCATTTACTACTGGGCAACCAATAGCTGCAAATTGGACCCTAATTTGATGACTTCTGCCTGTTTGCAAATTAATTTTTACAAGAGTTCTATCTCCCAAAGTTTCAAGAATTTGATAATGCAAAATTGCTTGTTTTGCACCATCTTCATATTGTGGACAAACCTTAACAATATTGTTTTTTTCATCCTTTTTTAAGTAATTTATTAGGGTTGCTTGTTTTTGCCTTGGTGTGCCAGAAACAACAGCAAAATATGTTTTTTGGAAATCATCTGTTTTAATTTGCTCACACAATCTGCCTGCACTTTTAGAGGTTTTTGCAAACACCATTATGCCACCTGTTGGGCGGTCTAACCTATGCACCAAACCTAAATAGGCATTGCCTTGTTTGTTATATTTTTTAACTAAATATTCTTTTAATTGAGATAGCAAATCATCATCTTCACTATTATCTTTTTGCACAGGAATATTTTTAGGTTTAACAACCACTAATATTTGGTTATCTTCGTAAATGATATTACACATAAAGTTTTTTCTCTCTTTTTTTGTTAATTATTAATAAATTTTGTTGTGTTTTTTGTTTTTGAATTATAACAATTTAAAAATAAAAAAAGTTATAAAATTTAAAAATAATTTTAAATTTAAAAAGTTTTTTAAAAAACACAAATTGAACTGCAACCACAAGGCAAAAATATTTTTTGACTTGTTGGTAAGGCAACTTCATAACAATCTATTTTAGATAAATCTTTAACATTTAATGCCAAACTTAAAATGTTTTGCATAACAATTGGTTGCAAACCAGTTGTATAACTATTAATTAAAAAGAATAGCGGTTTTTCGGATAACACTTGTTTGCAAAGATTAACAAGCTCAAAAATGCTATCTTCTATTTTCCACACTTCACCATTTGTTCCTCTGCCATAACTTGGAGGGTCCATAATTATTGCATCATATTTGTTTCCTCTACGAATTTCCCGTTCAACAAATTTTTTACAGTCATCTATAATATATCTAACTGGTTTATTCTCTAACCCACTCAAACGCATATTTTCTTTTGCAATTTCCACCATATTTTTTGCACTATCTACATGAGTTACAAATGCACCTGCGCTTGTACAAGCAACTGTTGCCCCACCAGTGTAAGCAAACAAATTAAGCACTTTAACTTGGCGGTGAGAGTTAGTTATTAAATCTATCATTGTTGCCCAATTAGTTGCTTGCTCTGGAAAAAGACCTGTGTGCTTAAACCCCATTGGCTTTATTTGAAATTTTAAATTACGCCAACCAATAACCCAACTTTTTGGCATCGGCTTTAAATTAACCCAACTGCCGCCACCGCCTATGCGATTATATTTTGCATTAAGTTCTGGATATTCTTCTAAATTTTCACTACTTTTCCAAATGACTTGAGGGTCAGGGCGAAGAAGATAAACATCTTTCCACCTTTCAAGTTTCATACCATCGCCAGTTGCAATAATTTCATAATCATTCCACTCATAGTTTGTTTTCATAACTTTTACCTTTTAGGGTTAATTAGTTTAAAAATTTGTAAAACAATAATTTTAAAATTAATGGTTAATAAATAAAACTTTTATTAAACAAAAAACTGTTAATTTTAAATGATGTTACATAAATAATTTAAATTATTTTTTTGTTTATTATCTTTTTTAAAAACCTTAAACTTTAACTTTTTAATTTTAAAGTTTTATTAAAAACAGAACTTATATTAATTTATTTAATTGCTTTTAATTTTAAAGTTAAGGTTTCATCTCCAAGTTCTATTTGTTTTGTTATATCTGGGTTTAAAATTCCTTCATTTAATTTTATTGCTAAAACTTCTTGTTTAATTTTTTCATTGTATTTAGAAACAAGGTTATTTATAATTTCGGATTCACTTTCAATATCTATTTCAATTCTATCTTCAATGTTAAAATTAGCTTCTTTCCTTAAAACTTGAGCAGAACGAACAAGTTCTCTAAATAAACCTTCTAACATAAGGTTATTATCTATAGTTGTGTCTAGCACTAAAGTTTTATTTTGAAGAGTTGAAATAACATATTCTGGCTTAGATTTATAGTTTAGCATAAAAACATTACTATTTAGTTTTCCAAACTCTTTTGTTGTAACACTGCCATTATTATATTGTTCAACCCAGTTTGCCATTTCAGCATCAGACATTTCTGTTACAATTTGTTTTAGTTTTTGAACATCTCCCTTTAAAACTGCCCCTGCTGTTTTAAAATTTACAGATAAAAATGGAACATTAAATTTAGAGTTATCATCTTCAAAAACAATTTGTTTAATGTTAAGTTCATCTTTTATAATGTTTTCAAATTGAGTTATTGCTTTTTTATCTTCTGGAGTTGCAATAACAAATAATGTTTTAAGAGGTTGTTTTATTTTTAATTGTTTTTCGTTTCTTAGCCTTAGCACAACTGCAATAATTTCTCTAATTGTTTCGGCGTTATTTATTATGTTGCTTTCGCCCACTTCTTTAACTACTTCTGGGTAACCACCAAGCATTACAGAAATTTCTGCATTTGCTTGTGTGCCACGAACTAAATTTTGCCAAATACTTTCAGTTATAAATGGAACAATTGGAGCCATTACTTGAATTATACTTTTTATTGCATTATATAAGCACCAATAAGCTGTTAATTGATCATTTTTATCGTCACTCTTCCAAAATCTTCTACGATTAACACGAATATAAAAATTTGTGAGGTCATCTACTAAATTTTCAAAATCTTTTACAACAAGGAAATATTTGTTTTGAGAATAGTTAATGTCGCTATCTTTAACAAACTTATTAACTTTTTCTATTATCCATCTATCTGCAACATTAAGGTTTTTAAAATCTGGTGTGAAATTTGCAACATCTGGGTTATCTATGCAGGCATAGGTGTTATAAAAAACATAAGCATTCCAGAAGTTCATAAGTTTTCTTCTTGCTTCATCTGTAAGAGTATAACCAAAACGCATATCGTTAGTGTTGTTAGCACTTGCGTATAAATATCTTATTGTATCTGCACCAACCTCATCGGCAACTTTATCACATTCCAAGGAATTACCTCCACTTTTATGGAATTCGTTGCCATTCTCATCTTTTACATATTGATGAGTAACCACTCTTTTAAAAGGTGCTTTGCCAGTTAAAACAACACTCATAACAAGTATGGAATAGAACCATAATTTAAGTTGCTCTACCATTTCACAAACATAATCGCTTGGAAAGTTGTTGTTAAAATATTCTTTGTCTTCAAAATACTTTTTAGTGCTGAAGGGAGTTATACCAGCATCCAGCCAGCAGTCTCCTACTTCTTTAACTCTTTCAACTTCGGCTTTACAATGAGGACAAGCAATTTTAACATTATCGATATATGGGCGGTGAATATTTGGAATTTTGTCTATTTCACTTGGGTTTGTAGCAAGTTTTCTTAATTCTTCCATACTTCCAACAATAGTTACTTTGCCGCACTCGCCACAAACATAAAATGGAAGAGGCAACCCATAAAAGCGACTGCGGGAAATGTTCCAATCGCCCATATTTTGTAGCCAGTCTGCCATTCTCTTTCTGCCGTATTCTGGGAAAAACTCAACATCTTCTATTGCTTTTAAAAGTTTTGGGCGAAGTTCTTCCACACTTATATACCAAGTAGAAATTAGTTTATAAACAAGGTCGGTTTTACATCTCCAACAATATGGATAGCTATGAGTGTAAGGGTGGGCATACAATAATTTCCCATCTTGTTTTAATCTATTTACAACAAGGTCTACAACTTCTGTTGTTTTTTTACCTTTTAAAAAACCTGTGTTTTCTAACATAACACCTTGGTCATCTATAGGGCAAATTTCTGGGAGATTATATTTTTTTCCAAGTTCAAAGTCTTCCGCGCCACAACCTGGGGCTATATGAACAACACCACTACCCTCTGTTGCATCAACATCTTCCCAGGCAATAATTTTATGCTCGAAATTTAAAGCTTCTAATTCTGGGAAGCAAGTTTCGTAAGTTAAATTAAGAAGTTTTTCCCCCTTAAATTCCTCTAACACTTGGTAACTTTCTTTTAAAATTTTAAGGGCATCTTTACCTAGCACTAATTTTTCGCCAGTAGCTTTCAACTGAACTTTGCAATAAGTTATGTTTGGGTTTATTGCAAGAGCAGTGTTACTTGAAAGTGTCCAAGGGGTTGTTGTCCAAGCTATCATTTTAAAATCTTCATTTAAAACTGGGAACTTTGCAAAAATTGCCGTGTGGGTAACATCGTGATAACTGCCAGCCATTTCGTGTTCTGATAAACTTGTTCCACAGCGAGGGCACCATACCATTGGTCTATTTTTGCGAACTATATACCCTTTTTTATCGCATTCTTTTAAAAAATGCCAAATAGATAAAATGTTGTTATCGGTATTTGTAAAATAACTATTTTCCCAGTCCATCCATTGCCCCATACGGATTGATTGGTTAGTAATTTCGTTTGCAAAATATTTAACTCTTTCCATACATTTGGTTGTGAACTTATCTAAACCATAATTTATAATTTCTGGCTTACCATTTAAACCAAGTTCTTTTTCCACATTAACTTCAACCCACATACCTTGGGCATCAAAACCATTTTGGTATTGGGCATCTTTGCCTTTTAAGGCGTTGTATTTATGAGTAATGTCTTTTAATGTTCTACCCCAAATATGATGAACTCCACAACGATTGTTTGCTGTTATTGGGCCATCTAAAAACCTAAAGCGTGGATTATTTTTATTTTTTTCAACCAGTTTTTTAAAACATTCATTATCTTTCCAAAATTTTAATATTTGCTTTTCCTTTTCAACAAAATTTGGTTTAACATCTTCTTTTTGCATTTTTTCAAATTTCCTTTTATATTTTTTAAAAATTGTTTTTCACCAAAAAGCAAGTTTGTTTTATTACCATAAATAAAACAAAAAATGGCTACAAGGCGTTATAAGACTAACACACTTAAGTAACCACTTATAACAGATACTAACATATCTTGCCCATTTTAACGGCTAGGCCTCCCGAAACTTTTTACTTAGTTTTATTTTTTGTTAAAAATATTATTTTACACTTTTTAAATGTAGTTTAAAAAATTTTAAATAATGTTTAAACCTTTTATATTAACAAAACTGTTAGAAAGTTTAGCTAACAGGTGATACAACAAAAAATTGGTTTATGTGGTTTCAGCATTAATTTCCACAATTCTCTGTAAAACCAAGTGAAATTTTGTTGCGCGTCCTGCATAATGGCTTTTTGATTATTACAAAACAATTTTAATTTAATTTTAAATAAAAGTCAATGTTTTTTTGTTTTGTTATAATTTTAAATTTAGGAATTCTATGCTAAAAAAAGAGAACAAAATAACATTGTTCTCTTTTAAAAAATATATTTAAAACTGTAAATTTTTTAACTTACTTATTGTTAAAAACATAAACAAAAATAAATTACTATGCACAAAATTAAATTAGTTATTATTTGGGTTTTGGTTAGTTTGTGCTGGGTTTACAAAAGTTTGTGAATTTTGTGCTGGGTTTGTAAATGTTGCATTTGGATTTGTTAAAGTTTGAGTTTGTTGTGGGTTTGCAACATTTTGGTTAGGAGATACTACTTGCTGAGGGTTTTGCACAGCATTTGGTTGCACTGCCCCACTAGCATTTACATTTGGTTGAACCACTTGAGGTTGTTGTGGCACCACTTTTGATTGTTGTGGTGGAACTATATTTTGTTGCATATTTTGTTGAGGGTTAACTGTTTGTGCATTCTGTGTTGGTTGTGCCACATTTTGTGTTGGTTGTTGAGCAATTGCTTGGTTTGGTTGCAAATTAACAGTTGCCTGATTTTGTTGTGCATTTTGTTGAACAATAGGTGTTGGGTTATTTAATGGTTGTTGTGCTACTGTTTGCATTGCTGGATTTACAAACTGATTGCTGCTTTGTTGTGGCTGAATTGGAGCAACTTGCTGTTGAGGCTGATTATTTGATTGTTGAGAAAATTGCCCAACATTGTTAACTGTTTGTTGTGGAGCCGTTGCCACTGTTGATTGTGCTGCAGTTTGATTGGCTATTGGCTGCCCTTCAACTTGAATTTGTTGAGAACTTATATTTTGTGCAGGGCTAACTTGTTGAATTGGCTGATTTAAATTTGGTTGAACTGCATTTTGTGGTTGTTGCACTGGTTGAACTACTTGTTGTTGTAGAGCATTATTTTGTGTTGATTGTTGTGGTTGTTGAATAGTGCTAGGTTCTTGCTCTGGTTGAACAAATTGATTATTTGCAACTTGTTCTGCTACAACTGGGACTACTGCAACTTTTTTAGGTCTACCCCTTTTCCCTGCTGGTTTTGTTGTTTGTTGTAAAGCAATGTCTTGTTGAGGTTGACTTAGAACTTGTGATTGTTGTTGAGTTTCATCATCTTGAGTTATTTTCTTTGGTCTACCACGCTTACCTGTGCTTGCTGGTTTGGTTGAAGTAGATTTATTTTTTGAACCTGGCTTTCTACCGCGTTTTCCTGTGCTAGTTGTTTTTTTAGCAGCAGGTTTTTTATTAGTTGAGCCTGGTTTTCTACCTCTTTTTGCGGGAACTTTTTCTATAGGAGTTGTGGCAATATTAGAAATTTCATTTTTAGGTTCTTCTTCTATTTCAGTTTGGTTAGTTCCATTCTCTTGGTTTTCAATTTCTTCTTCTGTTGCGGTTTCGTTATCTTCAACTTCTTCAGTTTCTTCTACAGAATTATCTTCAACATTTACAATTTCTTCTTGTGCGGATTTATTGTTTTCTAAAGGTTCTTCCTCAATGGAATTTTCCTCGGAACTATTTTCAGTTTCTATTTCTTTCTTATCAATGTTCTCTGCTTGTTCCTGCAAATTTTCTTCATCTTCTACTGAGTTATCAGCATCAATATCTTCTTCAATATCACTAACGCTACTATTTTCTTCAGCATTTTCTGTTTCATTTTGCTCTTCTAAAAAATTCTCGTTCTCATTTTCTTCAGAAGCATTGTAAATATCTTCCTCTTCAATTGAATCTTCAGCATTTTCTTCTTCATTAAATTCTTCAAACTTTTTGCCAGCATCATTAAAATTATCATCATCTTCATCATCATTATGCAATGAATGCTCATCTTTTAAATAGGCTCTTGGGTGAAGTTCCTTTTCATCATCTAAAATGTCATCCAAATTTTCTGGTTCTTCTTCCTCAAAATTTTCGTTTGATTCTTCATCCAACTCTTTTAATTCTTTTCCATCGCCAAGGTCGCCAATGTCATCTATATCTGTTATAGGTTGCACAATTTTGTTGTCTTCAATGCCATATTCCTGGGTTAAGGTATCTTTGTCTTTTGCTTGTTCCTCTAATCTTGCAAGTTCATTTTCAATATCTTCATTATTTTTTAAACTTTCTTCAACATTAGTTTCTGCTGCTTGGTTAACATTAGTTATAGATTGTTCTTCAGCAACAGCTTCATTATTTTCTATATTTTCGGTTGCTTGTCGTTCACTATCTTTATTAATTTTATCTTTTCTCTTTCTGCCAAACAATCCAAATCTTTCTTTTTCTTCAGGCTCTTCTGCTTCAGCGTTATTTTCTTCACTTTCTCCATCTGCTGCAGGTTTCATTGTTGGGCGAACATTTAAATATCTGTCATCTTCTTTGTTTTCGTTATCTTCTTCTAACAAACCATCTTCTGCTAGGTTATCTTCATTTATATTTGAGTTATCAATGCTATTGTTATTTTCTTGCTCTAATGAAGAATATTTATTAATAAAATCTTCTTCACTTTCCTGTTCTTCTTTTTCTTCTGCATTATTTTCTAAATTTTCTTCTTTTGAAGTTTCATAATCTGTTAAAATTTTTCCGCCATCGTTTATTGAAGCATCATCATTTGAATTATCATTATTATCATTGTTATCATCATTTAAAATAGTATTTATTGATGTATCTTCAAAATTATTTGTGTTGTTGTTAAAATTATTATAATTTGAATTATTTTCTTCATAATTATTTGCATTATCTAAATCAGTAAATTCATCTTCTTTAAAATCGTTTAGTTCTTCACTCAAAGCATTACTATTAGTTTCATTATCTTCAGTTTCATTAGCATTATTAGTGTCAGCTATTTCATCATCTTCTGCTGAAGTATTTTCTTCTTTAGCAGTTGTATTGTTGAATTCTTCAAAATTTTCTTCAGTATTATTTAAAGTTTCTTCAGTTTCTGTTTCGTTATTGAGTTCTTGATTATTATTGTTTATGTTTTGATTGTCTTCATTTTCAGATTGTGAAATTTTAATTCCTCTTTCCCTTTCAACTTCTTCAATTACTTCTGGTGGAGGGGTTGGCTCTCCTGTTCCAGTTACAATATCTTTACTTGGAGGAGTTACATTTGCAGTGCCTAACACTAAAGCATTTGGCTCTTTACGAAGTTTATTTTTTTTAATATAGTTTTGAAGATTGTCTAAAGTTTCATTAAATTGGTCAACGCTTTCAAAGCTTTCTTGTTCAACAATATATGCAACTGCTTTGTTTTGATAAATATAACCATAGTTTTTATATTTTTTAACAGCACGCAAACAGGCATATATGCAACTATTTTTTGCAATTTCAACGCCGTGTTTATCTTGAACAGTAACTTCTAAATGGTCTTCATCAAAAACAATAGTTTCGGTTGAGCCTATTGCTCTTCTATTTGAAAACCTATTTATTAAAACATAAAACAAGCCATTAAGCAAAAATATGCCACCTAAAATTAAAGCAACAATACCCTCAACTTGTTTATTCAATAAATATAGGGCTAAGCCTCCACCTAAAGAAATTACTGCAAGAATGTATATAAAAATCATCAGCCAACTTTTTTTTAAATTAAAATGTACAAATGTGCTTAAAAGTTTTTTTGTGTATTTTGTTTTTACTACTACCATAAAAATTTATCCTTATTAAAAAATTTATTTTTTTATCTTTCAATTATTTCTAACCATTTATTTTTTCTTATTTGCATTTTTAACTTTTATTTTGGCTATAATTTCATTTTCTTCATTTTCAAGTTTTTTATTTTCTTCTTCTGCATTTTCATTATTTGTTTTAGATATTTTAGTTTCTTCTTCCTTGGTTTTAGTTTCACTATTTTCTAAGCTATTGCCATTTAATGCATCTTCAACCGTAGCATTATTATCACCAAAAGTTAAACTTGATATTTTGCTTTTTATTATTTGCACTAAGGAATAAAACTGTTCTTCATTTTCAAAATTCTCTTTTGAAATAATATAAGATGTAAATTTGTTAATAAAAATATAAGCATAATTTTTATATAACACAACACTGTGTAAGGCATCATAATTTATTATACTTTTACCAACTTCCTTGCCTTCTTTATTTATATTTGTAATTGTAAATTTAGTATCTTCAAATTCAAAAATGTCCACAGAATTAACATTTTTTTTATTTGATAAACTTATTATAAAACGCATTAAAACGCCATATAGGGCAAAAAACAAGCCTAAAAACAGGTATAGTGCCCCTTGAAAGTATTCTTTACACACCATCATAATAATTCCACATACTGAAACTATGGCAGAACAAATGTAGATACAAATCATATATTTCATTCTTTTATTTACAATATAAGTTGCATAGTCGTTAAACATTTTTTTTGTGTGTAAGGTTTTAGTTTCAATCATAGTTTATTAATTCCTTTGTGTTAAAAAAATTTAAAAGGCATAGTAAAATTTCTAAGCCTTTAATTAATAATTTTCTAAAACTGCATTCATATCTAAAATATCGGCAGATGTTATTATGCCAATTGGTTTTTCATTATAAGTGCCTTTTTCAGTAATTATTATTGAAGATAATTTGCGATTGATGTAAAAATGGTTTAGGGCTTTTTCAATTGTCATATTTCTATCGGCTACTAAAAAGAAAGGATTTTCTTGCCCTTTTGCAATAACATCAGTAACATTGGTTTTAGTTAGGTATTCTGTTGCATCTGTGCCCTGAATTAAATTCTCTCCTAATTTCTGCATAATTTTTGGACCAATAGCAACACCTTGTAGCATTGTGCCTTCATAAACGGGAATATTATGATAGCCAGTGCGTGCCATAATTTGCAAAGTTTCTTTAAGTGAAACATTGTTTTCACATACAACAACTTCTTTATGGCAAATTTTATCAAAAGCTGTTGGAGGGGTTGCAATTAATTTTGCAATTTTTTCAAATTCTTCTACAACTTCATCGTGAGGTTCTGCAATAACAAAGTTTGGGTTTGTTCTATGCACAATTGAGTTTCTTAACCTGCCGTAATCTATTAATTCTTCTTCATATTTTCTCACAACACTGTTAAGTGAAACCGATTTTCTAACCAAATCGGCATAACTTATACTGCGTTTAAAACCATAAATTGACCTTAAAGAATAGTCTATACTATTATAGGCTATTATAAATCTTTCTGCGTTTGATTTACTTTTTAAGTTATTTGGCATAAGAATCCTCTACTTTTCTAAAAAATTTTAACATATTTTGCAAAAAATGCAAAACATTTAACATATTTATTTGTTTTAAGTGTTGATTTTTTAACCCGATTGTTTTATAATATTGTTTAGAAGTGCTAAGCGGGGAGCTAGCGGTGCCCTGCACCTACAATCCGCTACAGTAGGGCCGAATATCATTCTAGGTAGGTTCTAATTAAACAAGTGCTTTATTTAAAATGTTTGAAAGTTAGGGTCTTATGCAATTGTTAACCGTGAACTATGTCAGGACCTGACGGTAGCAGCATTAAGCGGACCTAATGATGTGCCATAAGGTAACTTTAACCTAGTTTTAAATAAAGAAAACTATTTAGTTAGACTTAACAAAAATGATTGCACTTCTTTTTTGATGATAAAAAATATTTTACGGTTATTACCTTAATTTATTTTTTAAATTTGCATATTATATAATTATGTTTACAACTTAGTTTTTAGTTAGTAATAGTAAAAATATGCAATAATATATATTTTTTACAAAGGGGAAAAGAAGAAGTGGCAAAATTAAAGCTTAAAAACATTGACAATTTATCTATAGAACTTAAAAACAAATTTAATGGAATAAATTCGGGAGAAATGAAAATTGGCATTATTGTTAGTGTCGATAATTTTAACGATCGTAATTATTCCAAACTTTTGGCTAGTGTTATAGAAAAAGAAATTATAAAAAATGGGCTTGAAGCAGAAATTGTTTTTATGCCAAGTTTAAACGAAAGATTTAGAAATTTTAACGACAACAATTATGTTTTGCCAAACTATAAAAAACAAATTGCAAACTTTTTGGAACTTACCCTTTTTGAAAAAGCTTTTGATGGCGTTGTTTTTATTCCTAGTGGGTTTAATAGTGTGCTTGGTTCTTTAATTAGTTCTATAAGATTAAACCTCCCTACCCTTGTTTTGCCTCAAGGTTTAACACCTGTTACAGAAAACAGCAATTTAAACGATGTTTTATATCTTCCTGGCGAAGTTGCAAATAACACAAAAAGTGTTTTTGATATGGAAAATGTTAAAAATTCATTTAATGAATATTTAGGTTCTGGCAGTAATTTTACAACTGAAAATATTTTTAATGTTATTCTTGAAATTATGGAACTTAGTGTAAAAAATAGTGCAACTACCCTTGCAGCCAGTTATGAAAAGGAAGAACAAGCCATTTTAACAGCACAAACAATTGTTAGTTTAACTAAAAACAGGTTACCACTTAATAGAATGATAAATAAAAAATCTATTCACAATGCGTTTATGTTAAACCTTTGCCTTGGTGGAAGCCCTATAATTATTGATGCCCTAATGCAACTAAGTAAAGAAGCTGAATTAGACCTTGAAATTAACAAAATTTTAGGCAACGCAAAAGATGTTCCAGTTTTATATGACACTCATAACGGCTTTGAAAGTTACCTTAAAAAAGGTGGAACTTGGGGACTTATTAAAGCTATGATTAAAGAAAAAATTATTGATGGCAATTATAAAACTTTTACAGATAGCATCCTTAGCGATGAAGTAAAAGAAATTAAGGTTTATGAAGAGTTTTGCATACCTGCAAAGAAAGAAAGCATTATTATTATGCGTGGTAACATTGCAGAAAAATTTGCAATAACAAAAACTACTACCCTAACTGATGATAAAACTAAAGTTATTGCTAATGTTCAGGTTTTCTCTAGCGACCAAGAAGCTTATAATGCTGTTATTAATAAAGCAATTACAAACAATGCCGTTATTGTTATTAAAGATTGTGGCAAAAACACCGAAACTGGTGAAACAACAATTTACCAAACAGCACTTGCACTTGAATCTATGGGTTTACAAGATAAAAACATTATTGTTACCGATGGTTTTGTTATGGATGACACAAAAGTTATTAGCATAAGTATGTGTTCTCCAGATAGTAATAGCGGCAACATTAAATATGTTAAAGATGGCGATGAAATTGAAATTGACTTTATTAAAGGCAGAATTAATATAGAAGTTAACGCCAAAGAAATGAATTTAAGACAAAAAAAATATGTTAAAGAGCATAAATTGTTACCTAAATATATTACTAATGTTAAATAATTCTTTTAAATAAAACATATCTTTTAGTTTTAATTATGTAAAAATTATTAAATTAAATTGTTTTAATTATTATAATAAAAAATCACCTATATGGTGATTTTTTTTATTTGTAATATAAAACCACCAGATAGTCTGGTGGTTCATTTTAGGTTTACCGATGA
>CAJUBT010000016.1:19571-33442 GCA_910584815.1 uncultured Christensenella sp. | reverse complement strand
CAAACGATGACCTTCTTAAAATGTGGACAAATTTAAGAAGATTTACCGCATAACATAATTAAATTTAAACTATTAAAAAACACTTTACGTTTTAATTGTAAAGTGTTTTTTTTATTTTATTTCATATTTCTCATTAAGTTTAAAATAGATTTTTTCTGACTAGTTGAAAGCGTACTATATAAAGTTACCAATTCTTGTTGTTCTGTAGTTAATAAGGTAAGGTCATCTTCATTTAATAAAAAATCAATAACTGATATTTCAAAGCCAGAACATATTGCTTCTAATAATGATAAGGTGGGAGATGAATTTCTATCTCGCCAATGATATAAAGTATTGGGAGAAATTCCTGCCCGCTTTGCAAGTTCATAAATAGTCCAACCTCTTTTATTCATTAAATCTTCTACTTTATTATATAATTCTTTACTATCTAAAATATCTATCATACATTTACCCTATAATTATATGTTAATACAAGCGCAGGGTAAAAATATCTTCCTGCGTTAGCATTATTATCACTCTATAGGTTGATATTTATTCAAATATAGTTTATAATTGTAAAAGTTTAAATTAATTATAATATTATAAATTTAATGAGAGTAAAAATAATGATAGTCACATTTTTTGGACATTCTAATATGTTGGAAATAGAAAAAAAAGAAATTGAAATAAAACTATTAAAAGTTATCAAAGAAAAATTCTATAATGTTGAAACAATTTTTTACTTAGGAGATTATGGTTCTTTTGATTTTATTTCAAAAAAATGCTGTTTATCTCTTAAAAATAATAAAATGAAGTTAGTATATATAACTCCATATTTAGAAAAATTAGAGAATGAATATATAAAACAAGAATTAAAATTATATAACGAAATTATTTACCCAGAACTTGAAAAAGTTCCTAAAAGATATGCTATATTAGAAAGGAATAAATGGATGGTAAAACAAGCTGACTACATTATATTTTATATCAATCATTCTTGGGGCGGTGCATATAAAATGTTAGAGTATGCAAAAAAAATTAAATAAAAAATATATAAATTTAGGGGAAAAAATTTAACAAAAAAAAGCATATAAAACTTATGCCTTTTTTGTAATCTTTATTAATAATAAAATTAATTAACTAATTTTTATAAAATAAACAAGCATCGCCAAAACTAAAAAAGCGATAGTTATTTTCTACTGCTGTTTTATAAACTTGCATTGTTTCCTCATAACCAGCGAATGCAGACACTAACATAATAAGAGTGCTTTCTGGCAAATGGAAATTAGTTATAAGACAATCTACCACTTTAAAATTATAAGGTGGATAACAAAAAAGTTTAGTTGAATTTTTACCAGCAATAACTACTCCATTTTCCACTGCACTTTCAAGAGTTCTAACACTTGTTGTGCCCACAGCAATAACTCTACGATTTTCACTTTTTGCTTTGTTAATTTTATCTGCCACTTCTTTACTAACTTCATAATATTCTTTGTGCATATCGTGGTCTAGAATACTTTCGGTTTTTACTGGCCTAAATGTTCCAAGCCCTACGTGTAACAACACAAAGCAAATTTCAACACCTTTATCTTTTATTTTTTGTAAAAGTTCTTGTGTAAAATGCAACCCAGCAGTTGGCGCCGCTGTAGAACCATTAAATTTTGAATAAACAGTTTGATAGCGTTCCTTATTTTCTAATTTCTTTTTTATATAAGGTGGCAAAGGCATAACCCCTACTCTATCTAAAATTTCCTCAAATGCTCCAGAAAATATAAACCTTACATTTTTACCACCAATGTCGTTATCATCTAAAATTTCACAACTAAGTTTTTCACTAAACTTAACTATTGTGCCTTGTTTTAACCTTTTTGCTGGTTTTGCAAGGCATTCCCAGTCGGTGTTATTTATTCTTTTAATTAAAAAAATTTCAACATTTGCACCCGTTTCTTGCTTTGTGCCAAGCAGCCTGCAAGGAATAACTCTCGTGTTATTTAAAACTAAAACATCACCCTTTTTTAAATAGTTTAAAATATCGTAAAAATGTTTATGTTCTATTGTTTTAGTTTGCATATCATAAGCAAGTAACTTGGAATGGTCTCTAGGTTCAATAGGTTTTTGAGCAATTAACTCTTCTGGCAAATTATAAAAATATGTGCTTTTTTTTGTAAAATCTATTTCATTCATTTTCTTCATCCAACTTAGCTAATTCTTTTCTTTTATCTTCATCTAATTTAATTTCTAAGTGTCTATAGGCTTGTGGCAAAGCAATTCTTCCCCTTGGAGTGCGTGCAATAAAACCAAGCCTTATTAAATATGGTTCATAAACATCTTCAACAGTTGTTACTTCTTCCCCAGTTGCTGTTGCCAAAGTTTCAACACCAACAGGGCCACCGCCAAAAGTTTTAATTAAAGTTTCTAACAATTTTCTATCAGTAAAGTCTAAACCTTTATCATCTATATCCATAAGTTTTAAAGCTTGCTTGCTACTTTCTAAATTAACAATGCCACCACTTTTAACATCGGCATAGTCTCTCACTCTTTTTAGTAAACGGTTTGCAATACGGGGAGTACCACGGCTTCGCATAGCAATTTCTGTAACCGCCTCTGGCAAAATGTTTACATTTAATATGCTTGCACTTCGGCTAATAATTTTAGATAAATCTTCCACATTATACATTTCCAACCTTTGAATAATGCCAAATCTATCTCTTAATGGAGATGAAATATTCCCAGCTTTAGTTGTGGCACCAATTAAAGTAAAAGGTTGCAATTTAAGGCGCATATTTCTTGCACTAGGGCCTTTACCTACAATAAAATCTAAAGAGAAATCTTCCATTGCAGGGTATAAAATTTCTTCAACTGAATGGTTTAATCTATGAATTTCGTCTATAAACAAAACATCATTTTTCTGCAAATTAGTTAAAATTGCAGCAAGGTCGGCAGCGTGTTCAATTGCAGGACCACTTGTTATTTTAAGTTGAGAGCCTAGTTCTGTTGCAACAATATGAGAAAGCGTTGTTTTGCCAAGCCCTGGAGGACCATATAACAAAACGTGGTCTAATGGCTCTTTTCTATTTTTAGCGGCCTCTATAAAAATGTTTAAACTTTCTTTAACCTTACTTTGCCCAACATAATCGGTTAATTTATTAGGTCTTAAAGAAATTTCCATTTCTGCTTCGCTTAAATTTTTTGTACTTTTAATATAATCGTTCATTATTTTGCCTTTTATATTTTTTTATTGGTAAACATTTTCTATTTTAAATTAAATACAATTATTCAACAAAAATATTATAATATATTTCTTATTAATATCTTTAAAAACTAATTTAAATTTAGCAAAAATTTTTAGTTTAAAAATATATTATTTTAGTTCATTAATTTTTGAAAAAATAAAATTTATTAAAACTTTTAAAACAAATATAAAGTTTATTTTTTCATTAAAAATAAAGATTTTTGAATAATGTCTTCTGCAGAATCGTTTTGCTTATAAACTTGCCTTGCAAGTTTAATTGCCTCCATTTTAGTTAAGCCCAAACTTACAAGCACTTCACAAGCATCTTCAATTTCAGTGCTTTCTAAGTTAACTTGCCCCATTTCGCCTAACACTTCAAGCGGAAGAATGTTAACTTTATCTTTAAGTTCAACAAGCAAGCGTTCTGCTGTTTTTTTGCCCACGCCTTTTACGGAAGATAAAGCACCTAAATCTTGTTTAGCAATAACTTTGCATAAATCATCTGGCTTAATATTTGATAGAATTGCCATTGCACCCTTAGGACCAACGCCACTTACACTAATCAATTTTAAAAATATATCTCTTTCATTTTTATCACAAAAGCCATATAAAGCAACAGCATCTTCTTTTTGATGATAATAAATGTAAACCTTAACTTCACCTTCTTCGTGTTCTAGCGTTCTTAAAGTATAATTAGAAGCAAAAACTTCATAGCCAATGTTATTGTTCTCTAACACTAGAATTCCTTCCATTTTATCAGTTATTTTTCCAATTATGTAATTGTACATTATTCACTCTCTTTTTTTTAAAATTGCTTTTAGTTATTAATTTAAAATTAAAAGTATAATAACAAAACTAAATTCTATTATCTACCAAACCATTGTTGGTTTGCAAATGAGTTATTGCAACTGCAACAGCATCTGCGGCATCATCTGGCTTTGGAACTTTATCTAGCCCTAAAATACTTTTAACCATAAACTGAATTTGCTTTTTTTCTGCTCTACCATTACCTGTTAAGGCTTGCTTTATTTGAAGAGGAGTATATTCATACATTTCTCCCATTCGTTGAATGCCAGCAAGAACAATAACTCCCCTTGCTTCTGCCACAGGAATAACTGTTTTTTGGTTTTTAAAAAAGAAGAGTTCCTCAAGGGCTATGGCATCGGGTTTATAGGTATCTATAAGGTCACACATACCTTTATAAATTATTGCAAGGCGGGTGGAAAAACTTTCATCTTTAGTTGTTGAAATTACCCCATAGTCAACAATTTTATAATTAGAACCTTCCTGATCAACAACACCGAAACCAACAAGTGCAAAACCTGGGTCTATGCCTAGAACTCTCATATTTTTCCTTTTAAGTTTATAAAACTAATGTTCGTTATTCAATAATAAAATAATAACCATTAAAAATTAAAAAGTCAAGTTTTGTAACCACATTAAAAAAACACCTTTTTATAATAAAAAGTGTTTTTTCTTTGTTTTAAATAAATTTAAAATGTTAACTTTATATTAACTTTTTTAAAATTAAATGTTAAAAATTTTATTAAAAAAATATAAAAGTTAAATTTAAATAAATAATTAATTTTTCTTGTTGCAAAGAAAGATAACATCTGCCATTTTAAACTTTTAAAGTATAAAAACTAATATAAAATCTTCCTAATAAAAATTTGAGTTAGTTATTTTAAAAAACAATTTTAAATTACTTGGCTTTTAAGGTATCTTCATTCTTTCTTATAATTTTATCTATGCCCTTTGGTTCAAATTTTTTCATAGGAGCAACCATTTTAGGATTGTCTGAATCGTGCAAATCATACAAAATATAATCTGCTGGCCCCATTGACTCTATTTTACTTAACCCGTTTTTATCAAAAGGAACAACTTGCAAAAATCTGGTATAGGAATGCTCTATTTCCTTTTCTAAAATTTGTAATGGAAACATTTCTGGTAAACAAATAATACCGCCCAAAGCATCTGTACCTTCTGGATAAGGCAACTGCCCATTCGGAGTGTTCATAACAAAATATTGCCCTAACCTAACGCCCATTTTGTTCTCAACAACTTGATATGCAATGTCTAGCAATAAATCAGGTGCCCACATATTTTCTTTTCTATCTAAAGTTGGTTTCCATTCTGGAGGAAGAACCATACATAATTCAACCCTAGTAAAGTTTTTATATAAGTTATATTGACTTAAACCAGAAGTTGTTAATGTATAGTAATTAAAATCTTTAGTTGGGGCAAATATAGCAACATCAACAGGATATAAGTCTGTCATAAATTCTTCCGATTTTAAGTAGTTAAACTCATTAAGTTCAAAACCCATAATATCTATAAAATGGTTAATAACCTCAACTTGCCTATCTGTTAAATACTCACTAAAAAATGGTTCATTTAACATAAAATTAGCCCCCCTTAAAATTACTATAAATAAATGATATTATATACTTTGAAATTTGTCAAATAAACTAAAAAGTTTACAAAAACTATATTTATATTTTTAATTTCATTTTTTTAATAGATATTTAATATCAAATTTCTATAAACAAAAAAACAAGTAACCTGTAATATTATTTACAAGTTACTAAAAAAAATTATTTTGTTTTTTAACTTTTTTAAAAATTTATTAACTTTATATAAAAACGCTAATAAATAAAACAAATCTAGTTTAAATTTAATATATATCTATAAATTTATCTTACAATTATAAAAAATTAATAAAACTTGTAATTTCAGTTGTTTTATATAACCACTTATAACTTTTTAACAATAAATTTTACTAACAAAATTTTCTATAAATTTAGTCGTAATTCTTGCGGTCTAAAATATTTTGAATAATCATTTTCTTAAGGTTATTTGGAAGTTTATTTAAATCTATATCTTCTTGTTCTTTAGTTAACGTAAAATCTTGATTATATCTACTTGCTTCTTGTTGTTCTCTTTCTGAAACATTAAAAGAAGGCATTCCATACTGAGTGGAAGGATTTCTTGAATACTTTGTATTAGTAACCATAACATTACTAGTATTGTTTGTTTGTTGAAACTTTGGAGGCAAACTTATAAAGTTTTTCTGCATTGCATTGTTAACACTATTTATAACTGTGCTATTTGTTCTAGGTTGCATTGGTGTGTTTCTATAATCTACATAATGACTTTCTGGTGAATTAAAAATAGATGCATCTATTTTGTTTACTGTGTTAAAAGATTTACCATTATAACTAACGCCTTTATTTTGAATAGTGCTTTGATTTTCTGGCAACTCTAAAAAATTTTTAATGTCATCAAATTGTTTTTTAACATCTCTTTTTAATGGATTAAAATTATCGCTTTCTTTATCAAAAGAAATAAAGTTATTGCTATTATTCTTGGGTCTTGGAGCGGCATAAGAATTTTGAATTGTTCGCTGGCGTTGCTCGCTAACAAAAGGTGATTCGTTAACATTTTGTTGCATAGCCATTTTGCTTGAACCATATTTAAAATCTAAAGCTTTTTGAGGTGAGGTTCCTAGCATTTCTGGGCGTTTACTCATTTCAAGTAATTTTACATCCCTTTCCTCAGCTTCTCTATTTGGTGGCAAAAGCACTGGTCTTATTTGTTCAACAGCTTTGCTAGGCTTCAATTTGTTGCTACTTTCCAATTCTTTACCATCTTTTGCATTAAAAGAAGCTGCTTTGGCTTTGGCTTGTGCTTGTGGTTTAATAACTTTTTTACTAGAGTTTTCTTCTGTCTTGTTTTTATCTTCTTCTTGAGAAGCGTCCTTTTGTTTAATTTCTTTTTTATTGTTTGTAACTTTTTCGTTATGCTTTGTTATTTTTTCATCTATTTTTAAAATATATGCTTTTATTTCATCTTTCTTTTTAACAATTATGTAAGTTATTAGGGCAACAACAAAAACTATGCAACATAAAACAATTATTTTTGAAAAATCCATTTTTTTGTTTACCCCTTTTTTTTAATTATAGTTTATGTTTATAAACCATTTTATAAAAACAAACATTTTAAAAGTTAACTAATTTTAAAAATCTTTTTAAGCATTTAAACTATCACTATCTTCACCACTCGTTTTTGCAATTGCTTTGCGCATATTTGTGTCTGCAATAATGTTTTGCAATTTATAATAGTCCATTAAAGACATATCTCCTTGCTCAAAAACCTTAACAATTTTTTTAGGAACTTCTGCCTCTGCTTTAAGTTTTTCTACATTAAGTTGTTGTGCTTTTAAAGTTAAATCTTTTTCTCTTAAAAATGCTTCTGTTTTTAATTGTTCTGCCCTTGCGTTTGATATTCTTTCTTCTAGTTCTATTTGATCTAACTTTAATTTTGCGCCTATGTTTTTACCTATTTTTATGTCAACTAAATCTAGCGAAATTATTAAATAAGCACTGTCTTTATCTTCATACTTTGCAAGCACTTTATTCGATAAATTTTCAGGATTTTCAAGCACCTCTTTATGGTTGTTTGTAGCTCCTATTGTAGCAGTTATTCCTTCTGCAATTTTTGCTTTAATTGTGTCCTCCCCTGTGCCTCCAATAAGTTTATATAACTGTGGTTTTATTGTTATGTTTGCTTTAACCTTAATTTCCATAGCATCTTTTGTTATTGCAGAAATTTCGTCTGTAACTATTACCTTTGGAGTTATGCAACTTTTAACAGTTTCAACAGCATTTAAACCTGCTAAATCTATTGCTTTTGCAAGGTCGATAGAAAGGTCGATATTAGCATTATTTGCGGTTATAAGGGCATTAACAACATTTGTTATGCTTCCGCCAGATAAAAGATGAGTTTCAAGCTCGTTTAAAGTTAAATTTAACCCTGCTTTTTTTATGGAGATATAAGCATCTGTAATTTCATTTAAATCGTACTTTCTTTGTTTTAAATTTGCAAGCCTTATCATAGAAATATAAACACCACTTGTAACTGTTTTAAACCACAATTTTAAGGGAACAAAAACACAAATTAGCACAACAATAATTGCAAGTATTACTAAAAAAATAACCAAAAAAACAATGCCAGCTGTACTCATAGCCCCAAGTAAATTTAGCACCAATTTTTGCCCCCTTTTAAACCAAAATTTTATTAGTTTATTATAACACATAATGCAAAAAAAATAAACCCCATTTTTTTAAAATTGGGGTTATTTTATATGGTAACATTATTAACTGTTTTACTAATTTTTTTTAAACTTTATAAAATTATTTTAATAATTTATATTTTTTAAATAATTTAGTTTTATTATAAAACATTTTATAAAACTTATTTTTATTAATTATTTTTATGCTTTAAATTTTCAAAACCTTAACGCAATTTTTTAAAGTTAAAATATTTATTTTAACTAGAAATAACATCGTTTGTTTCATTAAAAGTGCTAAAATATATTCCTTTTTTCCAATACTCTATTGCTTGTGCCTCATAATCTATCATATCAGGTGGCAAATTATTTATGTCAGCCCAAACAAGTTCCTTACACTTAACAGGTTCATTAATTTTTATTTCCCCTTCGTAACCACTTATAACAAAATAAACATCAAAATAAGGCATTAATATTTTGTTTTTTCTGTTAACAACAAAGGTATCCGAAATATCAGGCTTTGAAATGTTAATAGAAAGTTCTTCCTTCGCCTCTCTTATTGCAGTGGTGTAAACATCTTCTCCACTATCCAAATGACCTGCAGGTAACGCAAGGTAACCATTCCAAAGTTTTGTGCCTTGTCTGCGTTGAAGCAAAACTTTATTATCTTTTATAAAAAGTAAATAAACAGCCGATAAAAAATTTTCTCTTGCCATAAACATTTCCTCTTTTAAACATTAAGTGTTAGTAATTATAATACCAAATTAAAAAAAACAAAAGTTAAATAACAAAATTTGTTTAATAAAAAAATAGGTATTATAAAATAAATCTATATAAATTTATTCATCACCTATTTGTTTTCTTAATAATAATCTTATTTTTTACAAACCTTTAACCAAAACTTTTTTAACATATTTGCTTGCAATTTCTCTGCACTGCAAAACAAAATTTTCACTTACAGGTTCAAAGTTTAATACATTGCATTGCTTTAAATTAATAAGTTCTTTACCAGTGTTTACAATATGTTCCGGCTTTTTGTATTGTTGCAAACAATATGTTTCTGCACCATTAATATCCTTTGCAATTTTTTCTATATCTTTTAATGTTAAATTTGGTGAAATTGTTGTTCTAAATTCATAGTTAACTTTATTTTGTTTTAATAGCGCTACACTTTTTTTGATTCTTGTAATATTGTAACTAGAAGTCACTAAGTTATAATTATCTAATGGGGCTTTTATATCCATAGCAACATAATTTAGTAAATTATCATCTATTAAAGCTTTTAGCATTTCATAATTTGTGCCATTTGTATCTAATTTAATAAGATAACCCAAACTTTTAATTTTTTTAATGAAGTTTGGCAAATCCTTTTGCAAAGTTGGTTCGCCACCACTAATAGTAACAGCATCTAAAAAAGTTTTATGAGTTTGCAAAAAATTAAAAATTTCTTTTTCATCAACTTTATTCTTTGCTTCTTCACTCAACAAATGTTTGTTATGACAGTACCAACAATTCATATTACAACCTATTGTAAAAACAACACAAGTAATTTTTTGAGGATAATCTACAAAAGAATTTTTAACAAATCCGCCAATTTCCATCTTTTATATTTACCCTCCTTTTACCACCAAAATAACAAACAAAATTTATTTTAATTAAATTAAAGTGTTATTCAACATAAAAAATATAAATTTAAATTAAAGCAATAAATTAATCACAACAATTTTTTATAACAAATTTTTTGCGATTTTTATATTCATCGCTCTTGCTATCGTTATAATCTTGCACTGGTCTTAGGTAACCTACAACTCTCGACCAAACTTCTGTTTGTTTTTTACATTTTGGGCAAGTAAAATGTTCACCAGCAATATATCCGTGTTTACTGCAAACACTGAAGGTTGGAGTTATTGAAAGATAAGGCATTTTAGAAGTTGAAAATATTTTTTTAATTAAACTTTTGCAAACTTCTTTATCTTCTATTCTTTCACCTAAATATAAATGCAAAACTGTGCCACCTGTGTATAGAGATTGAAGTTCATCTTGTAGTTTTACAACTTCAAAAATATCATCGGTATATTCAACAGGAATTTGTGTAGAATTTGTGTAACTTACAGCGTTTTTGCCTGCTTGTTTAATGTCAGGATATATTAATTTGTCAAGCTTTGCTAGCCTTGCACTAGCACCCTCTGCTGGAGTTGCTTCTAGGTTATACTGATTTCCAGTTTCCTTTTGGTATTCAACCATTTTTTCCCTTAAATAGTGCATAACTTTTAATGCAAAAGCAAGACCTTCTTGAGTTGTTATATTTTTATCCATAAAGTTTAACAAACTTTCATTCATACCAATAACACCAATCGTGTTAAAATGATTAGCCCAATATCCACCTGTTCTTTGTTTAACTTGCCTTAAATAATAAGCAGAATATGGGTATAACCCTTTTTCTGTTTGATTTTCAATAACCTTTCGCTTAATTTCTAACGAATTTTTTGCGATATCACAATATTTGTTTAGAAGAGAAAAATACTCTCCTTCATCCTTCGCTAAATAACCTATTCTTGCAAGATTTAAAGTTACCACACCAATTGAACCTGTTAGTGGGTTGGAGCCAAACAATCCTCCCCCACGCTTTCTTAGTTCAGAAACATCTAACCTTAATCTACAACACATAGATATTGCATCTTCAGGGGAAAGGTCGGAATTAACATAGTTAGCAAAATATGGAATACCATATTTGCAAGTTATTTCCATTAAGCTATCTGCAACATCGCTATTCCAATTAAAATCCTTAGTTATGTTAATAGTTGGAATAGGGAATGAAAACACTCTGCCGTTACTATCACCTTCTAGCATAACTTCAAAAAGTGCTTTGTTAAAAATGTCCATTTCCTTTTGATAATCACCATAAGTTGTGTCTTGTGGGTCTCCACCAACAATTATAGGTTGGTCTTTTAAAGTTTTTGGGCATTTAATATCTAAAGTAACATTAGAAAACGGACATTGAAAACCTGTTCTTGTTGGAACATTCATATTAAAAATAAATTCTTGCAATGCCTGTTTAACTTGTGCAAAACTTAAATTATCTAGTTTTATAAAAGGGGCACAATAAGTGTCGAAACTACTCCACGCCTGAGCCCCTGCAGTTTCACATTGAGTGGTATAAGTTGCATTAACAATTTGACCTAAAAAGGACCTAAAATGCTTTGGTGGCTTGCTTGAAACTTTATCTGGAACACCAGTATAGCCATCGGTTAGAATTTGTCTTAAATCCCACCCCACACAATAAGAACCAAAAAAACCAAGGTCGTGAATATGAATTGCCCCACTTTCGTGTGCATCTTTTATTTCTTTTGAATAAACCTGATTTAACCAATAGTTTTTTGTAAAGGCTTCCCTAACATAGTTATTTAACCCAGCAACACTTCTATTTGTGTTGGAATTTTCCTTAACAGACCAATCACTACTATCAAGATATTTAGAAAATAAATCTAAAGTTTCAGCAGTTAAGGCATTAAGTTTTCTGCCAGCAGAACGCTTTTCTCTGTAAAGAATATAAGCTTTTGCAACCTGAGCGTGCCTATTTTCAATTAAAACTTTTTCAACAATGTCTTGTATTTCCTCTACATCTGGAATTTCTGCCTTAAAAGTTTTATTCAGCTCCTTTTCCACAAGGTCAGCTAAAGTTTCTGCTTCCTCTCTATCATTACCACCACAAGCAACAGCAGATTTAAAAATTGCATCTGCTATTTTAGTTTTGTTGTATTCCTGAAAAGTGCCATCTCTTTTTTTAACTTGTTTAATCATACTACTACTTCCTCACAAAATAAAACTAAACATTGTTTTGTTAAACTTATTAAAGTTTTTTTAAAAAAATATATTAACTTTTTAAACCCTATATAAACTTATTTAAAAATAATGTTTTAAGGTTTTAGATATAATTATAGAAATTAAATCATAAACTTTTATTAATATAATTCTTAATATTAGTTAATTTTATTTTTAACTTAGTAAACATTATGTTTTAGGGTATTTCACCCAATACCAATTTAACATTACAGGCAGGTAGTGTCAATATTAAAAGGTATAAAAAAATATATTTGTGCATATGCACAAATATAAATTATTTTATTTATTAAAAAACGCTACTTTCCTTTAATTTAAAGGAGAAAAACAACTTTTAAATTATAATTTTTATTAAAAAACTATTTGTAATTTTTTGTTTAATTTTGTTTCTTTATTTATATCTTTAAACTTTATTTTTTTGTTTTATATTAAACTTTTTAATGTCTTTAAACAACGGAACAATAAGCAATAAGAAAGCAATTAAAATAATATTTAAAACAACATAATAAAGTTTTATGTAAACATTATCAAAATTCTCATAATCGTATTTTACAACCAAACTTGGCAAACCACCTTTATAGGAATTAACACACATTATGCTGTTATTTATATCCGTTCTATAAATTTTTATTGAACTTTTAACTTGCTTTATATTATTAATTGTATCATTAGCTGGATGACCATAAGAATTATTTTTACCACAAGAAACAACACAAAACCTTGGACTGATTTTTTGTAAAAATTCTAGTGAAGAAGAATTCTTGCTACCGTGATGTCCTACCTTCAAAGTTTCTATGTTAAAAATGGTTTTGTCTTCAACAAGAGTTTTATAAGTATTTATAAATTCAAGTTCACTATCTTTACCAGCATCTCCTGTTAAAAGAGTTTGATGATAGCCTAATTTTACCCATATGAAAGGAGAATAATCATTATCTTCTTCATAATAATCTTTGCTGGGTGGAAAAATATAAACCGAATAACTGTTGTCTAATTCCTCATTTTCGCCAATATTTTCAATGGAAATAAAATCGTTTATATAATTAATTTGTTGAGGTTTTAAAATTGTTCTTGCTTTATAACAAAAATTGTTCCATACAATATTATCATAAACCTTATAATTCTTATTTGTGGCCAAATTATTTGAAACCTCATAATTAGAATATACTTTTGGAAGATATAGGTTTTTTACATCATAATTTTCAAGCAGTTTTTCCGCGTTTCCTATATGGTCTTTATCGGTATGCGTTAAAATAAAATAGTCTATTCTTTTAGGTATTTCAAGAAACTCAAAATAAGTGTTAATTTTGTTCCACTTTTCTTTAGGTCCACAATCTATCATCATAACTTTTCCATCTATAAACTCTATAACAGTGCAATCTCCTTCTCCAACATCTATAAAGTGAATTTTACTATCATTCTTAGTTATTGCAGAATTTGCAAAAAAGTCGAAATTAAGAAGGCTTTCCAAACTACTTGTAAAAAATAAACTTAATAAACTAATTAAGGTTATTATTGCAAAAGTGCTTATTCTTATAATTATTTTTTTGCGTTTATTAAAGTTTTTCTGTTTTGAACTTGTTTCCAAAATTTCTGCAACAGAAATGCTTTTTTCTTTCTCGTTATTATTCATTTGTTTTATCTTCAATTCAATTTTTGTAATTTATTTTTTTTACTTAGTTTTCTTAGTTTAATTTTTATAGTTTAATTTTTATAGTTTAATTTTTATAGTTTAATTTTTATAGTTTAATTTTT
>CAJUBT010000016.1:0-19471 GCA_910584815.1 uncultured Christensenella sp. | reverse complement strand
ATATAAAAAAGTCCTCAACAACTCTTTAAAATTTTAATAAAAACAAATGTAAATTAAAAAGAGTTTTTGAGGACTTTATTTATTAAACTATAAGTGGTTTTTGATTTTCTCTTTCTTTATATTTCTTTTTATAAGCAGACTTTGGTTTTTTAGATATAATTTCAAGTATAGCAGGTATTTTCTCTAATGCTGCCTTGTATCCTTCAGCGTACATTTCATCAATTTCATCCAATTTTTTAGCACTATATTTTGCCATTTTAGGTTGTATAACAATATCTGCATCTGAATAGCCTTTAATACAATTGCTTTTACCCATAATGCCAATTGTTGCTTTTAAAACATCCAAAACTTTAATTGAAGTTGTTCCGCCACCACGAGTGGAATTAACATCTATTGCAATAACATAATCACACCCAAAATATCGTGGGACATCGGAAGGTATGTTATTTTGCATTCCACCATCTATTAAATGCATAGAACCAAAAGTTACTGGAACAAAAACACCTGGTATTGCACAACTGCCTGCGCACGCTTTAGAAAGGTCGCCTTTAGTTATTATAACCTCATTACCAGAAATTAAATCTACCGCAACTACAGCAAGAGGTTTTTTAAGGTTTTCCACACGAGCATTCTCGCCCATAACTTCTTTAATAAATTCTTGCACGCCTTCTGTTTTAGATGGCATAAAAAGTTTACCAGTTTTAATATCTTTAAGTTTTATTGCTTTTGCAATTTTTAACATTTGATTTGCTGTTTTACCAGCAGCATACAATGCCCCCACAAGAGAACCTGCACTTGTGCCTGCAACAAAATCAAAATTAATATTATTTTCTTCAAATGCTCTTATTGCGCCTATGTGGGCAATGCCTCTACTTGCCCCTCCACCAAGTGCTAAACCAACCTTAACACTTTTATTTTGTTCTGGCAAAGCATTCTTTGGTTTAAAAAATCCTATATTCATACTTTTTACTCTCTACCATTAAAAAAAAACAATATAAACAAATAATTTTAAAATTGAAAAGGTTTATTTTAATTTTATAGGAACCATTACAACAATTTTAATTTTATTTTGTTTGTTTTATAGTTAACTTTTACTATAATTGTAAAAGGTAACCAACATAAAGTATTATATCACGCAATATATATTTTCTGCTAATTTTTTATAAATATATATTTTAGCAATTTTTATAAATCTCTTTTTAAAGTTTTTTACAATAAGTGTTTTTCATTAGCAAATTTAAACTATTTGTTTTTCTATAATAACTTAATATGATTTTATTTGTTTAAAAAAGATTGACAATTAATTTTATCAATCTTTTTAAATTTTAATTACTTGTTAGTAGTTGTGCTAGTTGAAGAACTTTTATTTCCTCTAACAGTTGAACTTGTTTCGTTATTTTCTATAGAAGTTTTTGTTGTTTCTTGAACTGAAACTACTCTTTCATAATTTCCGTTTTCTTCAATTTCTTTAAGTTGAGCTTCAATGTTTGCTATATCTTCTTCAAGTTGAGCTTTATTTTTGCTTAAGAAGTTGTTTGCTCTTTCTAAAATAGGATATCTATCCTTATTTTTTTGCATAACTTCTTCACAGTGTTGAACAGATAATCTTAAGCCTTCAAGTAAGTCTAATTCTTCTGATAGTTTTTTGGCTCTTTCTTCATCTATATCAACATAGTTATTAACACCATATAAAACAACTTTTTGTTTTGCTACAATAGCTTCTCTTCTTCTTAATTTCTTTTTGTCGTTTTCAAGGGTCATATTAACTCTTCTTAACGGAGCATATTCACGATAGTTTGCAGAAAGTTCTTTTTCGTTTTCTTTTAATCTTTGTTTCAAAACTTCAAGTCTATCTTCAAGTTCTTCTTTCTTAGAAATGCTTACTTTAACAACTTTAACTCTGTTTTCTAATTGACTCTTTTCACGAGTTTCGCTTGCAAGTTGAATTTCAAGTTCCTTAATAGTGTCTTTATCGGTTCTAATTTGATTTTGTAACACTTCTATTTGGTCTTTTAATTCAGTTTGTCTTTCTATTAATTTCTCGTTAACATCTGCTTGTCTGTTGTAATATTGTTCGCTTAATTCTTGTTCGCGTTCGTTATATTTTTGGTCTAACTCTTTCTGTCTAGCAACAAGTTTATCTTCAAGTTCTTGTTGTCTTCTTTCAAGTTGCTCATCAAGTTCTTTCTGTCTTGCTGCAAGTTGGTCATCCAATTCTTGTTGTTTTTTTGCTAGCTGGTCATCAAGTTCTTTTTGGCGTGTTGCTAGTTGTTCATCAAGTTCTTTTTGTTTTGCATCAATTTCTCTTTGTTTTTCAGCAAGTTCTTCATTGTATTCTTGTTCTCTGCTTAAAACTTTATTATCAAGCTCTTTTTGCATTTCATCTAGTTCTCTTTGTTTTTCAGCAAGTTCATCTTCATATTCTTTTTGGCGTTCAGCAAAGAATTCGTTAAGTTCTCTTTGATTGTCATCATACTCTTGCTTTCTTGCCTGTAATTGTTCATCATATTCTTTCTTTCTTGCTTCTAACTGTTCATCATATTCTTTTGCCTGATTTTCTAGTTGCTCGTTATATTCTTTTTCTCTTGCCTCTAATTGTTCGTTATACTCTTTTTGGCGAGCCTCAGCTTGTTCTTCAAACTCTCTTTCTCTTGCTTCAACTTGCTCTTCATATTCTTTTTGGCGAGCAGATAATTGTTCATCATATTCTTTTGCTTTATTTGCAAGTTGCTCATCATATGCTCTTTGGCGGGCTTCAAATTGTTCTTCAAGTTCCTGTTTTCTTTGAGCAAGTTGTTCATCATATTCTTTTTGGCGGGCAGCAAGTTGGTCATCGTATTCTTTTTGCCTTGCCTTTAATTGTTCATCATACTCTTTCTGTCTTGCTTCAAGTTGGTCATTATATTCTTTTTCTCTTGCTTCTAATTGTTCATCGTATTCTTTTTGGAATTCTTCAAGTTGTTCTTCAAGTTCTTTTTGTTTGTCATCAATTTCTCTTTGTTTTGCGGCAAGTTGTCTATCTAGTTCTCTTTGTTTTTGTTCTAGTTCTCTTTCTAGTTTTTCATCAAACTCGCCTTCCTTTCTTTCTAGTCGTTCCTCTAAATCTTTTTGGTCTTGAAGTAGGCGGTCATATTCTCTTTGTTTGTTTGCAATTTCTCTTTCATAAGCTCTTTGTCTGTCTTGCAATTCTCTATCGTGTACGCGTTGTTTATCTTCAATTTCTTTTTCGTAAGCACGCTGTTTATTATCTATTTCTTTTTCATAAGCTCTTTGCTTATCATCTATTTCTCTTTCATATTGGCGTTTTTTGCTTTCAATTTCTCTTTCATATTCTTGTTGACGCCTTGCAAGAGCATTCTTTTCTGCTTCTGCTCTTTGTGCTTCTTGTTTTGCCCTTAAAGCATCTTGCTGAGCCCTTTGTGCATCTTGTTGTGCTCTTTGAGTTTCTTGGCTGTTTTTAACAGTTCCTTGATTTTTGTTCATTTCTGCCAAAGTTTGTTTTGAAACTTCAAGAATAATTTTATCTATATCTTCTTCAGGTTCTTTTGGCTTTTGTTGAACCACAGGTTGTGGCTGTGGTTGAGGTCTTTGTTGTACTTGTTGAGGAGGAGGGGTTACAATTGCTTGTTGTTGCCTTTGATTTACAAGATTTTGCCTGTTAGCATTCTGTCTTGCAAGAACTTCTTCTCTACTTGCTTCATTATAATCTACATCTCTTGCTTGATTATCGTTATAAGTTTGTTTTTCTTCTTTCTGTCTGTTTTCATCGTAGGTTAATTGTTCTCTTTCTTCTTTCTTTAACTTTTTAGTTTTGCTTTCTTCCTCTTGTGGTCCATTTAACAAAACAGGTCTTTTTTGTTTTCCATTGTCTTCATCTTCATCATCATCGTTATAGCGTTTTTTCTTGCTAGATTTATTATCGTTAACTTGACCTCTCCTAAAAAATATGCCGTTAGTGCTATCTACAAGTGAAATAAATAAATCTGACAAAAAAACAATTACAAAAGTGGCAAGAAAAACAATACCAATAATACACAAAACATTTAAAAAAGTTTGTAACATATTTCCATTTCCCCCAAAAATTATAAACTGGTTACATATTACCTTATGTTAGTAAAATTTTAACACACGCACAAATTTATGTCAATATTAAAAATAAATTTAGGCAATTTAACCAAATTAAAATTATAATATATTTTCTTATATTGATATTGAATAATTAAATTATTAAATATAATATTTTTTTATTTTAAATTTAGCAAAATTTTTTAGTATTATTATGGTTTTAACTTTAATTATTTAGTTACTCTAAACACAACCATTAAAACCTAAATTTATATACTCTACTAAAGAAAATAAACAATAAGTTTTTAAATTAAATAAAAAGTTTTATACCATTAAAACTACAATTCATAAAAACTACTTTCCGTAAAATTAGGTGTATAGTTGCAACTTGCGCTAGATAGTTCTTGTATAAACCCATTTTTAAAACCCAATTTTTTAATATGGCTAAGCACTTTTTTATATTCTAATGGTTTTAATTTTGTGTTAAGTTCTTTAATTTCAAGTGCCTTATAAAATGGTGTAAATTGGCTCATAACGCTAACAAACATTTCATTACCAAAATTGTTAAATAATGCATCAAAAATGTTTATGCTATCGTTATAATTATTTGGCAAAACTAAATGCCTTACTATAATTCCTGTTTTCATTATTCCATTTTCAATTTTATCTTCTGGAACAATTTCCCTTGCTTTTTTTAAAGCATTAAAACACACATTAAAATAGTTTGGGGCATTTGAATATAGTTTGGCTTTTTCATTGCTGAAATATTTAAAATCAAATAAAAAAATGTCTACATAGCCTTTTAACATTTCTAAAGTATTAATATCTTCATATCCGCTTGTATTCCAAACAATTGGAACCTTAGGTTTATAAAGTTTTAAAGCATCTATAATTTGTGTTGTAAAATGAGTTGGGGTTACAAGATTAATATTTTCTACATTACTATCCTCTAACTTTTTAAATATATTCGCAAGTTCCATAACCGATATTTTTTTACCTTCTCCCAAATGAGAAATTTTAAAGTTCTGACAGTAAACACACTTTAAATTACAAAACGAAAAAAATATTGCCCCACTACCCTTTTTTCCACTAATAATAGGTTCTTCCCAATTATGTCGCATCACTTTAGCCACTTTAACTTCTTCACCAAGTTTTCCACAAAAACCACTTTTATTGTTTAAATCTACATTGCATTTTCTTGGGCAAATTGAACATATCATTTTATTCTTTTCCTTAAAAACTCTTAATAAAAATTATCATCTAAAAATTTTTTTTAAAATTTCTTTAAAACTAAACTGAACTTTTTTTATAAAATTAGAAACATAAACTAGTTAATAATTAAACTAGCAAATTAATTTTAAATTAAAATATATTTTAGTTTAACATAATTTTTATTTTACAACAACACATAATATAAATCCTTGCATAAATTAAAAATTATATTAATATTATTTAAAGTTACAACACCATAAATAAATTAAAAAGCATAAAATACATTAGCATTTTAAACCTACATTTAATAATGCAAAAATTTTTATTATTTTAAAAAACAACTATATTTTTAAATAAAGTTCTTTTATTATAAAGCACATAATTTCAAAATTAATACTTCAAGTTCTTATTATGTATAAATTTAAACCTACATTTTAGGCTTGTAAAGTAAATACATTTAAAACAGGCATTAAGTTTTTATAAAATAAATATGTTTTAATTTTTATAATAAAAAGGTATATTATCTTAAAACTTTAGTAATTTTAATTATCAAATTTAATTCAAATAAAAAAAAATTATATTAGTTTTAATAAAACAATTTACATTTTATAAAAATTATTGTAGAATATTTGTAGAATTTAGAAAAAAGCACTTTACCCTATTATGACCCTTTAATTATAATCAGAAATACTAAATTGCCTTTTTTTAAAAATTTTATAAGGAGGATAACTTTTAGTATGGCTGATAAAACTATAGTTTGCAAAGACTGCGGTAAAGAATTTATTTTTACCGAAGGCGAACAAGAATTCTACAAAGAAAAAGGTTTTACTAACGATCCAGTTCGTTGCCCAGAATGTAGAAAAGCAAATAAAGAAAGAAGAAATGCACAAAATAACCAAAACAACTAATATATAATCATATGTGCATATGTTTAAACAAAAATTTTTAAACAATAAACAAAACTAAAATAGGTAAATGAGTTAACTATCACTTACCTATTTTTTTTATTATATTTATATTTTTTAATTTAAAATTTCTATTAAAAATAACATATCGCAAAAAACAAAAATTTTATTAATAAAAATTTATATAATCAAAAACTAACAAAGTTTATTTTATAATAAAACAAAAAAATTATATTTTTGCACAACAACCAAATTTTATAACTAAACTTATTGATTTTGTTTTTTTGTTAATAACAACTTTTAACAATTCATTTTTTTTGTTTAAAACTTTATGAAAATTTAAATTTAATAATTTTTTTTAAACTATTAGTATAAAAAATTAAAAATGATAAAAACTAAAAATATGAATAAAAATTTTAAAAGCAAAACAGACCCTCAAGGAAGTTATACAGGCAATTATACTTTAGATGAGGACGAAAAACCTGTGCAAGATGCTGATGATTTATAAAAACTAAAGGTTACTTTATTTAATAAATAATTTTAAATTAAGTTTAATTTTTTAAACTTTTTATAATTACTGTTATTTTTATAAAAAATTAAACTCGCAAACAAAGATAGATTTTATTTTCTATCTTTGTTTATTTTTGTTATAAATGTATACTCTAAATTTTAAATTAAATTACAAATATTATTGTTAGTAAGTGTTACTATTAGATTCTATTATGTTCCAATTTATTTCTATTCCCTTAAAGTTAAATTAAAATCATAATATTTATAAGTTATGCTAATTTAATATGTAAAATAAATTTTTTTGTAACTTTAAATTAGTTGTTATTTAGGTTGCATTGTTTTATAATTAGTTTAAGTATTTAAAATTAATTATAAAACATAAAACAAATATTTAATGGTGTTTAAAAATTTGCATTTAAAACTAAATATTAACTAAAAAGCTTTTAGTTAAAATACAAATTAGCATAAAATTAATTTTTAACGCAATAAAATAAGAAGTAAAAAACTTTTTTTAAAAAAAATACTTAACCACTTATTATTACAAAAATAAAAATACTTTTAATTTTAAAAACCAAAGAGGAAGATATGACAAAAAACGAATTATTTTTAGAATTAGCTAAGCCAAATGAAAATGGCGTTAGCCGTTGGATAAATGTAAATGAATTTGTTGGAAAATATGCTGACCTTGCCTTTGGCAATGGTGCTTCTTGGGCAAGAAAAGAATCCACTTTAGCTAAAAGATTTATAATTGAATTTGATAAATCTTTATCTAATGGAAATAGTATAGATGCTATAAGATTAAATGGTTTCAATAATGGCGATTTTTCTCAGCACATAAATGCTAACATAAAAAAGACAATAAAAGCTATGCGGTGTGTTGTTTTAGGAACTTCCAACCCCGAAGTTGACCATAAAAATGGTATGAAAAATGAATCCAGGGTAATGCGTAATGAAAATCAGTTAGCATCAGATTTTCAACCTTTAAGTAAAGCCGCTAATGATGCAAAAAGACAATTTTGTAAAGAATGCAAAAGAACAAAAACAAGGTTTGATGCAAAAAGGCTTGGCTATCCAATGTCTTATTATAAAGGGCAACCTAACCATAATTTTGAAGAAGATGCTTGTGTTGGTTGTTACTGGTATGACCCAATAGAATTTAAAAAACACTTAAAAGAAGATAAAGGAAATTAGAATTAGTGACACACGTTTTTGTAGTTGATGAAACAACTTTTAAATATCACTTAGAATATTTATTTGCAGGTACAGGTGCTAAAGATAAATCAGCTCCATTTTTAGCAAACCATTTAATTAACATTAACTCAACCATAGAAAGAATGTTAATAGGAATGATTGCCGATATATCAAGGATTAGCATAGGCGACAAAATTATATTCTACTTACAAGCAACAAAACATAATCAGGGAATGTTTTTTGGAGTGTTTAAAGTTATAAGCAATCCATTTTTTGATGAAAATGATGATAATAATTATTTAATATTTTCCCTAAATAAAGGGCTAACCTTCAGGGTTTTAATTGCTCCAGAAAAAGTTTATTCAAAAGGTATAACAGAACACGAATACCTAGATTCATTGCAAGGTAAAAACCACCCTTATGATTTATGTTGGAGTATGATATATCGTAAACTAAAAGGTAATCGCGGTTGTACTATGTTAATGGACTATGAATATGAAGATTTAATTAATAAGTTGAATGTTAAAAATAATAATCAGTATATTGAAAGCACAGCTTTCACATATGACCCAGTAAATTGCCAAATTGTTTCATCTACCAAACAAAACACATATTTAGGAAGGCAGGAATCGTTAAATATATTACCAAGACTTATTTATAAATATTCGCATTACAATGCTTTTGAGGCTCACTTGCAGGCATACATACTTCAAAATTATAAATCTCCACATTTATATAATTTATTATCAATGTTGCCAAACGAACCTTTATGGATAGGCAATGAAGTTGCTTGTGGTGTTGGTATGCAAAAAATAGATATTATGATAAAGCAAGAAAATGAAAAAGAAATTTATATACGCTTAATTGAATTAAAGGATGAGGCACCATATGATAATATAGTTTTACATCAAATTCCTTGGTATTTAGAATGGCTATCCAATTATGTGTTGCCAAGGTATAATAACAAAATTATTCATGTTATTCCAACAATAATTGCAAAAGGCAATTTAAGTGAAGCAACTAAACAATGTTATGAAAATTTTTCCTTTAACATTATTAACACAAAAGTAGAACCTTTACAATATATAGGTTTTGATATAAATAATGAAGAAATAAATTTTACCAGATTTTTATAGAAACTTATAAAAAAGAGTGAAGTATTAAATTTCACTCTTTTTAATTTACAAAAAAAACATTATAAAGTTAATTCTATAAAATTTTAAAGCCATAAAAAAAATAAGTTTATTTGTTTTTTACTAAACAATGCAAATATTCTATTGTGGTTTTATTTTTATTGTTTTTATTATTGGCTTTAAATCTACGATATTCTTGTGAAAATAAAGAATAGTTACCATATTTACTCATAATAGATTTAATGTCGTTAAAATTCATTATTCCTTCATTATTATAACTTAAAAATATATATTTAAAATTTGCATTTTTAATTAAATTTTCAAATGCAGAATAAACCTTCGATTTAACGCAAAAATCACTTTTCTGACTCTTATACTCTCTCAACCCAGTTTTGCCAGTTATAATAGGATTATCGTTTTTTGCAATAGTCTCTAACAAATGGTAATTAGCACAATATTGCCTTTCGTTATATGGAGGGTCTAAATATAAAATATCACCCTCAATTTTTTCAATTAACGAATTTGCATCTTCGTTATATACCCTGCAATTTACGTGCCCTGTTGTGTAAGGCAGTGGAGATAAAACCATAGGTTTAACAGCACTAGCCTTTAACTTTTTTAAATAAGCACCATAAACAGAAGCTGTATTTGCATATTTATCTATAGAATTTATTAAAGAACCAAGCAAAAAATAATATTCGTTTTTATTTATAAAATTATCCTTTAACCAAGTTTCAATTTGAGCTCTTATACTATCACATTTCTTAGCATTCTCATCAGAAAAATACATTCTTCTAAATTCCTGCCCTTCTGTGCCACCAAAGGAATAATTTTCATAAATAAAGCCTTCTATGCCTTGCAAATTGTCTAACCTGTTAATTAACGCTGCCATTTTTTCTTTGTTCAAATTTCCGTTATTCTCAATCATATGCTTTGTAACAACATAACTATAATATTGAATATCGTTTGCTATAATGGAATAGCCTAATGTTTTGAAATGTCCACCCACGCACCCTGTTCCTGCAAATAAATCTGCAAAAGCCATTTCAACAGGTTTCTTTTGTTCTTTATTATTTAATAAAGTCTCATTTATGCCCCTTTCTATAAAGCCTAAAAGAGAATGTTTAGATCCTATATAATTCATATTTTCATTTCCATATTTTAATAATTTTAGATGTTCTTTAATCTAAAATTTAACCATTTTTTATAAAGTTTTAAATTTAAAATAAGTTTTACTTTAATTTTTTAAAAAACTTTTAAACTTTATTTATTTTAACACTTTATTAGTTAAATTAACAAAACCTACAATAACAAAAAGCTATATTATTTTTTATATTTACTAATAACTTAAAAATATTTTAAAAATAAAACTTTTAATTATAAATTGTTTTAAATTTTATCTGTTAAATTTCATTACAGTTTAAAAATGAAGTGTTTATTAATTTATTGCTATTATAAAATGTTAAATTGTAAAATAATTAACTATAAAACAATAAACTTTTTAATTAAAACAAGCCCTCTATTTTACCAGAGTTATCTATTGTCATTTTTGCACCTGCTGGAGTTCTAGGTAGCCCTGGCATTAAAAGCATACTTCCTGCAATGGCAACAATAAATTTTGCTCCACCTCTTAACTGAAGTTCTTTTATTGTAATTTCAAAATTTTCTGGTCTACCAAGTAATTTTGCATTATCGCTAAGCGAATATTGTGTTTTAGCAACTATTATTGGCAATTTATCTAGTTTCAATTTTTCAATATCTTTAATATCTTCTAAAGCTTTATCTAAATAATTCACGCCAGATGCCCCATAAATTTTTGTGGCAATGTTAAAAATTTTATTTTTTATTGTGTCACACTCATCATAGCAATAACTAAATTTACTGTTATCTTCTTCACACAATTCAACAACTTGTTTTGCTAAAGCAACTGCACCTTTACCACCTTTTGCCCAAACATCACAAGTTTCTGCTTTTACTCCTAGTTTTTCAACCTCTTGTTTTACTAAAGCAATTTCTTCTTCCGTGTCTGTTGTAAATTTGTTTATTGCAACCATAACAGGTAAGTTATAAACATTTTTAATGTTTTCTATATGCTTTATTAAATTTGGAATACCTTTTTTTAATGTTATAAGGTCTTCATTGTTTAATAAACCTTTTTCTGCCCCACCGTGTAGTTTTAAAGCCCTTACTGTTGCAACAATACAAACAGCATTTGGTTTTATGTTTGCAACCCTGCACTTTGTGTCTAAAAACTTTTCTGCACCAAGGTCTGCGCCAAAGCCTGCTTCTGTTACAACATAATCGGCATAAGTAAGGGCAAGTTTTGTTGCTATAATAGAATTACAACCGTGGGCTATGTTTGCAAAAGGTCCACCGTGAACTATGGCAGGAGTTCCTGCAAGAGTTTGAACTAAATTTGGTTTAATGGCATCTTTTAACAAAATAGCCATAGCATCATTTACCTTAAGGTCTTTTGCAAATATAGGTTTGTTATTGTTATCATAAGCAACTAATATATTTCCTAGTCTGTTTTTTAAATCTTCTAAATTTAAACTCAAACATAAAATAGACATAATTTCACTAGATGCTGTTATGTTAAATTTATCTTTTCTGGTAACTCCATTTTTTTCTCCAATAGCAACCTCAATTTGCCTTAAAGCCCTATCGTTTAAATCTAAGCATCTGTTAAAAACAATTTTATTTGGGTTAATGTTAAGTTCGTTACCTTGATAAATATGATTATCTATAAACGAACACAACAAATTATTGGCACTTGTTATAGCGTGAAAATCTCCTGTAAAATGAAGATTTATATCTTCCATAGGAATAATTTGACTATAACCTCCACCAGTTGCGCCACCTTTAACACCAAAAACAGGGCCAAGAGAAGCCTCCCTTAAAGCAAGGCAAACTTTTTTGTTAATTTCTTTCAAACCATCAGCAAGCCCAACAGAAACTGTTGTTTTACCTTCCCCTGCACTTGTTGGATTTATTGCCGTAACCAAAATTAATTTACCTTTGGGGTTAAGTTCATAATTGCAAATTTTTGCTTTATATTTTCCATAAAGTTCTAAATCGGTATCTGCCACGCCAAGTGATTTTGCAATTTCTATAATAGGTTTTGGTGTTATGCTATTTGCAATTTCAATATCTGTCATACTTCCCTCCCAAATTTTTCTTTTAACTTATATATTTAATAAAACTAAATTAAAATTTTAAATTCTATAAACGAACCCATTAAATCTGTTATAAAAAATAATTAATTTTAACTTTATTATTTTAACCTAAGCCTTAATGCGAAAATAAAAAACTTTAACAAGGTTGAAATTATTCTAAACATTTAATAAATTTCTTATGTTTTAATAATATCACACCTTTCATTATTTTTCAAAGCCTATTTATTAAATGTGTTTGTTTTTATTAACATTTAATTATTGCAAATTTAAATATATATATTAATTGAAACATTAATGTGCCATATAGCATAAATTTATTGTATCAGTTTGACTTTTAAAAATTTAAGTTTTAATCTTTTATTGTCGCAAAATGTTAAATTTTTAAATATAATACTAGGAAGTAAATATGAATAAATTTATTAATTTAAATAACCTTAAAGATGTTATTATTTTAGGCCCAAAAAATACATATATTGAAAGTACTGTAAAAATCGGTAAAAATGTAACCATTTATCCTAATAACTACATTCTTGGTAACACCACTTTAGCTGATGGTGTAACCCTGTTGCCTTTTAATATAATTGAAAATTGCAAAATTGGAAGTAATGTTAAAATATCTTTTAGTAAATTAGAAGATAGTGAAATTAAAAATAACGCTACCATTGGACCCTTTGCTCATTTAAGACCTAACAGCACTATTGGCGAAAATTGCAAAATTGGTAATTTTGTTGAAATTAAAAATTCCACTCTTAACGCAGGCACAAAAGCAAGCCATTTAGCCTATGTGGGAGATGCCGAAGTTGATGAAAACTGTAACATTGGTTGTGGTGCAATTTTTGTTAACTACAATGGCACGCAAAAACAAAAAACCAAAATTGGCAAAAACTGCTTTATAGGTAGCAACGCCAACATAATTGCCCCAGTTAATGTTGCCGATAATAGTTATATATGTGCAGGTTCAACTTTAACTGTTGACACAAAAGAAAACGATTTTGTTATTGCAAGAGTGCGTGAAACAATTAAACCAAACAGAGCAACAAATTATTTAAAGAAAAAATAAATACATACTTATAAATTAAAAACTTTAAATTTATAATTTGTTACAATTTTAATTTTATTATTCTTAAATAAATTTAATTATAATTTTTAAAATGTGTTTCATAAAACTGGTTAAATAAAAATACAAAATAAAAAGCTATTTAAATTATTATTATATATTTTAACAAACAATAAAAAACTTATTGTTAAAAAGAAATAATTATTTATAACATTAAAAGGAAAAAACAAATGGGAGTATTTTTTGGAACAGATGGAATTAGAGGTATTGTAAACAGTGAATTAACTGAATTTCTTAGCAATAGTTGTGGCAATGCACTTGGTTCCTTAAAACCTAAAAGTTTAATTGTTATTGGAAGAGACACCAGATTAAGTGGCGAATTTTTAACTTGTTCCTTTAGTAGTGGGGCTATGAGTGCAGGTGCAAATGTAATAGACTTGGGCATTTGCCCTACCCCTAGCATAGCCTATATAACAAAAAAAATTGGGGCAGATTTTGGTGTGGTTATAAGTGCTTCACATAATAAAATGGAGTATAACGGAATTAAAATTTTTGATGAAAAAGGGTTAAAACTTGGCGACCAAAGAGAAGAAAATTTAGAAAAAAAATTTGTAACCAAAGTTAACCTTCCAACCCACAAAATTGGCAGATATAATCAACAGTTTAATTTAGTGGATGAATATGTAAAACACGCAGTTAATGCGTGTAAAACCAAATTAAGTGACTTAAAAATTGTGTTAGATGCTAGCAATGGGGCTTTATTTAATGTTGCACCAAAAGTTTTTAAAAATTTAGGTGCACAAGTAATTAAAATAAATTGCAATAATGATGGCTTTAAAATTAATGAAGATTGTGGTTCTCTTCACCCTAATAAACTTGTTAAAAAAGTTTTAAATTCTGGGGCTGATATGGGGTTTGCTTTTGATGGTGATGGAGACAGAATTATAGCTTGCGACGAATCAGGAAAACTACTTGACGGAGACTTAATTATTTATATTTTAGCAAAATATATGCAACAAAATGGAAGCCTAAAAAACAACACTGTTGTTGGCACACAACACACAAATATGGGCATAGAAAAAGCACTAAATAAATTAGGGTTAACACTAATACGAACAGACATTGGCGATAAATATGTTTCGCAAAAAATTGAACAAAATGGTTTGTCTTTAGGCGGAGAAAAAAGTGGACATATAATTATTAGAGATTATACTTCAACGGGAGATGGTCTTCTTACCGCAGTTAAACTTGCTGAAATATGTAAAGCACAAAACACTACTCTTGCTAACCTACTTGGTGATGTTACCCTTTACGAGCAAGTTAACATAGACTATGTAACAAAAGATAAAATGCGTGTTATTAATAGCGAAAAACTAATAAATATAATTGAGGAACAAAAGACATTAAACAAAAATGCAAGAATTATGGTTAGAGTTTCTGGCACTGAACCCAAGATTAGAATTATGGTTGAAAGTGAAAATTTAGAAACTGCAAACAAAGTGGCTAAAAGTATTGAAAAAGTTGTTAGTGAAATTTCAAAAGAAGAATGATAATGGTTTTAATTTTTTAGTTTAATAATAAATCAAAAATAATAATCATAAATTACATTATTATTGTATTAAAATTAATGAAAGTAATTTAACAAAATGGTATTTTAAAATTAATATTATTTGTTATGTTTTATAAAAACTATTTTATTAAATTGTTAATTAATTTTAGTATAAAAAAATATATTTTGAAAGGAAATTAATATATGTGTGGAATTGTAGGTTACATAGGAAGTGGTAAGCAAGAAAAAATTTTAGTTGATATGTTAAAACATTTAGATTATAGAGGTTACGATTCCGCAGGCATAGCGGTTATAAAGCAAAACCAACAAAATAGTTTAACTTGTAAAATAGATGTTACAAAAACAAAAGGAAAATTGAACAGTTTAGAGCAATTACTTAAAAACAGTAATAAAATACCTAAAAACAAATTTTTAGTTAAAGATGATTTTAACACAGAAGAGTTACAAAAACAAATTGAAACTATTAACGAATTAAATGAAGCTGATGATGTTAATTCTACTTGCGGAATTGGGCATACAAGGTGGGCAACTCACGGAGAGGCTACCACTCAAAATGCACACCCTCACCTATCAAATAACAACGAATGGGCAATTGTGCATAATGGCATAATTGAAAACTTTCAGGAATTAAAAGAAGAATTAATTAACAATAAGTTTACATTTAAAAGCAAAACAGATAGTGAAATTGTTGTAAATTTACTTCAATTAAACACCGACCAAGATAATAAACTACCTACTATTACCCCACTTATAGAAACTTGTAAAAAACTTAAAGGCAGTTACGCACTTGCCGCACTTAACAAAAATTTTAAAAATACTTTGTTTTTAGCAAGAAAAAAAAGCCCACTATATGTGGCAAAAAGCAAAAAGACTATTGTTGTGGCTAGCGACCCCATTTGCTTTGCTGGCAAAACAAAGGAATATTATAGTTTAAACGATAATGAATTTTGTTTATGCACTGGCAATAAAATAGAGTTTTATAACTTAAAAAATGAAGTTATAGAAAAAACTGCAGAAAAGTTAGAAAATTTAAATCAAACCAAAACAAAAACTAGTTATAAACATTTTATGCAAAAAGAAATTAACGAAATACCCGATGTTTTAAAAAATATTGTTAAAAGGTATTCTACCAATAATTACCTAGATATATTAGACAAAGTTTTTATAAAAAAATTTAATAAAGTTGTGTTAATTGGCTGTGGAACAGCTTACCACGCGGGGTTAATAGGGGCAAGATATTTACAAGACCTTGCACGTATTGATGCTAGCACAAGTGTTGCAAGCGAGTTTAGATATGCTAACCCCATTATAGACAATAAAACCCTTGTAATTTTAGTTAGCCAAAGCGGAGAAACTGCCGATACCATTGCTGTTTGCGAAGAAGCAAATAAAAAGGGTTGCACAACCTTAGCACTAACTAATGTTGAATATTCTACACTAGCAAAACTTGCAAAAATAACAATGCCACTTTGCGCAGGCACAGAAATTGCCGTTGCTTCCACAAAAGCATATGTTGCACAAGTTGCTGTTTTATATTTAATTGCAAGCAAATTAAGTAACGAACTTTTAAATAAAAATATAAACTTTTTAGAAAATTTACAAAAGCTATCAGACCAAATTATAATTCCTACAAAACAAGATTTTATAACTCTTGTAGATGAAATTTCAAAAAAACAAACTGCCTTTTTTATTGGCAGAGATTACGACTATATAACTTGCGAAGAAGCAAGCCTAAAGTTAAAAGAAATAACCTACATAAATTCTAACGCTTACCCTGCTGGCGAACTAAAACACGGATTTTTAGCACTAATTGATGAAAGTTCTTATCTTTTTGTAATTGCAACAAAAAGAGATTTACTTGAAAAAACTCTTAATGGGGCTTACGAAGCTAAAGCCCGTGGTGCCAATTTAATTTTCGCTTCTCAATTTGAATTAGAAAATGAGGTTAAAAAAGATTTTAAGCATATTTTACAGTTACCAAAGGTTGATGAAAATTTAGCTCCACTTTCCAGCATAGTAGCATTTCAAGTTTTAGCCTATCTTGTTTGCTTAAAACGCAAACTCAACCCAGATAAACCAAGGAATCTTGCAAAAAGTGTTACTGTAGAATAATTTAAATTAAAAAACTTAAAAGATTTTTAAATTTAAATTATTAATACATTAAATAACTATATTAAAATAAAAAAATTATTAACTTTTAATTTTTTATGAAATTAAACCTTAATTTTAAAAAAAAGTATATTGCAATTGAAACAATATACTTTTTTTATATTTAATCTTTAAATTTTTATAATTTTAATTTAAATTATTTTTCAAAACAATACATATAAAATTAAAATATGTGTGCAGTTATTATAGTATAACTAAAACTATTAACAATAATTTTTATGTTATCAATTTCACAATACCAGTTTTTACCCTGTTTATAAATATGGCAATTACTGTCTAAAATTTTATTTCTACAATAATCAACAACATCACATTCTGTGTTTAATTTTAAATTTTTTTTAATTCTTTCCACTCCCATTTCTGTTGTATGAATTTTATTAACATTATCTATTAATTCTTTTCTTTCCATTCTCTGCCTTTCAATTAGTAATAATAAATTAAAAATCCTTTAACATTTCTTGTATTGCCCTACCTCTATGAGAAACTGCATTTTTTTCTTCCTCTGAAGCCTCTCCAAAAGTTTTTTGCAAATCGGAAGAATAAAAAATGCAATCGTAACCAAAATCGGTTTTCCCAAGTTCACAATTTGCAATTTCACCATATGTTTTTCCTACATAGGTTTTGCAATTACCATTAGGGTAACAAACTGCTATTGCACAAGTAAAATTTGCTTTTCTATCTTTACCAACCAACTCGTTAAGTAATTTATCTCTATTGGCTTTATCATTATGATTGCCAGCATATCTTGCACTATAAACTCCTGGAGCACCATTTAGTGCTTCTACACTTAACCCAGAATCATCGGCTATTACAATATAATTCAACTTTTTTGAATTTAAATATTCACTAATTGTTTTTGCTTTAATAATAGCATTTTCTTCAAATGTTTTTCCTGTTTCATCAATTTCATCTGTAAAATTAATATCTCTTAAACTTAGCACTTCATAATTTTTTAAAATTTCCCTAAACTCTTTTATTTTATGATTATTATTACTTGCTAATACAATAGTTTTCATTTTTTTCTATCCTCCACATAAAGTTAATAATAGCTTTTTTAAATAAATAATAATGTAGTATAAATAAACTTTAATATTTATTAAATTACATAAATATTTAAAAATTAAAAAAGAAACATTTATATTAATTTAATTATATTTACAATAATTTCTTAAACTAAAAATTAAAAGTATAACTTTTAAGAAATTAAAATAATTATTTTTTTTGTTATTTTTTTATTGGAATTCTTGTATAAAAATGGTCGTCATTTTCATTAACTATCGTTGCCCCATTTTTTAATTGAACTTTTAAGGATGCTATATTCGTTTTCCTTACGCTGAAATAAATTTCATCTTCCTTTATAATGGTTTTACAAAGGTCTATTAACAATTTTAACCCAGCACTTGCATAGCCTTTTCCTCTATAGTCATTTAAAATTGCATAGCCTATATGCCCTGAACCATTTTTTAATTCTTCTGTTAAATAATGCCTTAATTTAAAAAGCCCCACTATGTTGTTATCTTTCCATAAAAAATACCAAGTACAAGGCACATACCCTTCAGGTAAATTTACGCCTTTAGAATTATTAATTAAAGTTGGAATAATAGTATCTTTAAATTCCTTAAAATTACAATTAAAATATTTATTTTCTAAACCATTTTCGTTTTCAGGAATTTTTTTAATAGCCTCAAACTCTTTATCTGCATCTTCTAAATTAATTTGTTTTAAATATAACATTATGCTTTCACCTTATTAAAATTTATTCAATTAAAAATTGTATTCTTCAAAACTAACATTATGTACAAAATTAAATATTGCCTTTCTATCGTTAGGTATCATTTCTTGTGGTAAAGCGTTTAAATCGAACCATTTTATTTCCTCGCATTTTTCAGGTTCGTTGTTTTTTATGTCTCCTTTAAAATTCTGACAAGAAAGGTAAAAATTAAAATAATTATTGTTATCTCCTCTTCTAATAACACACGCGTAGTTTAAGTCACTTTCCTTAACATCAACATTTATTTCTTCCTTCGCCTCTCTAACCATAGCTTTTTTTAAACTTTCTCCACCTTCTAAATGTCCAGAAATAAGGGCATACTTTCCATCCATATAGCCTGTGTTACAACGCTTCATAAGTAATACTTTACCCTTATAAAGCAAAATAAGCCCAATAGTTGCATAAACATTAAATCTTTCACTCATAATTTTTTTTCCTTTTTAAGGTTTAAACTAATTAATTGTATTTTTAAATTTTGAAACTAATATAAAAATTTTAAAGAGAATTTTATTTTTTAATATTTTATAAATTCTTAAATTCTACTTTTTATTGCCGAAAAATAAGCAAGTATCATCAACAATTTGTTTTAAAAGTGCTGTGTTATTAACATCTTCACATATGTACATAGGTTTAGCACCCTGATATGGAATTACTTTATTCATATTATATTTTTCATTTGTAGGGGCTATTTTAAATAACAACCTTTCATTAT
>CAJUBT010000015.1 GCA_910584815.1 uncultured Christensenella sp. | reverse complement strand
CGCAGGGGCGTGTGTATAGGCAAATAAGGGCGAAACGCGCAACCCGACCGATTGATATCAGTCGGGTTTTGGTTTGCCTTTGGCGTTCCAGCCTAACACGCCCCTTTCTCACGTCAAGCGGCTTTCGCGGCATAAACCGTCCGCTTATCTTCTTTGTACGAACTCACGCTAAAACCGTTTTCGTGCCGTACGGCGCATTTTACGGCGTTATATGCGGCATATTTCAACTAAAATGAGCAAAAAGAAAAACCCAAACCGAGATGTTCGATTTAGGTTTCACTTGGCGGAGAAGGCGAGATTCGAACTCGCGCACGCTGTTACACGCCTAATCCCTTAGCAGGGGATCCCCTTGGGCCTCTTGGGTACTTCTCCATTTTTTTATTATGTTGTTTAGATAGAAAAATTAATTTAAACTTTGAATAGAAATAATACATTTATTTAATTTAATAGGCAAATTTTGTTTTTGTTTATTAGATAAAAAAGTTAAATATACTTTCCTATTTAAAGTTTAGAATTTATAAGTATAATATATATTAACTTTAAATTATAAAACTAAAATAAAGTAATATAACTTAAAAACTCACAATGCGATTTTATCAAAGTTTTTAAGTTGTGTCAATATTTTTAAAGGTAATATATTATATTTTTTTAATAATATTTTCTAATTAGTTGTTTTTATTTGACCTAATTAATTATAACTTGTAAAATTATATTAATTAAAAAATGTTTTTGTTGTGCATTTTTTTGCACCACATATTAAAAGGAGAAACAAATGGGAACAACTGATTTTGATGATGAAGAAGATGAACTTAAATATAGATATGACACTCAACTACTTATTGAAGGGAAACATTTAAACGATAATGCAATTAGAGATTATTTTAATAATCAACTTGTTGGCAATTGCTTGCTTGTTGTTGGCGATGAAGAACTTATTAAAATTCACTACCACACAAATGAACCTTGGAAAGTTTTAGAGTTTTGTTCTGGACTTGGTGAAATTTATGACATTGTTGTTGAAGATATGGTAAGACAAGCAGATGGAAAACAAGGTTAACAATTTAAATTAATTTACATATAAACTATAAGGAAGTTGAGGAAGAGTAAATGAAAAAATTTTTTAAAACTACCGCAGTTGCTGTTGTAATGCTTTTATCTATTTGCTTTTTAGGTGCGTGCGGAGAACCAAAACCTAAAACTTTTAATTGTGATGCAGGTTTAACAATTACGCTAACAGACAAATTTTATGAAAGAGATATGCTTACATATACTATGTATTTAGAAAGCAGTAATGTTTTGTTTGTTGTACAAAAAGAAGATTTTGAAACACTATCTGCTATGGGAATAAACGAAAATTCTACAGTAACGGAATATGCTGAAAAAATGCTTAATCTTAATAACATATATAATGTTACCCCTCAAGTAGATGAAGAAACTGGCTTTGCTTATTGTGATTACGAAAAAACCGACAATGCAACTGGAAAAACTCTTTATAATTACACAGTTATTGCAAAAGGCTCGGATGCTTTTTGGCTTTGTCAATTTGCTTGTGAATCTAAAAATTCAAAAGACCTTAAACCTAATTTTGCAACTTGGTCTAAAACTATTATTGTAAATTAATAAAACTTAAAGTTAAAAATTACTTTTAAATTGTTAAAATATTTTAATACTATAAAATATAGTTAATATTGTTTTTTATATTAAACATTACCAAAAAAACTAAAGGAATAAAGCCTTTAGTTTTTTTTAAAGTTTATAAATAAATAATAAGCATTTTTTTAAAAATTATTATTGAAATAAAAATATTAGCATTTATAATTTTTTTGATATAAATAAACTATTCTTTTTCAATTTCCTGTTTAACAAGTTTTTCTCTTAATGCGTTTAATTCTTTTTCTGTAATTAAATTTTGTTCTTTTAATTCATTTAATTTTTTTAGTTGTGCTTCTAACCCATCGGCACTTGCACTATCTTCATCTGAGTCAGAAAAACTTCCCTCCAAATTTACTTTTTCTAAGCCTTCTAACAATAAGGTATTTTTTGCCATATCTATAACATACAAAATTCCACAGGCAATTAAACAACCCAGAATTACAACATCTAATAATGAAGGATTTTTTACTATAAAAATTAGCAATACAGAAAACATTGCATTAAAAACAGTGTTAGCAATTAAAATTGGGTATTTATTACGATATTCTTCAACACTTAAACGAGAATAAGAAATTGCTTTAGTAGAAAAGACCAACCCTACAATAGCAATTATAAAAATTATTAAAACAAGTACTGCTGTAAAAAAATTGCTAAATAAAAAGAGATTTAATTTTACAAGAAGAGATGAGCCACTTAAAATTAACCCAAAAATTAATGAGCAACCTGCTGCTAACAAACCAAACAAAATTGTGTTTAATATTCCAGATATTTTAGTTAACACTCTTTTCATAATAATTCCTTAAATAAAATTTAGGTTTATTTCTTTTAAACCTTTAAAAAACATATAACTTCTTATAAAAATATTAATATTTGCCTTTACTATTTTTATGAGAAATTTTTACAAGATATTAATTGCACTATTAAAATTAATTTTAACATTTATGCGTGTTTAGTGTCAAATTAAAAAACCGCAAATACGCTGCGGTTTTAAATTTTTTGTTGTTTTATTTTACAATTAATTCTCTTGTTCTGTAGTCATATTGTTAGCGTTTGCAACAGAATTAACATCATAAACAGCGGAAAAATCTCCCTTATTATCTTTTGTTTGATTAATTACAAGTTGTGCAGATGCAATTTTAATTTGTTCCATTGTCTCAGCAAAATTTTGTGCATCTTCTGACATAAAATCGTGAAGGTCTTTAATAAAACTTTCATCTGAAGTATCGCCTTTTTCTTCCATTGTTTCAGCAACATAACCTTTTACTGCTTGGTGGTAAGCCTCGGTAACTGCAAGTTCTCTAATATCTTGCCCTGCTTCATCGTATAATTTACATTGATGAAAATCGCTTGTGTTTTTGAAGGGAACAGTGTTACTTACAAATTGAAATTTAAGCATTCCATTTTGGTTAAAATACCAATTAAGAGAATCTGCTGATAAACTTCTTAAGAAATCGGAAATATGAGCCCCTGTGCCAATTAAAGATTCAAACTCTTGAGTTTCAGTTCTCTCTCCTGTTTTTTCATCTTTATCTATTCTTGTAAAATTAAATTGCTCTACTGCATTTTGATAAGATAGCACAGCTAACCCTAAATGTTCAATTGGCAATTCTACATCAGAATTTATAAAACTAAAAGAATCCATTGGGCTATAAACCCTTTGTACTTTAATAAAATCTGGAACTTGCAAGTCTCTATTCATTATAGCTCTTGTTAAATTTAGTGTTTTATCTAAACAAACTCTTTGCATTTAAATTAACTTCCCCTACTTTTTTATTTTAATTAAGTTTAAAGGAAAAACTTACGAAAGTCAATACCCACAAATTTATTTAGCAATTTGCACATATAAAAGTTATATAATTATATTTATATTTTAAAACAAAAAAATAAAAACCCTTAAAGAACATTATCTTTAAGGGCTTTATTTTAACACAAGTAAATTTTTTATAAATTTAAATAAAAAGCAGAACTAATAAATAATTTTTAAATTTTAATTTTATAAAATTAAAAATAGTTATGATTTTTAAAAAAATTTATATAAAAATTTTTGCTAAATTTATAGGGTTACTTTATAAAGAAAAATAAAAATTAATCTTCTTTAGTATAGTAACTGCCTTCGTGTTGAGTGGCTGGGAATCTTTGACCTTTTGCAAGGTAGCAACTTCCGCCGTTATGACCTTGTGCATCGTAAGCGATGTAGTTTCCATCTTCTGGAGCAACTTCGCCTGGTTTCCAAGATTTGCTCATACTTCTTATCCTCCTTGCTTATAGTGTTTGCAGGTTTCTTTTGTTTTATACCCTTATATTAAAATTATTATTTTCTATTAACATTAATTAAGCAATAATTAAGCAATAATGTGCTATGTTTATAAAACCCTTTTATATTAAAATATTAAATAATAAAGTAAATTAAAAATAGGGTTTAGAAAAAAAATGCTTAAACTATACTGCACATAAAAAAATATTTTAAAAACATTAACAAAAACTGTTGTAAAATTTTTATAAATTGGTTAAACTAAAAAAAACTTAAAAGGAAATATAAACAAATGACTAAAAATAATATTATAGTTGCAGTTGTTGGGCTATGTGGAGCAGGCAAAACAGAGGCGACACAAGTATTTTTAGAAAACAACTTTGAAAGGGTTTATTTTGGCGATATAACTTTTGATGAAATGAAAAGGCGTAATATGGAAATTAACCCAGATAATGAGAGAAAAATACGCGAAGAAATTAGACGAGAAAGCAACAATGATATGGCAATATACGCCAAAAAAAGTGAACCTAAAATAAAAGCTTTTTATGATAATGGAAAAAATGTTATTGTTGAAAGTATGTATTCTTGGAGTGAATATAAATTTTTAAAGGACATTTATAAGGATAACTTTAAAATTCTTGCCATTGTTACAGACAGAGATTTAAGGGCTGAAAGGTTAAAAAATAGAACTATAAGACCATTAACCGACAATGAAGTTAAAACAAGAGATTATTCTGAAATTGAGAATATAGAAAAAGCAGGACCTATAGCTATTGCCGACCATTTTATTGTTAATAATACTGGCATTGAAGATTTGCAAACTGAAGTTAAAAAATACATAGACAGTTTGCTTAAATAAAATTTTAGTTTTATAATTAAAGAGTTTAAATAAATTTTTTGTTTAAATGTAAAAAGTTAATTTTAAAAACTTTACTTAATATAAAATCAGTCTTAGCACTACTTTAACTATTTGACTGATTTTTATTTTTTGTTTTTTAACTATTTTAAAACTATGTTTATTATTTAACTATTTTTAAAACATATTTAATAAAACTAAATAAAAAAACATTATTTTAGTAAAAACGCAATTTAGAATTAAATTTTTATATTTATTTAAAAGATAATTTTAAAAGGAAAAAGACAAATGGAAAAGAATAATAAAAAACTATGTTTTGATTCTGACAAATATTTGAAACTTCAAAGTGAAAGAATTAAAGAAAAAATGAAATTTTTTAACAACAAACTTTATATGGAGTTTGGTGGCAAATTGTTTGATGATTTACACGCTAGCCGTGTACTGCCAGGTTTTGACCCTAATGTTCAAATAAAGCTTTTAGACAATTTTAAAAAAGACTGTGAAATTATTTTTGTTATAAGTGCTAACGATATTGAAAAAAATAAAATTAGAGCAGACTTTGGTATTACCTACGATATGGAAGTTTTAAGGTTAATAGACAAATTTAGAGAACGCGGTTTGTTTGTTAGCGCTATAGTAATTTCTTTATTTGCGGAACAACCATCTGCCATTGCATTTAAAAACAAGTTAGAAAGTTTAGGGGAAAGAGTTTTCTTCCACTATTACACAAAAGGCTACCCTACCGATGTTGAAACCATTGTTAGTGAAGAAGGTTATGGTAAAAACCCATATATTGAAACCACAAAGCCACTTGTTGTTGTTACTGCCCCAGGACCTGGAAGCGGAAAATTGGCAACTTGCCTTTCCCAACTTTATCACGAATATAAAAAAGGTGTTAAAGCTGGTTATGCAAAATTTGAAAAATTTCCTGTTTGGAACTTACCTTTAAAACACCCAATTAACATTGCTTACGAAAGTGCAACAGCAGACCTTAAAGATGTTAACTTAATTGATAGTTACCACTTTGATGCCTATGGCGAAATTGCAGTTAGTTATAATAGAGATTTGGAAGCCTTTCCTGTTGTAAGAAATATTTTAAGAAAAATTTTAAATCAGGATATTTATAAATCTCCTACTGATATGGGAATTAACACTATTGCTGAGTGCATTTACGATGATGAAGTTGCAAGAGAAAGTGCAAAGCAAGAAATTATAAGGCGTTATTATAGGGCTAAGGCAGACATTAAAAAAGGTAATGCCCCAAAATTTTGCGAAGAACGCACAAGGTTACTTATGAACGAACTAAGCCTTGACCGCTATGATAGAAAATGTGTTAAACCTTGCGAAGATAAAGAAAAAGAAAGTAAACAACCAAGTGTTGCAATTGAATTACAAGATGGCACAATTGTTGTGGGAAGAAGAACAAAACTTTTAACAGCAACTGCTAGCGTTATTTTAAATGCACTAAAAGTTATTTCAGGTATTGAAGATAAATTTGAACTAATTTCCCCACAAGTTTTGGAACCTATTGCAGACCTTAAAAAAAATATTTTAAACACAGAAAACGGAGTGCTTTCGCTAAAAGATGCTTTAATTGCACTAAGTATTTCAGGCTATTATAACCCAACCGCAAAAGTTGCATATAACAATTTAAATAAACTTTGGGGCTGTGAAGCTCATTCATCGCACATTTTAAGTCCTACTAATGAAGATAACATAAGACGACTTAAAATTAATATGACTTGTGGCGACCGTTACACAACTAAAAACCTTTTTGACAGTTAATAACTTACAAACTATAATTTATAATTTTATAATAACATTGCCATTTTAAAATTAAAAAAATATATTTACTTTTAATTTTAAATAACAAATTTTTATTATTAAAGAATAACAATTAAATTTGTTCTAAAAAAAACAATAATATTAATAGAGTTTTGTTTAAGTTAAAAAAATAAAAAAATATCTTACCAAAAAAGTAAGATATTTTTTTTATATGTAGCATAAGAATATACTACTAATGAAGCTAAAAAAAGAGTATATTTTACCAATAATTAAACTTATGGTTGTAACGATTTTATCGGTACTTTTTTTTGTTGGCATTTATTTTATACTTAAAAAAACTGGAGTTATAGGAAAATTTAATAACATTGAAGAACTAAAAATTTTAATACTATCTAGTGGATTTTGGTGCTACGCTGTTTTTGTATTTCTTCAATTTTTACAAGTTACAATTTTGCCTATTCCCGCTATGGTAACAACCATTGTTGGAGTTATTATTTTTGGCCCTTTTATTGCCTTTTTACTAAGCACACTTGCAATACTTTTGGGTAGCGTTTTTGCTTATGTTTTAGGCAAACTTTTTGGAATGAAACTTTTGCATTGGAGCATTGGTAAACAAAAAACTGCATACTTTCAAGAAAAACTTAAAAAAGGAAAATTTATTTTTTTTATAATGATGCTTTTTCCGTTTTTCCCTGATGATATTTTATGTATGCTTGCAGGAGTTATTAATTTAGATTTTAAATTTTTTTTAATTACAAATTTAATTACAAGACCAATTAGTTTATTTTGCCTATGTTTTTTATCCACAGGGTTTATAGTTCCCTTTTCATCGTGGGGAATACTTATTTGGATTTTAATTGCCATAGTTTTAATTACAAGTTTTATATTACTTATGAAAAATAAAACTAAAATAGAAACTTTTGTAAATGTTAAAATATTAAAAAACAAGTAATGCAATACGACCATAAAAATTAATTAAAAGTTAAAAGCAGTTTTATTTTTTAAGTTATTTTAAAGATTATTTTAAAAACTAAAAAAGCATATAAGGTTAAAACACATTTCCTTATATGCTTTTTAAAATTGTTTATATTTAATTTATTTAAACTTTAATTTGCTGAAATTAATTTTTAATAAAGGTTATTTATATTTTTAAAAAGTTAAAAAACTAATTTAAAAATAATTTTACTTATTATTCTTTTCAAAATTATAAGCAGATAAGCACATATCTTCTAAAGTTTTTTGTGTTTTAAAGCCTAGTTCTTTTTCTGCTTTATCAGCACAAGCAAAGTAACAATCAAGGTCACCTGCTCTTCTTTCTGTAAATTTAAATTTAACTTTATCGGCACAAACTTTGTTGAAAGTGTTAACAACTTCTAAAACACTATAACCGTGACCAGTGCCAAGATTATAAACATTAAAACCTTTTAATTGGTCTATTTTATTAAGTGCTTTTAAGTGCCCGTTAGCTAAATCTACAATATGAATAAAATCTCTAATACAAGTGCCATCTGGAGTGTTGTAGTCGTTACCAAAAATGTTAAGAATTTCTAACTTACCAAGTGCGGTGCGAGTTATATATGGCATTAAATTGTTTGGTATGCCATTAGGATTTTCACCTATTAAACCACTTTCGTGTGCACCTATTGGGTTAAAATATCTTAAAATAACTGCTTTGAAATTTGAGTTTGTGTTAGCATAATCTTTTATAATTTCTTCTATAAAAAACTTTGTTCTGCCATATGGGTTAACAGCTCCCAAAATACCATCTTCAACATAAGGTGAAACATTTTTATCGCTATACACACAAGCAGAAGAACTGAAAATAAGGTTATTAACCTTGTATTTTTGCATACATTTTAATAAATTTATTGTGCCGCCAATATTGTTTTCGTAATATAAAAGAGGGAGTTTTGTGCTTTCGCCAACTGCTTTTAAGCCCGCAAAATGAATTACAGCATCAAAATGCCCTGTTTCAAACATTTTATCCATTTCTTCTAAATTGCACATATCTACCTTATAAAATTTGGTTTCCTTTCCTGTTATTTGTTTTAACTTATCTAAAACCTCTATAGAAGAATTATATAAGTTATCCATAATTTCAACATCATAGCCTGCTTTAATAAGCTCAACTGCAGTGTGGCTACCTATATAACCTAACCCACCTGTTAACAAAACTTTCATATTATTTTTACCCCTTTTTTATTTTTTTAGTTAATATATATTTTTAATTAACAAACTTTTTATTAGTGTTTAAGTTAATATTTTCTACTTTGTTTTTGAAATAATTTTTTTATAATTTTAGTAAACAACCTTTATATGCTATTTAAAAGTTATAAAAGAACTACTTTGTTAATTTTTGTTTATTAAACTATTTAAATAACTATTATAAATTTAATATTGGCGCTATAAATTAGATATACCTAACAAAATAATCTACATTTATTTATATCAAAAATATACAAAAAAATCAATTAATATAATTGAATTAAATTAATAAATATAAAAGGCTAAAAAAAATTTTTATAATTAAAAAATTATGAAATATATAAAACTTATAACTAAAGTTTTACAAAACTTTTACACTTTATTTATTAATATATCTTGACTTTTATTTGAAAAAGGTTGATAATATGCCTTGCATAGTTAAAATTTAATATATATATTATTTAATTATATATATAACATTTACTTATTTAGTTTTGGTTTTTAAATTTTTTATAAGTAGAAAAAATATAAACCCTTTACAAAAAAGGGCGTTTAAAAAATAATTGTAAAACTAAATATTAAAACAATTATAGTAAAAGTTTTTTTTAAAAATTAATTTTAAGCAGTAACAATTAAAAAAGGAAAATCTGCATAAAAAAATTTTAAAAACAAAACTTTTATAATTTTTTTGATATTGTAAATTTAAAAAATTTTGAAACATATATATATTGTATTTTAACCTTAAACTTATGAAAATAAAAAATGAAACAAAAGGAGAAATGAAAAATGATTAAAAAGTTATCGCGAGCTGTAAGAGAATATAAAACTCCTTCTGTGTTAACATCTGTGTTTGTTACACTTGAAGTTGTTCTTGAAATTTTAATTCCTTTCTTTATGGCAGACCTTATAGACCAAGGCATTAAACCTGGCAATATGAATGTTATTGTAAAATTTGGGTTAATTTTAATTGGAATGGCAATTTTATCATTCACATTTGGTGCGTTATCTGGTAACTTTTGTGCTAAGGCAAGCAGTGGGTTTGCAAAGAACTTACGCAAAGATATGTTCCATAAAATTCAGAGTTATTCTTTCTACAATATAGATAAATTTTCACCTGCTAGCTTAGTTACAAGAATAACAACCGATGTTAACTATGTGCAACAATCTTACCAAATGATTATAAGAATTGCAGTTAGAAGCCCATTAATGCTTATAATAGCAATGATTATGACTTTTAGAACAAATGTTACAATGGGTTTAATTTTGCTTATTGCAAGCCCATTATTGTTTGGAGCATTGCTTTTAATTTTAAGGTTTGTGCACCCACAATTTAAAAAAGTTGTTAAAGAGTATGATGAACTTAACAACACAGTGGAAGAAAATGTTAGAGCAACAAGAGTTGTTAAAGCCTATGTTAGAGAAAATTATGAAATAGAAAAGTTTGGAAAAACTAGCAATAAAATTTACAAGGATTATTCTAAAGCGCGTAAGATACTTGCATTCAACTCTCCTATTATGCAAATAGCAATTTATACTTGTATGATTTTAATTTCATATTTCGGTGCTAAAATTATTGTTGATACGGGTTCAACCGTTTTAACTACTGGTCAATTATCTACCCTATTTCAATACACAATGCAAATTCTATCTTCACTTATGATGTTTAGTATGGTTGTTATTACAATTGCAATCTCCCGTGCTTCTGCACAAAGAATTGTTGAAGTTTTAGATGAAGTGCCTAATATAACTAATTCAGAAAACCCTGTATATGAGGTTAAAAGTGGAGATATTGAATTTAAAGATGTTTCCTTTAGTTACACGGATGATATATCTAAACTATGTTTAAAGGACATTAATCTTTCAATAAAATCTGGTGAAACAATTGGTATTTTAGGTGGCACTGGCAGCAGCAAAAGCACATTAATTTCGCTTATTCCAAGATTATACGATGCCACAAGTGGCAAAGTTTTTGTTGGCAAGAAAGATGTTAAAGAATATGACATTGAAACTTTAAGAGATAGTGTTGCGGTTGTTTTGCAAAAAAATGTTTTATTTTCTGGCACAATTAAGGAAAACTTAAAATGGGGAAATAAAAATGCCACCGATAAAGAAATTGAAAAAGCTTGTAAACTTGCTTGTGCAGATGAATTTATAGAAAATTTTCCAGACAAATACGACACATACATAGAACAAGGTGGAACAAATGTTAGCGGTGGGCAAAAACAAAGGCTTTGTATTGCAAGAGCATTACTTAAAAAACCTAAAATATTAATTTTAGATGACTCTACAAGTGCTGTAGACACAAAAACAGATAGTATGATTAGGCGTGCCTTTAAAGAAGAAATTCCTAAAACTACAAAAATTATTATTGCTCAGCGCGTAACAAGCGTTATGGATGCAGATAAAATTATTCTACTTGAAGGTGGCAAAATTTCTGCAATGGGCAAACATAGTGAACTACTAAAAACTAGCGAAGTATATAAAGATATTTATACCTCTCAAACTCAAAAGAAAGGAGGTAAAAAAGATGAGTAACACTAAAGGAAAAGTTGATAATAAAAATTTAACCGAAAACAAAAACTTAAAAGAAAAGCAAAACAAAGTAACAAAGAATGTTGAAACAAACAACAATAAAGTTACAACAAAAGTGGAAACCAAAAACAAGAAACCAAATGTTGAAAAAAGTTCTAACCAAATAGCAACGGAAGACCTTACAATTAATGAGCCAGTAATTGACACCAATGTAAATGCTTTAGTTGGAACAGAAAGCAACAGCACAAGTATTATTGATAGTAACATTGTTAGTGAAAACCTTAATGTTAACAATACCTCCAATGAAGAAATTACTAGCACAAATAACGAAAGCCTTGACAATAAAGATGATATAGCTTTACCTAAAAAGAAACCTAAAAGTTCAAAAGGTAGTGCAAAGCGGATTTTAGGGTATTTATTTAAAGGACATAAAATACAAATTGCACTTGTTGTGTTTTTCATTATTCTCAGTTCAGCCGCAAGTGTTTCTACTGCCCTATTTACTGGAAACATAGTAGATTATATTGAACTTATTTTAAAAGGTGAAGCAGCCTTTTCGGGCATTATAACCAGAGTTGGAATTATGGCGGCAGTGTTTGGAGTTGGTTTAATTTCGGGCTACTTATATAACTTAATTATGGTTTACATTTCTCAGGGTGTTTTAAAACAAATTAGAGATGAAATGTTTGCAAAAATGCAACGCTTACCTATTAAGTATTTCGATTCACACACTCACGGGGATATTATGAGTAGGTATACAAACGATACCGACTCTTTGGAACAGATGCTATGCCAAAGCATACCTCAAATTATTGCCTCTGTTTTAACAATTATTTTTGTGTTTGTGTTTATGTTAACAATAAGCTTTTACCTTACCCTTGTTATAATTTTCTTTTTAATATTTATGATGCTTGTAACAAAAACAATTGGCGGAAGAAGCAGAAAATACTTTGTTGCACAGCAAGTGTCGGTTGGTAAAACAACTGGTTATATTGAAGAAATGATTAACGGGCAAAAAGTAATAAAAGTTTTTAACCACGAAGAAGAAAACAAATTAGGTTTTGATAAATTAAATGAAGAATTATGCCATAATGCAACCAAAGCAAATAAATATGCAAACATTTTTATGCCAATTATGCAAAACCTAGGGCATTTGCAATATGTTGTTATTGCCATTATAGGTGGACTTCTTGCAATAGTTGGGGCTACCAATATCAGTTTAACAGGGCTTAACGTTATCAGTCTTGGCAACATTATAACTTTTATGGGTTTAAGCCGACAATTTACAATGCCAATAAGCCAAGTATCTCAACAAATGAACAGCATTATTTTAGCACTTGCTGGCGCAGAAAGAATTTTTGATATGATGGATACCCCAGCTGAAAGCGATGAGGGTAAAGTAACTTTAATTAATGTTAAAAAAGATGAAAAAGGCGAACTTGTTGAAGTTGAAGAACGCACAAATCTTTGGGCTTGGAAAAAACCAAATGAAGATGGAACAACAAGCATTGTTGAACTTAAAGGCGATGTTAGATTTTATAATGTAGACTTTGGCTATGATAAAGAAAAAATAGTGTTGCACGACATTTCGCTTTATGCAAAGCCTGGGCATAAAATTGCGTTTGTTGGTTCTACAGGTGCTGGCAAAACAACAATAACAAACCTTATTAACAGGTTTTATGACATTGCTAATGGAACAATTACCTATGATGGAATTAATATAAGCGACATTAAAAAAGATGATTTAAGACATTCTATTGGCATTGTTTTACAAGACACTAACCTATTTACAGGCACTGTTAAAGACAATATTAGATATGGTAACCTTAATGCAACAGATGAGCAAGTTTTTGAAGCGGCAAAATTAGCAAATGCAGATGATTTTATTCAAAGGCTGCCACAAGGCTACGATACAATGCTTGAAAGTGATGGCGCAAACTTAAGTCAGGGTCAAAGACAATTACTATCAATTGCAAGAGCTGCCATTGCAAACGCCCCTGTTATGATTTTAGATGAGGCAACATCTAGTATAGACACTCACACAGAAAAACTTGTACAAGATGGTATGGATGCCCTAATGCACGGAAGAACAGTTTTTGTTATAGCCCACAGGTTATCTACCGTTCAAAACTCTAATGTTATTATGGTTTTAGACCACGGCAGAATAATTGAAAAAGGCTCTCACGAAGATTTAATTAAACAAAAGGGTAAATACTATCAACTATATACTGGTAAACTTGAACTTGATTAATAAAAGTTTTAAATTTAGTTGTATAAAGAGTTTTTTAAAAAACTTTTTAAAAAATATAAAAAATTATAAAAATAATTATTAAACAAATTAAAGTTCACTTTTTTAAAAATAAAAAAACGATAACTCCAAATAGGTTATCGTTTTTTTATTATGTAATTATTTTAAAAAATATTAAAAGTTTATAAATAAGTTATGCTTATTTTATATTTTTAATCATTTGATAGGTTCTTTCGCAATTTTTATCATCTCTAAAGGTAAAGTAATTTTCCAATTCTTCTTCATTAATAGCTTTCATATTATTAGTTATAACTTTATTTATTTCGGTTATAACTTCTTCCTCTTTCCCTGCCCAAGTTCCAAGAGGTGTATTATGATAATTAAAATAACCTTGAGAATATTGATTTTCTCTAAATTTTGCTTCATCGAATTGATAATATATTATTGGTTTCTTCATATAAGCAAAGTCGAAATAAATGCTAGAATAATCGGTTATTAAAAGAGCAGAATCTTTTAGTAATTGTTGAACATCATAATCTTTGCCAGAAGCAATAATAATGTTTTTATCAGGCGGCAAAATGTTTTTAAAATTGGTTAAATATTTTTGCATATTGGAATGCGGATAAAAAATTAAAGTTTTGTTATGTTGTTTTAAAAGTTTATGAAGGTTCTCATTTTTAAGAAAACTAGACCAACTTTTATAATAGTTACTTTCTAAAAAGTTTGTTGTGCCTTCTATTTCTTTCATTTCAACTTCTCTAGCAATCCATTGTCGCCAAGTTGGCATTACTAAAATTTGGTTTGAATTTGTTTTAGAATTGTTTAAGTTATCGAACCTACATAAACCAGTTAAACAAATGTTTCCATCAGGATAGCCAAAGTTTTCGCACAAATAGTTATATTCTTCATTGGTTGAAACGCAAAACCTTTTCATATATGTGTTTTTATAAAACAACCATTCGGCTAAATCTTTTGTAATTCCGTGCTGTAAAAATACCCTATTATTCTTTCTTAATTTTAAAACAACTTCCAAAAAGTAACACACGGCAGCGTTTGGTTTTCCGCCTTTTTGTGAACTTATATTTTTATCTGCTACTATATACCAAAACCAATGAGATATACCACCATATTTAATTATTTTACCTAAGTTTTTTACTTTAGGGTAATCTACACATTTTTTATTTATTGCATAAGCAACTTTTTGTTGTTTTTGGTTTTCTGTAACATATTTAAAAAACCAATAGCCATTATCTCTTGCTTCATCTTCCCTTTCGCATACAAGCCAGAAATCGCGTATAAATATTTTTGCAATTAAGGCTGGCAAAAGAACAATTAAAAGTTTAAAACCAGAGAAAATATCTTTCAGTTTAACAAATTTTAGTTTATTAATCATAATATTTCCTTTTAAATTGAATAATGCTTATTGGTTTAATTAAAAAGTAATTTCTTGTTTTTTTATTGTAAAATGTTTAACAATTTTTTTAAAAAAAATTTTTAAATTAATTAATTTTCGGTTTGTAGAGGTGTTGTTGAAACAACATTTTCCTGAGTTAAATCTTCATCTACTTTGCGAATTGATAAGCCAATTCTTTGTTTTTGCAAATCAATATTAATAACTTTAACATTAACAACTTGCCCAACAGTAAGTTCTTCACTTGGATGTTTAATATATCTATCGCATACTTCGGATATATGAACAAGTCCATCTTGGTGAACGCCAATGTCTACAAAAGCACCAAAATCAATAACATTTCTAACTGTGCCTTTTAGCACCATTCCAACTTTAAGGTCTTCGATACTCATAACATCGCTTCTCAATTCTGGTTTTGGAAGGTCATCACGAATATCACGCCCTGGTTTTAAAAGTTCTTTTACAATGTCATTTAAAGTTGGCACACCAATGCCACATTCACTAGCAACTTTATCTTCACCTTTTGCAGCAATTAATCTTGGTAGATTTTGAATGTTTTCGTTAATAACATCTTGTTCTGTCATATTAAAACTTGCAAGAAGTTTCTTTGTTGCATCGTAACTTTCTGGGTGCACACCAGTATTATCTAAAATATTTTTTTCGTTTGGAATTCTTAAGAAACCTGCACATTGTACAAAGGCTTTTTCGCCAAGTTTTGAAACTTCAAGAAGTTCTTTCCTCTCGGTGAATTTACCATTCTTTCTGCGGTATTCAACTATATTTTTTGCAATGCCAGCGTTTAAACCAGAAATATGCTCTAACAATTTATATGAAGCTGTGTTAAGGTCAACACCAACAGAGTTAACACAATCTTCTACAACGCCATCTAAAACCGTTGTTAAGCGTTTTTGAGGCATATCGTGTTGGTATTGTCCAACACCAATAGATTTAACGTCTATTTTAATAAGTTCTGCAAGAGGGTCTTGCAAACGCCTTGCAATGCTAACTGCACTTCTTGTTGTTACATCGTAATCTGGAAATTCTTCTGCCCCAACTTTAGATGCACTGTAAACACTGGCGCCAGCTTCGTTTACAACCATATATTCTACTTTGCGAGGTAATTTTTTTATAAGGTTGCTTACGAAAATTTCACTTTCCTTACTTGCTGTTCCGTTACCAATAGATATTGCATCTACGCTATGCTTTTTAACAAGTTCGGCAATAATTTCTTCCGATTTTTCTATTTGATTATGAGGAGGAGTTGGGAAAATAACAGTTTTATCTATAACATTTCCACTTTTATCTATAACTGCAATTTTACAGCCTGTACGATAAGCAGGGTCTAACCCTAAAATAACTTTATCTTTAAGTGGAGGTTGCATTAAAAGAGGTTTTAAGTTAACTTCAAACATTTTAATTGCTTGCTCACTAGCAGTATCAGTTAGAGTTGCTCTTAGTTCACGGATAAGTGAAGGTAAAATTAATCTTTCATAACTATCGGCAATAACATTTCGCAAAGTTTCTTCGTAAGAGCCATTTTTAATAAGCACTTGCTCTGCAATTAGTTCTTGGCATTTTTCAGCATTAACTTCAACATCTACTTTTAAACATTCATCTTTTTCACCACGATTTATGGCTAATATGCGGTGGCTAGGAATTTTTGCAACTGGTTCTTTATAATTTTCATAGGTTTGATAAATTAAGTATTTTTCACCTGGTTTTAAAGTTGTTACTATTTGTGCTGATTGCATTAAAAATTCTCTTAATATTTTTCTAATTTCAGCATCATCACTAATCATTTCTGCAATAATATCATAAGCACCTTGCAAAGCTTGTTCTGCATTTTCAACACCCTTTTCGGCATCTATATAATTTTTTGCAAGTTCTTCTAAAGCAGTTGTTTCTTTTTGTGCAAAAATAATTTCTGCAAGTGGTTTTAAACCTTTTGCTTCGGCAATTGTTGCTCTTGTTTGGCGTTTTGGTTTGAATGGGCGATATATATCTTCAAGTTCAGTTAAAGTTAAGGCTTTATCTAAACTTGCCATAATTTCAGGGGTCATTTTCTCTTGTTCGGTTATTAACCTTACAATTTCTTCTTTTCTTTTATCAAAATTTCTTAGGTATTCTAGTCTATCGGCAAAATCTCTTATTTTTTGGTCATCACAGCTTCCGTGCATTTCTTTACGATATCTTGCAATAAATGGAACTGTGCAACCTTCATCTAATAAAGATATTATATTTAATGCGTGTTGTGGTTCTAAATTAAATTCTAAACTTAAAATTTGTGGTATGTCCATAATAAAAATTTTCTCCGTTTTAAAATAGTATTAATTATTTTATATTCAAAGTGGTTTTTTCAAAAATTAGGCTTTAAATAAAACTAACAATGAATATAAAGGGGAAGCAAAAACAACAGTTTTTGAACAAAAAATTTATTTTTTGTGTTGAATTTTAGTACACTAAAATTCAACTTCCCTTGTTTTGTATTATTAAGTTGCTTATAAAACTTTTTATTAACAACCATAAACAAAACTTATATATTAAAATTTTTATAGTTTTTAATGTTAAAAAAAAATTAAACAAAATTAAAAACTATTAAAAAATTAATAACTAAACTAACTTAATTTTGTGTGCTTCTAAGTAATAGCGTTTTTCTTTTGGTTCACACATTGCAAAAGATTTTCTTGGCAATGGCCCTTGTTTAATAATAAACTCGAATAATTCATTTTTGTTTATTTTTGGAATTGTAATGCCAATAGCATTACGCTTTATTTTACAAGTTTGCTTTAGTTCTTCTTCACTTTTTATATAGTCTACCGACATTTCTATATGCTTTGAAGAACATTTATCTATATAATCTTGAATTAATTTAATTGCTTTAGGAGTGTTAGAAGGAACATAAAAAGTATCTTCTTCATCTCCCATAAAAATTTTTTGTGTGGTATATTCTTCTTCACTCATTTTTTTGTTAATTTTAAAAAGTTTTTTAAGCCCTTTTAAAAAACTTTTATTAACACCCATAACAATACGATGAATTGGGTTTAGTTCTACCCCATCATCGTGAATGTTTATTGCCTCAACAAGCACATATCTTGCTGGGTGATTTAATTGTTCCTCTTCGTTTAAAAACTTTTTAACATTATTCCAGTGTTCTTTTGCAGTTACTAAAGATTGGTTTCCATCTGCCACTGCAAACAAAAATTCATTGTCGGTGTTAAAAGTTTCTTTTAAATATTCTGGTGTTAAAAGTTGGTCAAATAATCTTGTCATTCCTTCAACATTTTTAACTCTGTAGCCAGTAACCTTTCCACCATCTAAGTTAAGGTTAAATTCATAAAGTTTATCTAACTCTTCTCTTCTTTCATACAAATTATTTGCTATGTGAATTTTGCGGTCATCATATAATAACACAATGTTAGATAGTTCCATAATACTATCTTTTCGCATTTCTACTCTAGGCGGAACTCTGTCTACAAAAGAACCTTCACTTGCTTTAATTGGAGCTTGATTTGTTGGTATGGTGCTAAATTTTTCTAAGTCTACTGTCATAACAAGCCCTAATCTTTTTGGGTGATTTTTGGTGCTACGATTAACTAAAACTATGCAAGGACCAGCATCTTCAAACATTCCTGCTTGATAGTAGTTAAGTATGTTTTTATTAATCTCTTTTATTTTTGTTTCCCAATCACTTTTAAAACTTATTTCTGGCAAAATAAGTTCATAAGTTGTTGGGCTACCACTTACATAGTTTTTAACGGTTTCCCAGTACTCTTCATCGTTTGCAAATTGTTCGCAACTAATTACTGCCCATTTAGTAAAATCTAAATGTTTGTTTGGTAAATAGATGTGTTGACTTTTTATAATTGACATTGTGTTACTTTTTTAACTCCTCTTACTTGTACTTAGCCATTAGGTTTAAAGGTAGTTCGTTATTTTAATTTTTGACAATTTATGTTTAAATTAAATAGCTTTATAAAATTTATTTTTTAATTTTGAATAAATTTCAAATTAAAAATTTAATTATAAACTATTCATCTATAACTTGACTTGTTAAGGTTAGTTCAACTTCTCTTATTCGGCGTTTTTCAACCTTTATTAATTTAAAAGATAAAACCAACTCTGTTTTAATAAACTTACTATCTTCACCTATTGTTTCATCTACTGTTTTATAAGTAATAACCTTGCCCTGTTGAGGAACGCTATCGCTAATATGGCACAAGAAAGATGCAATATTGCTATATTTTTCCTTAGGCATTTTTTCTATTTGTAAAAAGTCAAACAATTCTTCAACGCTTAATTCTGCATTAACTCTAAATTTATTATCTTCAATTTTAGAAATTGTTGTTACTATATCATCGTGCTCATCATAAACTTCGCCAAAAACTTCTTCAAAGCAATCTTCCATAGTAATAATACCACTTGTGCCACCATATTCATCGCTAACAATTGCCATATGTTTTTGCTCTTTCTGCATTAATTTCATAACATCGTTTATTTTTGTGGTTTGAGAAACAAATAAAGCAGGAGTTAACATACTATGAATATTAATATGATTTTTCCCTACTATTGCAGAAAAGAAAGTTTTTTGATTTAAAATACCAATTATGTTATCTTTAGATTTTTCATAAACTGGTATTCTTGAGAACTGGGTTCTTAAAAATGTTTTTTTAATGTCTTCAATGTTACATTTAATGTTAATGCAAACAACATCCACTCGTGGAGTCATAACATCTTTAACAGAAACATCATTAAATTTTAATGCACCATAAATTATGTCGGCATCTTGCTCTTCTATAACGCCTTCTTCTTCCATTGTTTCAACAATAGTTTCAAGTTCATCTTCTGTTATAGTTGGCTTTTTATTTTCATCATTTTGTTTTTTTCTAAATGCTTTTTGCAATAAATTAAAAGGCACACAAAAAATAAACAAAACTTTCATAACAATAAACAAAATAGGGGCAATAAATAAACACGCTTTTTCTGGATTGTTTTTTGCAATAGATTTTGGAAGAATTTCGCCAAAAATTAAAATTACAATTGTCATAACCACGGTGTTAACAATGTTATAAACAACAGGGTTAGAAATTATATTTAAAAATAAATAAGCACAAAGAGTTGTAGATAAAATGTTTACAAAATTGTTGCCAACAAGAACAGTTGAAAGTGCACTATCAAAATGCTCGCTTATGTATAAAGCTTTTCTTGAACCTTTAACATTATCTTCTGCAAGGTTTTTTAACCTTACGCTACTACTTGAAGAAAAGGCTATTTCGCTAGCTGAAAAGAATGCTGAACACATTATTAACAGCACTAAGGCTATAATTAAAAAAATATTTGTCAAAGTAAAAAATCCCCCAGCAAATGTAAATTAGAGCAATGTAAAATTCCTCTTATACATCTTTTATAACATACAAAACAAAATTTGTTAAATAAAAAAACAGGTTTTAGCAATTTAACACATATTGTAAGAATCAAATAATAAAATTAACTCATTATATTAATATGACTGCGTTTAAAATAAAATGGTTAAATTTTAAATTAATTTATTTTTATACAATTATAACTTTTAATTAAAATAAATTTTATAAAAATATATAACAAAAATAATTTGAAACTTTTAAATGTAATTTTAATAAAAAATAAATAATATTTAAAACATATTTTATGTTAAACAAAACTTATTATAAATTAAAAAAAACATTAGCAATTGTTTAAACTGCTAATGTTTTTTGGTTGTTTATATTTAAAGTTTATTTTTAATTATTTAACTCAATTAGATATAAAAATATATATTAAATTATGTTAAAAATTCAAAACAAATTTAAATACAATTTGTTTAAATACTATTAAAAAAATTATTTAACTACAATTAATAAAATTTATTTAACTATTAATTATATTATATATTTTTTATATTACAGACTTTTATATATTACATAACCAATGGTAGAAATTTTACGCTTTAGAGTTAACTATCTAGCTGAGTAAACTTGTCCAAGTTGCTATAATCGGTAACTTGCAAAAAATCCTTTAACGCCTTGTTGTATGTATTTATTTCTAGCCATTTTAGTTAAATATCAATTTCATATTTATTAGTTTATATATTTTTACTTTTTATTATTATCTTTTAAGCCTGTGGAACCAAATGCTCCATCTCCACGGCTAGAGTTTGAAATTTCTTCAACTTCTATAACCTTAAAGTGTTCCACCTTATTTATAACCATTTGTGCCACCTTTTGATGTTTTTCAACTTTATAGTCTTGGTTTGAAACATTCATAAGAATAACGCCAACTTCTCCTCTATAATTTTCATCAATTGTGCCTGGACTGTTTAACACTATAAGACCACTTTTTAAACTTAAACCACTTTTACTGCGAACTTGAGCCTCGTAACCAGATGGAAGTTCCATTGATATTCCTGTTTTAACCAAATCCCAACTGCGTGCAGGAATAAGTTTTTCTTCATTACTATAAACATCCATACCAGCATCTTCTATGTGGGCATAATTAGGGATAATAGCATCATCGCTAACTTTTTTAAATTTAATTACTTCACTCATATATCTTTCTCTCTTTTATTCTTTTCTTTATTTCTGTTCTTTTCTTTTTTTGCTTGTTTTAGTTAATTATAAAAATAGCAAGCATAAATTTATGTTAGTTACAAAAAACGCAATTTTATTTATACTTAGAAATTTTTTTATCCACTTTTAATAAACAAATTGTTGTTAATTAAAATGTTTAAAAAATTGTTATATAGCTTTTATAATATCAAAGGTGGTTTCGATTATGCTTTCAAGTTCTTCCTTAGTGTTTGTTTCTGCAACAATTCTAAGTAAATTTTCTGTTCCACTAAACCTAATTGATAACCAAGCACCATCTTCGAAATAGTATTTATAACCATCTAGTGTACTTGTTGACACAATTTTTTTGTTAAAGTTTGGAGTGTTATTGTTTAAATAATTTATAATATTTTCCTTGCTTGCAACTTTTATAGAGGTTTCTTTATAACTCATATTATAATTTGCTTGTTTTTTAAGGTCAGCAAAAATTTCACTGAAAGGCTTTTTATAATATTCTAAAATTTCTAGTGCTAATGCAAAAACTATTAAACCATCTTTACAAAAAGTATGCCCTTTAATTTCACTACCACTATTTTCTGCTCCTACTAAAGCATTGTTGTTTACCAAAGCTTCTGTAACATTTTTAAAGCCTATTTTAGTTTCTATAGCCTTCTCTCCTAACAAATTTGCAACATTTTCAACAAGTTTAGAAACGGTTACATTTTTAACAACAGGCCCAGTTTGTTTTTTCTCCTTAACGGTAAAGTAATAAATTAATGCATTTAATTCATTACCACAATAAAAGTTACCTTTTTCATCAAACAATGCTATTCTATCGCCATCACCATCAGTTGCAAAGGCAAAATCATAACCCTTTTCTAAGGCATATTTTTTAAAATCTTGTAATTTATCCTCATTAGGAATTGGTCCATCTAAGTTAAAAAGAGCATCTCTATTTGTGTTAACAACATCTAAGTTAGTTAAATTTAGTTGTTTTTTTAGTTCCATTATTGCATTAAAACTTGAACCATTCATAACATTAAAAAGAACTTTTGCTTTAAAATTACTTTTAAATTTAAGCAAATTTACAATGTTAGTTACAAACTCGGAAGTATAGTCTTTTGTTGTTACTAAACCATTTTTTATTGCAAGGTCGTAATCTAAAGCATTTATTAAGGTTATGTTTTCTGTTTCCGTATTTAAAATTTTCTCTAGTTCACTATCTGGTTCTTTACCTTCTGCCACAAAAACTTTTATTCCATTATAATAGTATGGGTTATGGCTTGCTGTTACCATAATTCCAAAATCGTTTTTATATTTCTTAGTCATTAAACTTACAAGAGGAGAAGGCACAGAAGTTTGTGTGTAAATAGTTTTAACGCCATTACCTGCAAAAACTTCACAAATCCACTTTGCATAAACCTCACTCATAAAACGGTTATCGTAACCAACAATAACTTCCTTCTTTAAACTTTTTTTATCTATTTGGTTACACACACATTGAATTATTTTTACAACTTGTTCCTTTGTAAATTCATCGCCTATAATTCCTCTAAACCCAGAAGTACCTATTTTCATCATATAATTTAATTCTCCCTTTTTTTGTTTTGAGTTGAAAATTGTTTTAAAAAAAGTTAAGTTTTATTATGAAAGTTTTGTTAAAATTAAGTTTTAAAAATTTTCTTTTTTTAATATTAAAAACATTTAAATTGTTAATATTTTTTAGTTTTATAAACTTTTTTATTAAATGTGAATAAGGTTAACTAAAAAAATAAAAATTTATTTTATTATTTTAAAAAGTTTTATAACCTTAGCAAGTTTTTTAGGTTAACATTAACATTATACTTTTATGTTTAAAGGTTGGCAAAAGGTTTTTATAAAAAAGACAAATTTTACTAAAAAACTTTTTTTTGTTTAAAACTATTGATTAAAGTGCAAAAAAAATATATAATCTTAATATTAATAAATAGGGAGAATAATATAGTTATGGATACTTATCAAATTCTTTGCATTATTTTAGGTGTGCTATGTGCATTTATACTTTTAATGTTTATTTTTATTAACCGTAAATACTCTAAAACTTTAAAAGGGTTTAAGGACCGTGAAGTTGATGGAATTAGAGCAAAAAAAGGTGTTAGATATACAATAGACCAAACTGTTGTAGATGAAAATGGTGAAATGAATGTTTCTTTTGGTTCTAGCGATATTATTTTAAAGCAAAATGAAACCGAAATTGTTGGTAAGAAAAACAGAGTTTGGGCTGGTAAATACACTTTACTTTCCACAAGAGATGAAGATGAAACTTTTAATTTAAGAATTGGCAATTATGTTAAAGAATATAAGCACAACCAAACTATAGTTCTATCTGAAGGGCAAGAAATTACTGCTGTTAATTGTGATGTCATTTTAAGATAGTAAAAAATATAGGTATTAAAAAACAAAATAATTTTTTTATTTTGCGTTATTAAATTTACATAACTTTAAATAAGTAAAAAAATAATAATTAATAAAAAATTTTAAAAATAAAAGAGGATAAATTTACAATGGGACTTTTTAGTTTTATAAAATCTCAATCGTTAAAAAATATTGATTGGCTTGATGATAGTTCAAACACTATGGTTTATAAATTTCCAATGGAAGGTCGCCAAATTATGATTGGCTCTAAACTAACTGTTAGAGAATCTCAAGTGGCTGTTTTTATGGTTAAAGGTAAAATTGCAGATGTTTTTGAACCAGGAATTCACACCTTAATGGTTAGCAACTTACCTATTCTTTCTGCTTTACTTGCTTGGCCAAGAGGGTTTAAATCTGCTTTCACAGCTGATGTATTTTTTGTTAACACCCGCCAATTCACAAATCAAAAATGGGGTACCACAAACCCAATTACAATGAGAGATAAAGAATTTGGTTCTATAAGAATTAGAGGCTTTGGCAGTTTTTCTTTTAGAGTTAACGATGCAAAAACTTTTTTAAAAGAACTTTTTGGAACAAGTTCTAGCTATACTAGCGAAAGTATTTCTAGTTACTTAAAAAGCATTTTAGTTTCTGGCATTTCTGATACCATTGCTGAAAGCAAAATTGGAGCTTTAGACCTTGCAAGCAACTTACTTGAATTTAGCAAACAAGTTAAAACCCAAATTGGTGAACAATTTACAAACTTAGGTTTGTTGCTTTCTAACTTGGTTATAGAAAACATCTCCTTCCCTGAACAAGTTGAAAAAGCAATTGATACCCAATCTTCTATGGGTGTTTTGAAAAATAGTATGGATACATATGTAAAATATAAATCTGCCGAAGCTATTGGTGATGCAGCTAAAAACCCAGGGCTTGCAGGGCTTGGTTCTCAACTTGGAACAGGTATGGCTATTGGCGATATGGTTAAACAATCTATTAAAACTTCCACCAGCGATGATGAAAAGCCTGAAAAAAGAGGTAAATTTTGTACAGAATGTGGAGCAAAAAATGCACCTAATGCAAAATTTTGCACAGAATGTGGAAAGAAATTTGTTAAAGCAGGCAATAATTGCCCTCAGTGCGGAGAAAAAATTACAGATAACGCAAAATTCTGTCACTCTTGTGGCAATAAAATAAGATAGAATTAAAAAATCTTTTTAATAAGAGCCATTAACTATTATTTGATAAAAAGTTAATAAAGAAAGTTTATTGTAAATAAAAAAAAGAACGGAGTATTAATCCGTTCGTGGTTGGTTACAACTCCAAACCATCGCTGATTTAAGCGATTAGATGTTAATTCAACAATATCAATATATATAAATTTTTTATAATTGTAAATACATAATATAAAATTTTATTAAACTATAATTTAAAAAACTTTATCAAATTAGATAGAGTTTTTTTAATTTTAAAGTTAAAACTTGAACCTTAAATTTTTTAACAGAAACTTAAAGCGTTTGTTGATTTATGTTTTATTATACTCATCAAAAAGATAATCTACTTTAGTGTTAAAATATATGGCAAACTTAGCAAGGGTTGTTATGTTTGCTGGGCTTTTATTTTTCTCTATCCTCTTAAGTTTAATTTTAGATATTTCAATAGTTTTTGCTAAATCTTCTACTTTAATGCCCTTTAAAGTTCGCAACTCTTTTAATTTATTTTCTATATTACCATTTTCTTTTAATTTTTTACCTACCATTTTTTCTCCTATATTTTTTATAACAAAATGTATTTTTCTAAAAAATATAGCAACACGCTATATTTTTGCTAATTTTATAGCAAGTTGTTATAATTGCCAAAGAGGAGAGTTATAATATTATGACAATTTTCCAAAAAAGACTTGTAGAACAAAGAAAATTGCTAAAAATGACACAAATTGAAGTGGCTGAGTATTTAAAAATAAAGCAACCTTCTTATATAAGATATGAAAATGGCAGTGCAGAACCTAACTTTGAAACATTAGTTAAATTAGCAAAATTATTTGATGTTTCTACCGATTACTTAATAGGGCTTGAAGACAAATAAAAAAATAACACAAGTTTTTTTTCTTGTGTTATTTTTTTTATTTAAATTTTTAAAATGTACTAAGTTACATTTATGTTATAAACAAATTGCTTTATAATATTTAAATTTGTGTTTTAAAGTTTAGGTCTGCCATTTTATCGGTTGTAACATAACCAGCAGGTGCGGCAACTATATCTGGCAATCTGTTAACAACGCTTGCACAAGTCATTTCTACTGTTGCTGGGCGACTAATTGTGAATGTTGTTGTTGGTTCGCCCTCTATTGTCCATTCGTTTTGATCAAATTCTTCTGGTCCATAAACTTTGCCAATACATTCTGTTTCAAGAATGATGCCTTCTTTTGTGGTTGTTGTTACAACAGCACTCATACCTGTTGCATCACCTTTTTTTATTGTCATATTTAAAGTTGAAGATTTTAAATCGTCGTGATAAGTTTGTGGAACACACTTTTGAGTTTGATTTACAACTGTTAAACCAAGTTTTTCACAAAGCCAACCATTAACTGTCCACATATATGAAGGAGAATATTCGCCATTATCAATAAGTTTCTGTCTTTCTTCATCGCTAATTCTATCTACACTTGCAATTTTTTCATCAAATTCTTTTAAACTTAAACCAGAACCGTGAACTTGAGCAAGGGCAATGCCATAGTCTTCTACATTATAAGAAGATTTACCTTTAATTTTTTTAATGCTTTGAGTTGTTCCGCAAAGAACTGAAATTAAACTACCCCAAGAAGCATCTTGATAGCCACTGCCAGATAAAGTACAATTATTTTTCTTAGCAAGAGCATCTAATTCTTTTGTTATTTTTGGGGAAGAATTTGCTGGGAAGAAAGCTTCTTCACAAGTTGAAATTGCATTTACACCACAACTAGCACAAATTTTCATAGCATCGTAAATGTCACTCATTAAACTCATTGTTGTTATAATTGCAACTTGAGGTTTGTTTTTCTTTAAAGATGCTTCTAAGTTTTTAACATCTTCTATAACAACACCTTTTTCTGCCCCACCCATAACAGAAGCAATGTCTTTACCAATTCTATTTTCACTAATATCGTAAGCACAAACAATTTCTCCACCTTTTTCGTAAACATAACGCATTGTGTAAACCGACATTTTTCCACACCCAATTTGGGCTACTTTTAAAGTTTTATTCATAATATTCCCTCTCTTTTTTTTAAAACTTAACTTATTATAGCCAATTTTTGCAATATTAACAAACACTTTTATGGATATAATAATAAATTAATATAAGCCATTAAAATTTAAATTGACAATAGTTTAACTAAAGATTAACAATAGTTTAACAAAAACATTATTAAAATATTTGAAAAATTTACCAAATTTTAGTAAAATGTTTTATATAACAAAAAACAATTAATAGTAATTTTTATTGCAGCATTAGTATATTAACTTAAAATAAAAAAGTGTTAAACAATTAAAGTACTAATGTTTATTTAAAAACAAAAAAACTAACCAAATGAATTAGAAAAAAAACTAAATATAAATAACTATTTATTAAACCAAAAATTAAGAAAGGGATTTTATTATGGAAAACAAAATTGATGACAATGTTACAAATGAGATTGACAACTTGGTTAAAAATGGGCTTGTTGCTTTAGATAAATTTAGAACTTTAAACCAACAGCAAGTAGACTATATAGTTGCAAAATGCAGCGTTGCAGGGCTTGACAAACACGGCGAACTTGCAATGGAAGCAATTAAGGAAACTAAGCGTGGTGTGTTTGAAGACAAAGCAACAAAGAACTTATATGCTTGCGAATATGTTGTTAATAATATGAGGCATTTAAAAACTGTTGGCGTGGTAAGTGAAGACCCTGTTACTGGCATTGTTGAAGTGGCAGACCCTGTTGGTGTTATTTGCGGAATTACCCCAGTTACAAACCCAACTTCAACTGTTATTTTTAAATGTTTAATTAGTTTAAAAACTAGAAACCCTATTATTTTTGCTTTTCACCCATCTGCACAACAATGTTCTAAAAAAGCAGCACAATTAATGCTTGAAACCGCGGTTAAAGCAGGTGCACCAGAAAATTGTATTCAATGGATAGAAAATCCTTCTATGGATGCAACAAATGCTTTAATGAACAATAAAGGTGTGGCAACCATACTTGCAACTGGTGGCAATGGAATGGTAAAGGCTGCATATTCTTGTGGCAAACCAGCACTTGGCGTTGGAGCTGGCAATGTGCCTGCTTACATTGAAGAAACTGCAGATATTAAACAAGCAGTTAACGATATAGTTTTAAGCAAAGCTTTTGATAATGGTATGATTTGTGCATCGGAACAAGCGGTTATTGTTGATAAAGAAATTTATGGTGAAGTTGTTGAAGAATTTAAACGCTTTGGAGTTGTTCTTGCAACAAAAAAACAAAAAGAACAACTTGAACGCTTTATGTTTAACATCAATGATGATAGAACAAATTTGCAAGAAGCAAAATTAAATGCAGACATTGTTGGGCAACCTGCAAAAGACATTGCCTTAGGGGCTGGGTTTAATGTGCCAGATAAAACCCCTGTTATTCTTGTTGAATGTAAAGAAGTTGGAATTAATGAACCTTTAACTAGAGAAAAATTATCTCCTATTCTTGCAATAATAAAAGCAAACGATTTAGAAGACGGTTACGATAAAGCTTGTAAAATGGTTGAATTTAATGGGCTTGGGCATAGTGCTTGTATTCACACAAAAAGCAAGGAAATTGCCGAAGAGTTTGGTAAGCGTGTTAAGGCAATGCGTATTATTTGGAATTCCCCAGCAACTTTTGGTGGCATAGGAAATATTTACAACTCTTTCCTACCCTCTCTTACACTTGGCTGTGGAAGTTATGGTAACAATTCGGTTGGTGGCAACATTAGTGCCGTGAACCTACTTAACATTAAAAAAATTGGTAAAAGGAGAAACACTATGCAATGGTTTAAAGTTCCATCAAAAATATATTTTGAAAGAAACTCAATTCAATATTTGCACGATATGAAAAATATTAACAGAGCTTTTATTGTTACCGATAGAACTATGATGGATTTAGGCTATGTTAACAAAATAACTGAACAGCTTAATTTAAGAAGAAATAAAGTGCAAGTTTCTCTATTCTGTGATGTTGAACCAGACCCAGATATTTCAACTGTAAAAAAAGGTTTGAATGTTATGAAAGCATTCCAACCAGACACAATTATTGCCCTTGGTGGAGGTTCTGCAATGGATTGTGCAAAGGGGATGTGGCTATTTTACGAAAATGAAGACATTGACTTTGATGATTTAAAACAAAAATTTATGGACATTAGAAAGCGTGCTTTTAGATACCCTGAACTTGGAAGAAAATCTCGCTTAGTATGTATTCCAACAACTTCTGGAACTGGTAGCGAAGTTACACCTTTTGCTGTAATATCTGATAAAGAAAACAATAAAAAATATCCTCTTGCGGATTATTCCCTTACTCCAACAGTTGCTATTATAGACTCTGAGTTTACAACAAACTTACCCGCTGGCGTTACTGCCGACACTGGAATGGATGTTTTAACCCACGCTATTGAAGCCTATGTTTCTGTGCTTTCTAACGATTATACCGATGGGCTTGCTTTGCAAGCAATTCAACTTGTGTTTAAATATTTACCAAGAGCAGTTGAAAATGGAAAAAATGATTTAGAAGCTAGAGAAAAAATGCACAACGCTTCTACCATTGCTGGTATGGCTTTTGCCAATGCCTTCCTTGGAATGAACCATTCCCTTGCACACAAAGTTGGCGCTGTTTTCCACACCCCACACGGAAGAGCAAACGCAATATTATTACCTCACACAATAAGATATAACGGTACAGTGCCTCAAAAGCTTCAAGCCTGGCCTAAAGCAAACTACTATGTTGCAGATGAAAAATATGCAACCATTGCAAGATTACTTGGATTACCTGCAGAAACAACAGCTCAAGGAGTTGAAAGCCTTGCTAAAGCTTGCTTGGAACTTGGCAAAAATATTGGAATTAAAATGAATTTCTGTGAACAAAACATAACAGAAGAAGAATGGCTAAAGAATTTGGATGAAGTTGCTTTTATGGCATATGAAGACCAATGCTCCCCTGCTAACCCAAGAGTGCCTATGGTTGAAGATATGAAACAAATTTTAATTAAAAGTTTTAAAGGCAATTAAAGCTATAAATTTATTAATTAATTTTAATAATGTTTCTACTAATTATTTTTTAAAACAAATATAATAATTGAATGATAAAATTTAAAATTAACCTAGAATTTTAAATAGTTAAGAATTTAATAGCAATAAAAAAATAAACACCTTGTTTTAATATAAGATGTTTATTTTTTTATTTATTTTTAAAACCTTTTATTTATAACTTTAGTTAACTTAGTAGCATTATACTCTGTTTTCAGTTTTTAAAAATTCTACTGTATCAGCAATAGATTCGTTTATTGGTCTTGGTGAAAATTTTAATTTTTCCTTTGCCTTATTATTGTTAAAATTACCATTTGAGGTTACAGTGTACAAGGAAAGTTTTGTAAATAGTGGTGGAATTTTTCTTAAATTATAATAGAGTTCACAAACTGGGGCAAAGAACTTACAAATTGGCATTGGAATTATAAATTTAATTCTTTTTAATTTTGCATAGTCACAAACAAAATCGGCAGTTTCTTTAATTGTGTAAAATTTGTTTGAAAGAATGTAACAATTTCCTTTTTCTCCAAGGTCACAAGCATTAACAATAGCTTCACTAACATCTCTCACATCAACAAAGTCGTACCCTCCTCTAACACAAACTCTAAATTTTCCGCTTGCAATATCTTGTATTAGTTTTGTTAAATGAGTCATTCCAAAGTCGTTAGGTCCAATCATCCCAGAAGGATGAACAATGCAAGCATCCAGCCCTTTATTTTTAACTGCATCTAAAACAAAATTGGCAGCTTCTGCTTTTGTTTGTGCGTAGGCACCCTTCACTTTATTTGGTTCAAAAACTTCAATCTCTTTAATTTCTTCATTATTAGGAGTTTCCGTAATTGCGTGAACAGAACTAACATGAATAAGTTTAGCATTTACTTGAAGGGTTTTTTCAACAATATTCTTTGTTCCTGTAACATTAACTGCATAAATTAAAGGGTCTTTCTTTGCTTTAATTGAAACAATTGCTGCACAATGAATAACATAAATTTGGCTGTTATCTGGTATATTAAAAACTTCTTCAAGGGTTTCAATTTTTGAAACATCACCTTGATAAATTTTGCAATTTAAACCTTCTAAGGCATTCTTTTTTGTGCTACCACTATGAGTAAGTGCCCTAATTTCAATTTCTTCGGTTTTATACCTATTTAATAAGGTTCTAATTACATTATTCCCTAAAAAACCATTTGCTCCTGTAACAATAAAAATTTTTTTCATTAACAATTTCTCCAATGTTGCTTGATTTAAATTTATAAATTTAGTATAAAATAAGTAGCCAAATAATGCAAATAAATATACAATTAAATTAATATTTTATTTTATATAAATTTTGGAGTTAAAAATGAGAGATATAAAAAAAGTTATAATTGCTGGTGGTTCGGGGTTTTTAGGTTATGCAGCAGCAGAAGAATTTTTAAAAAAGGATATCAAGGTTGATATTATAGCACTACAAAGTGAAAAATTAAATTTAGGCTTTGTAGATAAAAAAATTGGCATAAAATTATGTGATTTGTTTAATGCAACAGATGATGAATTAAATGAGTTATTTTCAAACAACTACGACACTTTAATTTATGCCCTCGGACCAGATGATAGGGAAACGCCAAACGCCCCTGCTTACAACTTTTTTTATGAAAGGTTGGTAAAAAAGTGCAAAAACATATTAAACAGCGCAAAACAAAGTGGAATTAAAAATGTGGTTGTTTTAAGTTCCTATTTTGCATACTTTAACAAAAAATTAAGTGGAAAGTTAGCAAAGTACCACCCTTATATAAAATGCAGAAAAGAACAACAAGAGGAATGCTCTTTATTATGCGATGATAATTTTTCGGTTAGTTTTCTTGAATTACCTTATATTTTTGGGCTTGCTGAGGGAAGAACTCCTATTTGGAAAGCAAGTTTAATTTCTCACTTCGATGGCTTTAAAAATTTATATTTCCCTAGAGGCGGCGGAACTGCAATTATAGATAAAGTTGGTGTTGCAGAAGCTATTGTGGCTTGTGCTTTCTTTGGAGAAAGCGGCGGTAGTTACCCAATTTCAACCGATAACATAACTTTTAAAGAACTACTTAAACTTATGCTTAAAGGAATGGGTGACAAAAGGAAAGTTGTTCAAGTTCCTGCGTTTCTTTGTTCGTTTATAGCCAAATTTATGGCTAAAAAACAATTAAAACAAGGAAAAGAACCAGGGCTTTACTACCCTAAAGTTATGACCCAAATACTTAACCAAAAATTTTATATAGATCCTGAAAAAAGTATGGAAAATTTACATTTTAAAGAACTTAATTATAAAGGTGGAAATAACCCACGCGAAGAAGTTGTTAGAACTATGAAATTTTTTGCAAAATAATTAGTTTAAATAAACTTAATAAATATTTAAATTTTAAACAATTTAAATCTAGTTAATATCAACTTCTTTTTAAATATTTTTAGAATAAAATTATATTTACAGTAAAAATACACATAAAAAAAGACAGTTTATTTTATTGCTTAACTGTCTTTTTTTTTATTATAAAAATAATTATAAATGCTTTTTTATAATATTTTTATAGTTACATAAAATTTACAAAACTATGTTTTTTAATAAAACTAAAAAAATGTTTAATTTTATAATTTATTCACTTTAATAAATATAAAAATTAAACCAACTTAAGTAATAATTATATTGCAATAACATAAACAATTTTTTGTTAACTATTTATGAATTCACTCATTACCTACAAATTAAATTCTATTATTAAAGGCAGTTATAAAATTTTCTAAAGAATTGTTAATTAACAATAGCATAAAATTAACAAAACTTGTGCAGTCCTCTTCACCTTTAGAAAAGGCTATTAAACTGTTAACATTTTCAAAGTTGTTATTTATAGCACTTTCAATTGGCACTTTCATAAAACACTTATTATAACTGCTTAAAATTGCTTTTTGCCAGATTCTGCTTACTACTCCGTTATATTTTCTAAAAGGATGAATAAATGCAAATTCATAATAAAACACACAGGCTTTAATTATTGTATTTTCTTCGCTTGTTCTTAACCATTCAAAAAGAGCTTCTAACCTTAAAACAACTTGTTTAGGAGGCAAAGCAAGGCAGACAATTTTATTGCCATTTAAATAACTTACAACTTGTTGTGAACGAGTGCAACCCGTATCTTGTATTAATTCTCTTGATACAATATTATGTATTTTTAATAAATCACCAATTTTATAAATGTTTATTTCACTTGCATTTTCATAGGCATTTTTGATATTTTTAACTTCTATAATGTTTTTATCTATTTCATAAATTTTATTGCTATTAATGTGTTGTTTTACATCTGCAATAGTTAAGTTTTTATTGTTAATTTTTAGGGTAGAAAATATAATTTCTTGTTTTAGTTCATCACAAAATTTATAATATTTTTCGTTTTTATCAATAGCGTTAATTTTAGCAAGGTTATTTTCTATATTCCTTAACTTAGTTTTTATATCGTTTGTTATTTCATAATCAGAAATAAAATTATTCATACGCTAATTACTTTTCCACCCCTAACTTTTTTAATAATTTTATAAAATAGAATTATTCAAGTCAAGTAATTAAATAAATTA